>DASVGY010000085.1:0-23470 GCA_036379295.1 Pelobium sp.
CATCGGTATTCCCGAATGCCCTAATGATGAGTACGAAGAAATTGTATTTATTGATAAAGCTAAACGCTATTATAAAAAATGCATTATCCATAAAGATAAATTGGTGGGTACAATTTTAATTGGCGATAAAGGCGAGTTCCAAGAATTTAGGGAACTGATTTCTAAAAAAATAGAGCTTAGCGATAAGCGTTTGCAATTATTAAGGAGCGGAAAAACACCCGAACCTGTAATTGGTAAGCTGGTTTGTAGCTGCAACAACGTTGGCGAAGGCAATATTGAAACCGCTGTTAAAAATGGTTGTACAAACTTAAATGCTATTTGCGATAAAACCGGTGCAGCTACCGGATGCGGTTCTTGCAAACCAGAGGTGAAAAGAATTATGGAGGCGGTTTTAGAGAGCAGTTTACCAAAAGCGCTTGTTTAATGGAAATGGAAAAAACAAAAAATTTGATAAAGGTAAACTTACCCGGTGGAATTGTTTATCCTGGCGATTTATTGGAGGTTTTAGCCATTGCAAAAGCCAGCGGCGTAAAATCGATTAGGTTTGGCAACCGGCAACAGTTAATTTTTTGGGTAGCCAGTGCACAGCTTGAAGATCTAGAACATTCGTTTTTTTCTGCCGGTGTATTGTATGAGGTTGATGCGGATGATTATCCCAATATCATGAGCTCTTATGTTACGGAAGAAATTTTAAATCCAACAAATTGGTTAAGAGAAGGTGTTTATAAAGATATTTTAAATTCGTTTAACCATCGGCCAAAGCTAAAAATCAACATTGTTGACCACGACCAAAATTTGATACCTTTTTTTACAGGGCATTTAAATTTTGTATCATCAGAAGTAAGTAACTATTGGTTTTTAAGCATTCGTTATCCGCAAACCAACCAAATGTACAGCTGGCCTACTTTGGTTTATTCAGAAGATATTCCGTTAATAAGTAAGCTTTTAGAGGAAAAACTTTTAAATAACACCGAAAGGGGAGACCTTAAACTAGATTGCTTTGCCCTTTACCAAAAAATTGCACAAGAAAATGGTTTAGTAGGGTTGGCTATTTCAAAAAAGTTGCAACACTCAAAATTTCAGCTGCCTTATTACGAAGGATTTAACCGCTACGGACAAAATAAACTTTGGTTAGGTATATACCGCAGAAACGAAGAATTTGCGGTAGAACTTTTAGAAGATATTGCCGAAATATGCATAAAAACTCGCATTGGGCAACTTTATACAACCCCCTGGAAAAGTATCATTATAAAAAGTATTCAACCTAACGACCGCAAGTTTTGGAGCCATTTGCTAGATAAGCACCGGTTGAACGTAAGGCATGCGGCTAACGAACTAAACTGGCAGTTAGAGGATGTTTGTGAAGAAGCTTTAGCTTTAAAATTGTACCTGGCAAAATATTTTGAGGAGGCAGATTTACGCACTTTTGGGCTTTGCTTTGCCATAAAAACTAAACCCCGAACGGGCTTGTTTGGATCGGTAATTATCCGTAAAAAAAGTGAAAAAACGGCCGGCGGTGCGTTTTTATATGAAGTACTGCATACCAAAAATTTTAACCCAAATAACAAAGAATTTGTAGTGTTCGCCGCTGTAAATCGCAAGGAAGATTTAGCGGCAAGTTTATCCCGTTTATGCGAATATTATTACAGTTTAGAGCTCAACTTTGCTTTACCAGAGTTTAACGAAAAAACTAAGGAAAGTCGGCTTGTTGACCGCCAAAAGGTTCATCAGTGTAAACATTGCAAAACTATTTTTGATGATAGGTACGGTGATGAGTTTAATAATGTAAAACCGGGTTTAAAATTTGAAGAAATTATGGAATATAGGTGCCCACTTTGCGAAGCGCCAAAAGAGGATTTTGTAGCGGTTGAGATTTAAAACCAAAAAAAAGCTCCTCAGAAACTTATCTGAGGAGCTTTTGATATATTTTTTAGCACTAAACTTCGTAGGTTGTTGAAGAAGTGTCGCCACCTCTGCCAGTCCAGTTGGTATGAAAAAACTTACCTCTTGGCTTGTCAATTCTTTCATAAGTATGCGCCCCAAAATAATCACGTTGTGCTTGCAACAAGTTTGCGGGCAAACGCTCAGTTCTGTAGCCGTCGTAAAAGTTTAATCCGGCGCTTAAGCAAGGAACCGGTACGCCATCCATTATTGCGGCAGAAATTACTCGTCTTAAACCTCCTTGGTGCGCTTTTACTTTATCAGCAAAAAACGGATCTAATAATAGGTTTGCCAAATCAGGATTGTTATCGTACGCTTCTTTAATATTTCCTAAAAAACGCGAGCGGATAATACATCCACCTCTCCACATTAACGCAATGCCTCCGTAATTCAAATTCCAATTAAATTCTGCAGCGGCGGCTTTCATTAGTTGATAACCTTGTGCGTACGAAATTACCTTCGCTGCGTATAAAGCATCTCTTAAATCGTTCAGCATGGCTTGCTTATCGCCAGAGAAAGCTGGTTTTGGACCAGTTAATATTTTTGAAGCTGCAACACGTTCGTCTTTCAGCGCAGATAAACATCTTGCAAAAACAGATTCTGTAATCAAAGTTAAAGGAACGCCTAAATCCAAAGCAACAGTGCCCGTCCATTTACCAGTGCCTTTTTGCATGGCGGTATCTAAAATTTTATTAACTAAAGGCTCCCCGTCTTCATCTTTAAAGGCAAGGATATCGCGGGTAATTTCAATAAGATAGCTGTCTAACTCACCCTCGTTCCATTCTTTAAAAACCTCATGCATTTCATCAGCAGACATTTTCAAAACATCTTTCATAATCTGATAAACTTCGTTAATTAGCTGCATATCGCCATACTCAATACCGTTGTGAATCATCTTCACAAAATGACCAGCACCGCCTTCGCCTACCCAATCGCAGCAAGGCGTTCCGTCATCCACCTTAGCTGCAATGCCTTGGAAAATTGGTTTAACCGCAGGCCAAGCTTTTGGAGAACCACCTGGCATAATAGATGGACCTAATAAAGCACCCTCTTCTCCGCCAGAAACGCCGGCGCCAATAAATAAAAGGCCTTTACTTTCTACGTATTTCACCCTGCGTTCTGTATCGGGGAAATGTGAGTTTCCGCCATCAATAATAATATCGCCGGGGGATAATAAAGGAATCAACAAATCAATAAAAATATCAACAGGTTTGCCGGCTTTAACCATTAACATCACTTTACGAGGGCTTTTTAAAGAAGCCACAAAATCCTCAATTGTATGTGCACCGTAAATATTTTTACCTTTTGCCCTGCCTTCTACAAAACTTTCAACTTTATCAACCGTACGGTTAAATGCACTTACATGAAAGCCCTTGCTTTCCATGTTAAGAATTAAATTTTCGCCCATAACGGCGATTCCGATTACGCCAATATCTGATACTTCTTTCATTATTTTAAGGAATTGAAAATTATTTAAAATTTGATGTTTGGAGAAAATTGAATTTGTAAGCCAAACAGTGTTTTTTATTTAAAACCAAATCTAAGGATACATTTTTTAAAAGCGGTAAGAACGGGTGATTTATTTACTCAACGCTTTGCATAAATTAGATACGTAAATAGCTGCGTTTTTAGGGTTGAAAGCAATTGGCACTATTTAGCCTGTTTAGGTTTGCTGGATTTTTTTGTTGGTCTTTCAAAAAAAAAGCTCAAGCTTAATTACTATCGTAATAAAACCTGAGCCTTGCCGCTTTTTAATGTCAAACGGCTTTTACAAGGGTTTCTATGTTCCCTCTGGTTGCTTTTGAATATGGGCAACCCCGGTGTGCGGCATCTGCTAACTTTTGAGTTTTTTCTAAAGCTAGTCCGGGAATGTGTACGTGTATTTCTGCCGATAACTGATAGCTGCTTTCACCTTCTTGATTAAAGCTTACGTGTACTTCCGCGGTAGCTTCACTTACATCAACACCGTCTCTCTTGCCTACAGAACCTAATGCGCCTAAATAGCAACTTCCCCAAGCTCCGGCAAATAATAACTCGGGGTTTGCAAAGCCATCTTCGCCACCCATAGCTTTGGGAGCCTTTAAATCCATATCAATAACACCATCGGCAGATTTAATGTGCCCGTCTCTTCCTCCTTTTGCAGTAACTACTGCGGTATACAATTTTTCCATTTTCTAAATTTTAATAAAAAAGCCAACTTCTTTTTGAAGCTGGCCGTAATAATTTCATAGGTAGATGAAATTATTTATTCCGCAATTGCTTCCTCGTTTACAAATGATTCTGCAACCTTAGTTAAGGCCACATCTGTTGCCTTTTCATTTTCTAACGTTTTAGAAAGCAAATCATAAACCTCGTTGTGGCCCATCGATTTTGCAAACTCTCGTAAGGTTCCGTAGGTTGCAATTTCATAATGCTCTACTTTTTGAGCTGCCAAAATCAGGCCAGCGTCTCTTACCATTGTTCCTTTATCAGTATCAGAAATAATATCTTCGGCTTCTGCAATCAAACCTGCCATCGCTTCGCATTTCTTTCCTGCTGCTTTTTCGTCCAATAATTCAAATACCTCATTCAAGGTTTCTACATGCTGTTGGGTTTCGTTAAGGTGTTTTTCAAACGCCTGCGCTAACTCATCGCTTGTTGCAGCTTTTTTCATTTTCGGAAGTGCTTTAACCAAATGAGTTTCTGCCCAATAAATGTCTTTCAACTCGTCAATAAAGAATTGGTGAAACTCTGAATTCTTCATTTCTTCTGATACTTTTGATTTTTTTTGTGTTGCCATGACTTTATGTTTTTTATAGTTAATGATGTTTGGCTCATTGCAACTAAAATGCCAAACGCTAAGCATGCTTCAAAAGCTAAATGTTTTAAGGATGCGAAAAAAACTTAAGCCAAAAAATTTATGAACGCACATTTTTAACCTCAAACAGTTTAGTTAAACAAAAAACTTGTAGGCTAAAATAGCCAGCAAGGCTTGGCAAGTTATTTCACGCTGTGTGAAAAATTGTTAAATATGGGATTGATGCTTTTATTAAGCTAAGGTTTATTATTTTCGCAAAATAAATATCGTTTTATGGAAGAATTTGAAGACAGTAGGGCATCTAAGAAAACCAAAACTATTTACGTATCTACCGTAATAAGCATTTCCTTAGTGTTACTCATGGTGGGTTTATTGGGGCTTATTATTGTACATGGGCGCAAACTTTCAAATTATGTTAAAGAAAATATCGTTTTAAACGTCATCATCAACGAAGGAACAAAGGAGGTTGATATTTTGCAATTTCAAAAGCAAATTGAAAAAAACGAGTACGTAAAATCAACCCAGTACATTAGTAAAGAAATTGCCGCCCGTAATTTAACTAAGGATTTGGGCGAAGATTTTATCAAGTTTTTAGGCTACAATCCACTATTATCTTCTGTTGATGTTTATTTAAAAGCAGATTATGCCAATAACGAAAGCATCGAAAAATTGAGCAAGAGTTTGCGCAAAAACCCGATGACAAACGAGGTACGCTACCAAAAATCTTTGGTAGATATGATTAATCAAAACATTAAAACCATTTCAATTGTAATTTTAGGCTTTGGCTTTGTATTGTTAATTATTGCTGTTGGCTTAATTAATAATACCATACGTTTGGCAATTTATTCGCAACGTTTTTTAATTAAAAGTATGCAATTGGTTGGCGCTACGCGTAGTTTTATTCGCCGGCCTTTTATTAATTACGGCATTTTACACGGTTTTGTAGCAGGTTTAATTGCGGTTATTTTACTGGTGCTCACGCTTTATTTTGCACAGCAACAAATTCCTGAGTTGGTTATTTTAACAGATTATTATGAGTTTGGTTTGGTATTTTTAGGTGTTATTGGGGTGGGCATTTTGATATCCGGCTTGAGCACATATTTTGCCGTTACCAAATACTTAAAACTTAAAGTTTACGATTTATATCGATAATTATGGCACAAAAACACGTTTCTACTGATAACAAACCTGTTGCTTTTGTATTCCAAAAGCAAAATTATATATTAATGATAGTAAGTATTGTGGTGGTGATTGTAGGCTTTGTGCTGATGAGCGGAACCGAAGATATTTACAGTTTTACCAAAATTGTACTGGCGCCAATTGTTGTAATTGGTGGCTTTGTGCTTGGTTTTTTTGCCATCCTGAAAAAAAGAAGATAACGCTAAATGAATATTTTCGAGGTAATTGTACTGGCTGTTATTGAAGGCCTTACAGAGTTTTTACCAGTTTCTTCAACCGGTCACATGATTATTGCCTCCTCTTTAATGGGTATTCAATCAGATAATTTTGTTAAGCTTTTTACGGTTGCCATCCAGTTAGGGACTATTTTATCTGTAGTGGTGCTCTATTTTAAGCGTTTTTTTAGAACGTTTGAGTTTTACTTTAAATTGCTGGTAGCGTTTATTCCGGCAGTGATTTTTGGTTTGCTTTTTAGCGATAAAATCGATGAGCTTTTAGAAAGTCCGCTCACGGTTGCGGTTTCGCTTTTACTAGGCGGAATCATCTTACTTTTTGTAGATAAATGGTTTAAAGATGCAAACGTTAACGATGCCGATCAAATCAGTTATCCTACGGCTTTAAAAATTGGTGTTTTCCAGTGTTTAGCTATGATTCCAGGTGTTTCTCGTTCGGGTGCTTCTATTGTTGGTGGGATGACGCAAAAGCTTACGCGTAAAGCTGCCGCCGAGTTTTCGTTCTTTTTAGCCGTACCCACTATGTTTGCGGCAACGGCAAAAAAACTCTTCGATTTTTACAAAGATGGGCATACCATTACCTCGCAAGAACTCAACTTACTGTTAATCGGCAATTTAGTTGGCTTTGTAGTAGCTTTAATTGCTATAAAAAGCTTTATTGGCTTTTTAACAAAACATGGCTTTCGGGTTTTCGGAACTTACCGAATTATTATAGGAGCCATTTTAATTGTGATGATTTTAAGCGGGCATAGCTTAAAGGTTATTTAAGCATGGGCGAAAACGATTCAAAAAAAGCTTTCCCAAAATTTAATTTTACACAAGGTGAAGTTTTGCTCATTAACAAACCTTATAAATGGACGTCTTTTGATGTTGTTGGCAAGCTAAGGAACTCCTTTAAACCTTTGAAGCTAAAAGTTGGTCATGCCGGAACGTTAGATCCATTAGCTACCGGACTTTTGATTATCTGTACGGGAAAACTCACCAAACAAATTGACATTTTCCAAGCAGAAGAAAAAGAATATACAGGCACTTTCACTTTGGGTGCAACTACTCCATCTTACGATTTAGAAACTGAAATTGACCAAACTTTTGATATTTCCAATCTAACAAACGAGGAAATTTTAAATAATTGCAAGCACTTTATTGGCGATTTAGAGCAGTTTCCACCAGCACACTCTGCTATAAAAGTAGATGGCGAACGTTTGTATTTAAAAGCAAGACGCGGGGAAGAAGTGGTTTTGAAAGCTCGGAGTGTTACCATTAGCGAGTTTGAAATCAGCAGAATTGAATTGCCAGAAGTAGATTTTAAGGTAGTTTGTAGCAAGGGAACTTACATTCGTTCTTTGGCAAAAGACTTTGGCGAAAAGTTGGGAAACGGCGCTCATTTATCAAAATTAAAAAGAACCAGAAGTGGTAATTTTAAAATTGAAGATGCCTTTGAAATTATGGAACTGGTAAATCATGTGCGGGAGATTAAGGTCGAGGATGGTTTTTGTTAATATTGGAAGATTGAATTTTGATGGACTGAATTTTGATGGACTGAATGATGGAATAGATGAATAGTAAAAATGTATTTGTCTTTACTCTTTGTTCTTTACTCTTTAATTCCTAATCCTTTCTACGAAAAAAACAATGCAAATCTATCATCACATACAAGACTTTAAGCGCTTAAAAAATGCGGTGGTTACCATTGGCACTTTTGACGGAGTGCACTTAGGGCATCAGCAAATCATCAAAGAACTTGTTAAAAAATCTAGGCAAAACGGTGGCGAATCTGTTATTTTAACTTTCTTTCCGCATCCAAGGATGATTCTAAATCCCGAAAATCACTCCCTAAAGATGATCAACACCATGGCAGAAAAAGCGAGTATCCTGCATCGTTTAGGTATTGATCATTTAATTATAACCCCCTTTACCCGGGATTTTTCTAATCTTAATCCCGAGGCTTATATTAAACAAGTTCTAATTGAACAAATTGGGATGAAGGAAATGGTGATAGGCTATGATCACCGTTATGGAAAAGATAGATCTGGCGGTTTAGCAGAATTAAAGCAATTCTCTGAAGTTTACGGTTATAGCCTTACGGAAATTGCAGAAGCCGATGTTCGGGATATTGCCGTTTCTTCTACAAGGATTAGAACTGCGCTAAATTTGGGCGATGTAGATACCGCAAATGATTTGATGGGGCATCCGTTTACCCTTTCTGGCAAAGTAATTAAAGGCGACCAAATTGGCAGAACGCTTGGTTACCCAACAGCTAATTTATTTATTGAGGAAAATTACAAATTAATACCTTCCGACGGGATTTATGCAGTCCGCGTTGAAATCTCCGAACCAAAAAACAAAAATCAAGAACTTTACAATCCGTACCAACCTACCAGTTCAACAAATTTAAAAACCGAATCTAAGATTTACCGGGGAATGGCTTACATTGGTCACCGGCCTACGATAAACGGAATGAGCCAGAATATAGAGGTGAATATTTTTGATTTTGAAGGAGATATTTACCATCAAAATATAAAGATGGATTTCCTTCACTTTATCCGTAATGATGTAAAGTTTGAAGGCCTAGAAAAACTTATCGAACAACTCGGACGAGATAAACTGGCAGCTTTAGCTTATTTTTCAAACAAAGAAAAACTGGACAAAACCGTACAGTCTCGTCCAGTTTCAAATGACTGAGCTTAGTGATTAATTTGCACTCGGTAAACTAAAAATCAAACTTATATCATGAGAAGAGTGTGCAATTGCTACTGTTTTATTTGCATTAAAGTTATAACAGTAACCAATTTTAATGTTGTTCTGTTTGCTCTTAACCTGATATTGGAACATCGGCCTAACTACAGATCTTGAGAAACCTTTGACATCTTTCTTATTTAAGCCCACACTTGGACTTTCATCCAACGATTGACGAAACCCTAAACCAAAACTAACCGTTTTTTTAAAACTTAAGAGCACATTCACGTCAACAGAGCTTAATCCTCCAAAATTGCTGATAAACAAAACATTAGGATGAAGAGAAATCCCACTATCATAGTACAAATTAACTCCCCCCAATAGATACATACTTATACTTCTGTAAGCAAGAGGAGTAGTTTTATCAAAATCTTCCTGGTTTTTGTATTTCGACAAGATATTATCAAATGAAGCTCCTAGATAATATTTATTAGAAAAGCTTGCTAAAAAGCCAAAACGGGCATTCAACCTACTGCTATAAAAGTTGCTTTGTGCCAGTGGGTCGTTATTTTCAGCGGTAATAGCTCCTACCAGGTTAATGTTGTATTGCTGAACGCCGAGACTCAAAGATGAGGATAAGGTTGTTTGTTCAGATACTTTTAAGTGGTACGCATAGTTCATATAGCCTATCGTATAATTATCATTTCCAAACGCACTCCGCACCAAATTAAAGCCTATACCCGATTTAGCTTTTTCTAATAATAAATTTACTCCGGCAGAAACCACGTAGGCATTGTTGTTTTCTTGCTTCCCACCCAGCATCTGGTAATGTATATCTGCATCTAGTTTGTTATTTAAACCAGAAAAAGCTGGATTTACAAAGGTTTTATCAAAAATAAACTGGCTACCTTGTAAATCTTCCTGAGCAAATAATGAACTATTTTTAGCAATAACTAACGTAAGGCTTAGTCCTATAATTTTAGTGAATATTTTCATTTCTGTTAATTTAATTATTGATAAATAATTGAGAAACTACCCTTAAAAACTCTCTCCACGCCTTGTTTGTCTGTTACTTTTAAAATGTAGCCGTAAGAACCCATTGGCAGGTTATCTCCGTTCCAATCATTTTGATAATTAAGCTTCTGATATACTTTGTTGTAATTTTTATTATAAACTAACAACGAATTAGCGACATAAAACTCATTTAGTCCTATAATCTTAAATACGTCATTAATACCATCGCCATTCGGGGTAAATAATGTTGGAATAATTAATTTTGAATGGTCAAATCGAGGGTCTAAAACGGTAATAGTGATAGGATTTAGTTTGTTGTTTTCTAAACTAACATCGTTCTTGGCCGATACACCTCCATTGCCTAAACTTAACACACCTATCTTTTTAGGTTTTAACACAATGTTAAACTGTTTTTCTTCGCCCACGTTTAGCGTTGGAAAACTGGTGGACAATGTGCCATCTATAAAGTTGTAGCTTAAGCCACCGTCTGCAGAAATATATTCAAAATTATTACTTAACGAGTCTGAAATGTTCACATTTAAGGCAACGTCGTTTCCTTTGTTTCTAATTGTGACCAGGTAATTGATGAGGTCATCCGAATTGATTTCATTTTTACCAATCTGATTAGTTACTTCAATATCAGTTTCTCCTTCTAAAATTAAGACTAATGGATTTTCTACCGAACCAACAATTTGATCAGACGATTGTAGCAGGTCATCTCCATTTGCCAACAATGCCACACTTTTAGCTGCAACAGTGATTCCGTTTGTTTTAATTTTTCTGTTAGCGGCGTTAGTTTTCTTAGCTTCCGGTTTCAGCAATTGGGCAGTATAAAGCTTCTTATTAACTTTATCATAAACCTTTACTACAATTGGTTTTCCTTCGTCAGATGCATTGCTGGCAACTGGTAAAAAACCTACGGAAGCACCGTTTGGCAATTCGGTTTGGTTTACGATGTTTACCAACTTATCATCTATATAAAGATAAATTTCATAGCGGTTATCCGCATTGTTAACAATAGTACCTCCCTGGTTAATTACCGATGTAACCGACATACTATTTTCAAAAGCCCCACCATCAACTACCAAATCATTAAATATTGTACTTCCGATAGAAGAATGACTGTTATTTACAATCTGCGGTAACGAGGCATTGTAAACAGGAACTGTTGCGAAATTATTTGAAAGGCTAACAACAGCAGGATTGTATGGAATGATAGGAATAAGTAGGTTATCTTGACTGGTAAACAGGCGGTAACCTTTCCCTGGCCGCAAGTATTTCAAACTACCTTCCCAACTTTTTGTAGTCGCATTATAGCTAGTAAACTCATCCTGGCTTACCAGTTTCAAACCATCTTCCGGATTAAAGTTTTTGAAATAGTTACTTACCTCCATGTTCATTGGCATTGGGTAACCTATCCAATTCCATCCTTTATTTAGTTTTACATTGGCATAATCACTAATAAAGTTCCCTAAAACCTTGATGGTATCTGTTTTGCTCACATTTAGCATGTAACTAGATGAAAGCTGCAAACTGTCCAGGTTACCTACCCATCCTATGCTGCTCGAAAACTGACTGAAACTGTTATTATCGTTTAAAGATTTAATTACATCTCCCTCACTTGATTTTAAAGTGCCTAAAATATTTTTAATACTTAGGTCTTTTGTTTTCACATCTAAAGAGAACCAATTCCATCCCTGTTTTAATGGAATGGTTTGATAAACACCTTCGGGATGCACAATAAGCGGATTTGATAAATTACCAATCAAACTGTTAGAAAAGAAGGCAATGCGCTCTTTGGATTGATATTCGATGCCTGGAAACGCATCCCACAACCTAAAACTCAAATTTTCTGAAGCACTACTGTTGGAATACGCCGTCAGAAAGGCGACGTATTTTTTCTGCACTGCATCATACTGGATATTTCCAACCCCACGCACTTGGTTGCCAACAAATACCGCAATTTTATCCTTGATATCTTTTGAAGTGAGCGTATCTGATTGGTTAACACTAAACTGAAGTGTTAAGCCCATATTGTATTTATAATTTGCAGGGTTAACTGTCCAGTTTGGCTGTTCTTTATAAACATTCACTGTTATATATAAAAACTGGACTTTGTTATCAACTTTGGCAATTACGGTATCGGTATAAATGCCCGTATTCAAGTTCTTACTTACCGCAAAATCAAGATTAATATCCGCCTGAGGAAGAATTTTTCCGGATGTAAGCGAAGGAACTAACCAAGATGGATATTTACTAAGTTCAAAGTTCTGATTAAGCGCAGATTTGTTAGTCAGCTTTGCACTAAAAGTACTTTGTACATTTTCAGTTGCATCAACCACCACGCTAGAAGGATTCCAATATACCGAGCTTTTGTTGACTACAAAACTCCATTTAATGGTATCTGTTACGGTATTTCCGTTTACATCAACCAAATTAGCAAGGCTTGCAGTTAACTCATTATTCTCATACGTATTCAGTGTATTTTCGTCTAGGGGCCTCAGTTCAAAATTTCTGCCATCGCCAATCACTTTAACTGGAATTTCTGTTCCGCTGGCTTTGTCTATAAGTTTTGCAGTAATTGGCTTTGCAGCATTATCAAACACGATATCCTTATTAAAAGTAACACCAATAATATCCGATGACGTAAGAATTCCATTTTTAGGACTTGGCAAACCAAAAGCCACTGCCGACTGCCTATCTATTTTACCTGTATAAACCGGGGAATAATTTACATCCACACCCTCACAAACTGCAATTGCTCTTACCTGATAATTACCATCTGGCAAACCGCTTACATCAAAAGCATAATCATAATATTTATCTTTTAACTCTGATTTTGGGAAAGTAGCGGCAGTTGTCCACTGTGTATTCTCAAAATCAGTATTTAACTTACGATACTCCAGACCTACGGTTGTTAAAGGCGAAGCAGCAGATGCATCGTATTTACTAAAAGCCACAAATAATCTATCCGCGTTAGATTGATTTACTACCCAATTATCACCTGGGATAAACAAATCTACAGCACTGCATTTATTTTGGAAATAAGCATTTAGTTTCACCACTGGTTTGGCTAGGTTAGTTCCATCTACATCTTCTAAAGTTCGATCACAGCTGGAATAAATCACTAAGGAAAGGCTATCATAAGAGCTGGAAAGCGGACCTCTGCTTACTTCTACCGGTAGCTTAAAACTTTTGCCTGTTGGGATATAAAATACAGCATCTCCATTGGTTACATCCTGGCCACCAACAGTCACCTTAGCACCAAATGGATTGCTAGCAGGATCTAATTTTACCGCATATTCTACCGCTTCGTCACTTTCGCTACGGTTTGAAATAGCTATTTCGAATTTTGCAGTCTGGTCTGATGGAACGTTACGCTGTTCGTTTGTACCAATCACTTGTATTGCAGGTAAATGCCTGTATTGCGTGTTATCCTCGTGTGGACAACTGGACGAACCTGATAAAGTTTGAAAAATTGGCGTACCGTAGTTTGGGTCTTCACGTAAGTTTACAGAAAAGAAATCGCCCACATCATTATCCTCCAAATGATAGGTTGTTGTTACTGTTTTTTGGCTTTGATCCGAATTATCTTTCACACTAGAGAACCTAAACTTGGCCATTGCGCCTACAATATTACTATTGAAATCACCAGCTGTGGTTTCGAAAGCTCCTCCAACTTCGGCATTTAAATAACCAGAAACCGTGATGGTTGTATCTCTTAAACTATCGGTAGAAAAACTATTATCATAAATGGCTCCTGCGCTAAATGAGATGTTACCATTTACCACTCCATCAATTCCATCAGGTAACTTTCTTTCTTTGGCTTTAACTCTGGTTAGTGCATTATTAGCAAGCGCTGCTTGCCAGGCATCAATATTTGCTTTGTTTTCTCCTTGTTCTTGAAACATTTTTGCCAAAGCATCATTTGAAATACTTTTATCCCCGGCTTTACGTTTCTGCACAGCCTTTTCGTAGGTGCTTCTGGAAATACTGTAAAGTGTTTCTAGTTGCGGGACAATTGTGTTTTTAATTTGATGTTCTGTATATAAAAACGTGGTATTAAAGCCATTATAATCTATCGCTAAAGAAGTATCTCTTTTGATGTCCTTTTTTTCAGCATCATAATCTATCACATCGGTTAAAGCATATATCATGTTTAAAGAGGCACCTACATAAACATCCCCATCATGACCCACTAAACTTTCATCGCTGGAAGTGGAAAAGCTTTCATCAAAAGTTGTAGTAACTGTTAATGTTTTAGAACTATTTCTATCTGCTCCGCCATCAACTGATGCGTTAAACCGTACCGCAGCACCAGTTTTACCAGCGAAAGGAATGTTAACACCGGCACCAACTTTTAAATCTGTATAAACCTCTGCTCCACCGCCAAAGCTTAGCGCTGCTGTTCTGGTAGTTGAAATACTGGTCCCTTTTTGTATAGTTGCAAAAGAATTATCGCCTGGCGGGTCATGCAATACAAATAATGGTATTGCCGGAGTTTTGGTAACAAAGGTTGAGTTTCTGGGTCTTTGCCCTAACACCACCACATTGAAGTTCTTTGAGGTTTCTCTGGCTCCCACCTTTGCTACAATTTGGATAGATTTTTCAAAAGGAGCTTCTAAAACTGGTTTTCCAACGTTTAAACGGTACTTTACAACGCCGGTAGAATCAAGCATAAAATCTTGCCTGCTTACAATATCAGATATGTTATCAAAAATAAAAACACGACCCGTATCTAAATCACAGTTATACGTTATTCCTCTGTAGCTATAAGTCTCTTGTATTTTTATGTTTACAATAGGCTTATCATTCTGTTCCAATAATAGCTTATTTTTTCCGGCGCTTGCAAAAAATACTGAATCAGTAAATATCGGATTGTCGTTATTTATTTTAAGCCGAAGGTTATTGTAATAGATAAATGACAAATTGTGCAATGGCGCAGTTTTGATAACAGAATCTTTAAAAACAGTATCTTGCCTTGTTGGAGTGATTTGCTTAATACTTGCATATCTTACAGAATCTACAATGGTATCTCTGGCGGAAAGATTAGCTTCCAAGAGCGTATAATTCTGTTTAAAATACTCTAATTTGTTAGAATTAATTATAGGCTGCCCCTGGGCATCTTTTTCTTTGATTAAAGAAACTTGTGCCTGATACGTTGTTGCAGGTAATATTAAATTTATAACCCCCCTTTCGGTTTGGTTGGGATGTGGAGTATTTTGAAAATCCGCAGATCTAATTGTAAACTTCTGGTTGTACTTTATACTTGCCCCGGTTGAAGTTACACCATTACTTTTTGAATTAACAATTACATTTACGTTTTCACCGATAGGTGCATCACAACTGGCAGCTACTTTTATTTGAAGCGTATCTGTCTTGGTATCTTCAAAATCAATATTATTTACTAGAGAATTTACTAAAATATTTCTTACAGGATTTGTTGTTGCTGGAACAAAAATTGGATGGTCTTTAAACTTTAGCTCCACACTATGATTTCCAGACTGTAACACGGAGACGCTGTAAGATCCATCGGCCTTACTTAGTACATTACTGTTTTTTCCATCTAGCCAAACCTCTGCACCCTCTAATGGCAATTTAATGGCTACATTATTAGAATCGGTTATAGCCGTAAAATAGACGTTACCACTAATTGCCAAAGATGCCGTATCAGTAAAGTTGATATTCTTGAGGTTATAATCGTCTAATACTAACTTTCTGAACAGAGAATCAGGGTCAAAACGTTTTTTATTGTAGCCCGGAAACGTGGGTTTTAGGCAATACTCTGCCTCATCAGCATAATAGATGTCGGGGATTTCATAATAGCCGTCTGGACCAGTCACAGCAGAATAATGATAAACGGAATCTAATCCTCCAGAACCATCTGCCAATTTGGTTTTAGAGAACGCATTAATGATTACCCCCTCTACGCCAGCATTAGTTCTTCCTTTAACATACCCGCTAAGTTTACCGTTTGGTAGTGATTTTCCAGTCGTTGCTTTAGTTCTAAAAGCGCTTACATCCAATCCTGATTCATTATCTGAAACAAGGCCGAGTGTGTAGGTATAAAATTTCCCAGGCACTACCTCACTATCATTATAGGTTTTAGCGGTTTTAGATAAGTCGGTTAATAAATCGCCGTTTCGATAAAGGTTAATAGCATCCACTCCTTTTATGGTATTGAATGCTGGCCAAGATAGTTTGATCACGTTTCGTTGATCGAGGGTTGCAGCTAATTGCCCGGTTATAGTAACACTTTCAGAAACTACCGCATCTTCGCTAGCATCGGATGCCCGATTCCACGTTGTTGGTGCCGAATCTGAAAGCAAGGTTTTAATGCTATATTTATAATTTCCTAAAGGTAAATCAGTATAATCTATAAAATTAAAATTATCACCTGCAATATTTGCAACAATCGTTTTGCTGTTGTCTGGTGCAATTCTTATAATTTGATAGGCAAGTTTCTCATTGCTATATCCCGACCCTTTTTCCCAGCTTACCACAGGTCGAAGTCTTCCAGCAACGATATCGGCAAAATAGGAGGTTTTAATGTTTTTTGGTGCCCTAAGCTTCGCAGTTTTCCCGTTGAACCCTTGAAGGTAATATTTCCTATCGCACCCGGTACCCGTTTTTCCCCATTGGAATTTTATATTGATAATATAGTCTCTAGATGGGCCAATGTCGCCTAGAGTTTTACTGCCGCTTTGGCCACCTGCATTACCGGGATTGAGCACAAAAATACCCGATAATTCTCCTCCAGTACTTTCACCTATTATACCTATCCTGTGATAAACAGTTCCACTAGATGTACAGCCTCCCGTATTTACATCTATGTTTTGCCATTGTAGTTCGATATTCCCCTCAGTTATATCGGTTTTATTATTTATAAAAATTCCACCTTGTATTCCAGATCCCTCCTCCTCTACGGACATAAAGCCTTGGGCAAAGAGGTTACCAGAGAAAAGCAATAAAAAAATCAATTTAAAAATGCCAAAGTATACGCTTCTGCTTTTTGATGGCCTTTTAAGAGAAAGTAAATTTGTTTTCATGCAATAAATAATTAAAATGTTAGCTTTTCCACATTTAATAAAAAGGTCTGTTTATTTGCTAATTAACTTTAAAGAAATACAAATGGAGACAATTATTCAAAACCTATCAATAGCTGAATCAGCTATTGGATAAAAAAACATTGAAAAAACCTCATTGAAAACACTTAGAACATAATTTTTTGGTAAAAATAATTTTGCTCCTTGCATTAGTTCATAAAAGCATGGTTCTTCTTGAGCTAGTATAACTCCAATCTATTCTAAATTTTTACTTTTGATTAAAAAAAATGCAATAGGCAAAAACCCGGTTAGGGTTACCCATATTGGCATTTACGCTAAAAAATCGCAATATTTGTTCTTCTAATCCTTGAATCTAAACTGTATGGAAATTGCCGGAAACTATCAGGATATTAGAATTTATCATGAAATAGAAGCTATTTGGAAAGATGTTTACGATGCATCTACAGCCGAACCCGAATTCCCAAAGCACATGGTAGATTCCTTTATGACTTCGCTAATTGCAGAACAAAGTAAATTGGTGGTTCAAGTTTTTGATATGAAACGTTTTAAAAGCATCTATATATCAGATAATATTGAAGATTTAACGGGCTATACTCCAGATGAGGTTAATAATTGGGGAGTTTGGGCTTGGATGAAGCACCTAACTTACAAAGAACTAATTTTTCAGGTAAAAAACAGTCAGCTAATCAGTCGAGTTTTGAAAAATAAGGATACTAAACCATTTTTGCATTCGTACCTCATTAATACCGGAATTACCTCCAAAGCGGGAGAAGAAAAGAGGATGATTTTTTCAAACTTCACCATTTCCTTAAACGGCAACGGTAAGCAGAAATATCATCTGATTTTATGGAAAGAGGCAACTCATTTATTTAAAACCAAACAAGTGTATGTTCGGCATTTGTTTGGCCAAACAGACCCAATCATCTGGTCATACCATACTGATAAAGGTAAATTTTTAAACCATGATTTGATTTCTGAAAGAGAAACAGAAATCGTAAAATTTTTATTGAAAGGCAAAAACAGCAAAGAAATTGCAGAACAATTATCCATCAGCTCATTAACGGTGGATAATCATCGAAAGAATATCATTAACAGGTTACAACTTAAAAATACGGAGAATTTGTTAGAACTTTCAAAGTGGATAAAATTGGTTTAGCTTTAAAATATTACATTTTTAAGCTATTTTAGGTCATACTCTGTTTTTCAAAATGAAACTTGACAGCGAAAAAGCCGAATTTCTAAAAAACACCATTCAAAACTGGCAAAACAACGGATTAATTAGTCCAGAAAAAGCCACTGAACTCCATAACAGTTTTACCATAAAATCCTTCGATTGGCAAAAACTAGCTCAGTATGCCATTTACATTTCATTAACCTGTGGTGTATTCGCTTTAGGCTCTTTATTATTAGATAAGCAGATTGCGAAAATTCTGTCCTCCTTGTACAATACACCCAACATTATTATCTGTATTTTATCCTTCCTTACTGCTTCCTATTTTTTAATCGTAGGTAATAAGAGAAGGAAGCGAAAATCAAACCGTATTTTCAGTAACGAAGCGATGCTTTTTGCAGGCGTATTGTTGATAGCGAACGGTTTAGCTTATCTGGGAAAAACAGTTGACAAAGGTTCAGAAAATTATGCTTTACTTTTTTTGGTAGCTGTTCCTGTTTATGCATTCTTAGGATATTATTTTAAATCAAGACTTATCTGGAGCTTTGCCTTATTCTCTTTAGGAGCCTGGTTTGGTACACAAACCAGTTATTTGAGCAAAAGTAATTTCTATTTTTTAGGGATGAATTATCCACTTAGGTTTGTATTTTTTGGGGTACTGTTAAGCGCATCATCTTTTCTTTTCAGCTATTCAAAAAAGCTTAAAGCGTTTACACACATAACCTACTTTGTTGGGTTGCTTTATACATTTACTGCGCTTTGGTTACTTTCCATTTTTGGCAATTTTAACAGTATTGATAACTGGTATAAAGTTAGTCAGCTCAGTTTATACGGTTGGGCTGGCTTATCTATAGGTATTTGCTTGGTGACGTTTTATTTGGGATTCAAATTTAAGAACGAACTCGCCCGAGAATTTGGAGCCACTTTTTTGATTATTAATTTATATACCCGTTTCTTTGAATATTTTTGGGATGCCTGGCATAAAGCTATTTTTTTCTTGGTATTGGCGTTTTCTTTTTGGCTAATTGGCAGAAAAGCGGAGAAAATATGGAACTTAGAGTTTTTAAAAAATGATGAAGATGATAAAAATAGTACGCCGCCAACCGTATCGTTATAAACAGCTATTGAGCTATTGCCAAGCTATGTTTACAACAGAAAGCGAGGTTGAAAAACCTTTAACACCTTAATTTTTTGAAACAAAAGAACGCAGGTATAAAAGGCCCTCATATCAATTCACGGTTCACAAAAAGTTTAAGCAATGCATGTGAAATTCCACCAAACCCATAAAGCGGTTTAATATTTCTGCAACTATTTTATCACTTCCAACGTCTCCTCAATAGAGATATCTCCATGAGACTGATCTAAAATACACTCGCCATCTTTAATTAAAAGCAGTTGCGGTGATTCATGATGGACCTGAAAAACTTCCGCTATTTCGGCGGATATATTTCTGTTAGCTAGCAGATCTAAAAAATAAGGTTTAACCGTTTTTGGTAAATCATCCAAATCCAGGTCAACTCTTTTTTTTGCCATCATGCTAATAGAGCAACGTGTACTATGTTTAAATATGATACTGTAACCTTTATCTGCTTTGATTTGGTTTAATTGATCTAAATTATTTAGTGCAATCCAACTCATGGTTTTAAAAATAAATTTTTATCTACTTTACGCAAAACTTTTGCAACAGGGTAGTAGATAGTGTTTTGTCCGTTAATATTTGTTTTTTCTGTTGATAACTTTAATCCGTTACCTAAATCTTGGTAAGGCGACCATTTAAAAACAGATTCTTTGCTTTGATTTTGCAATAAAAATTTCCACTGTGTAATTTCCCCAGATTTATCATTTACATACAACCAATATTGGTCTCCGGGTGTTAAGCCTACTTTGTCAAAATTTAAATGAATCACGTTGCATAGCTCTCCATCAACGGTTTCGTTGGCCACCAATTCAGTATTAACACCTTCGTCTTGTAATTTTAGCGGAACCATCAACCAATAAGTATCATTTATGAACGCTCCGTATGCACTTTTCAAAGCGTTTTGAGCAGTTTCTCCTGTTTGTAAAACATCGTCAACATAAACCTCTCCAGCTTGTGTATTTACATTAAACAAGGCAACAGTTTTTTTGCCGGTAGCATCAGACGTTTCTAAACGATAGTCTCCGGTGTACCTATCCCATAGATGTTTTCTTGGAATGCCGGTTTTGCCTGCTCTTTTTACGGCAAACTCAAATTGAAAATACCTGCTTTTCTCGAATTTTGATTTTCCACCTACCGCTTTCCAAACTTTATCAAACACTTGCTGCTTTTGCTGCGCAACGCTACAAGCAGTAAAAACTAAACAAAGCAAGGCGTATAGAAAAATTCTTTTCATGGTTTCTTTATAATTAACGTTAAATAAAAACTAACGTCTAGTTCTTGATTCGGGGTAGGAGTTATAAGCCGGACATAATTTTGAGCTGCATGATTGTAATACGGCACCTAAAATCATCACAGAGAGCATAACGAAGATTAATTTTTTCATTTTTTTTTATTTTAAGGTATTAAACGGATAACATTACTACGATAGCTAATTAATTAAGTTTCAGAAAGCAATTTAAACAAATTTGCCCATTCATGCATTTACAAGCTACAGCTGTGTGTTAAACGCGGCCATTTTAAGCGCTGTAATCGCAGCCTCGTCTCCTTTATTACCGTGTTTACCGCCAGCTCTGTCCAACGCTTGTTCCTGATTTTCCGTAGTTAAAACTCCAAAAATAACTGGTTTAGTATGTTTGATACCTACATTTGCTAATCCGTTTGCAACGGCATTACATATAAAATCAAAATGCCTTGTTTCTCCCTGTATCACACATCCTAAACAGATAATGGCATCAAATTGCTTGGTAGCCAACATTAAATCTGCACCAGAAATCAGCTCGTAGCTGCCTGCCACTTCCACAGAAACAATATTATCTTCGCTTACCTCATGTTTGCGCAACGAATCGTAAGCACCTCTATACAGTGCGCCTGTCACCCCTGCGTTCCAAGCAGCAACAACAATCCCAAACCTATAAAGTTTGCCAGATGGAACTGTAGTGTGAGAAAAATCTGAAAGATTTTTAAGATTTGAAGCCATGTTTCCTTAAATAAAAAAAGGCTAGCTGCTTTCAACTAACCTTTATATTTCTAATTTTATTAAAATTATAATTTACCCTGCGCTCTTGCTATGTACATATCAATTGTACTTGCAGCGGCACTTTCCGGATAGTTTGTTTTAATTTTGGTATAGGTATCTACAGCAGATTTGTAGTCTTTTTGCTCTTCGTAAACTAAGCCAAGCTTTTTTAAATAAATTGGTGCGGCAAAAAGGTTATCACCTTTTGTACTTGCTTTTTTGTAAAAAGTGATTGCCTTATCATATTCTTTTAACTCAACATACGCATCGCCTGCAGCTCCCAAAGCCTCTGGGGCTATAATCACATCAGAACCATTATAATTTGTTAAATTTTCGGCAGCTTTTTGATATTCGCCTTTATTAAGATAAGCAATACCTAAATAGTAGTAAGCTAAATTAGCTGATTTTGTATTGTCATACTCTTCAATAATTTTCTCAAAGCCAGGGAAATTTCCATCACCTTTAATCGCCTTGTCCCACTCTTTTTGTTCCCAATAACTTTGAGCTTTATACATTTGGTTAACAGCTTCAGTTTCTCGTGGTGCTAAGTACAGCATTTGATAAGCAAAATATAAAACTGCTAATCCTATGATTGTTGCAACAATAACAATAAGGCTTTTCTTATTCTCTTGTATAAAATAGGAAGCTTTATCAATTGATAATGCAGTGCTTGATGACTGTTCTTTTTCTGTATTCGACATTTTTAGGATTCTATTAAAGATTGCAAAAATAGTGTTTTAGTTAAAAACAACAACCAAATATTTAAAATATTGTAATATAAGGCGTTTTATCGCTTTTAAGGTGAGTTGGCGTGGCATTGTCGAAAAAAAAATCTTTGTTTTTTGAGATAAAAATTGATTGTAGCTATAATCGGCAGTTGATTTCATAAATTAGCCTCATGTTTCTTAAAAAAATAGCATTGGTAAATTTTAGAAGTTATGATGAGGCAGAACTCAACTTTGTTGATGGCGCCAATGCATTTGCCGGGAATAATGGTGCTGGCAAAACTAATCTTTTAGATGCTATACATTATTTGTCACTTTGTAAAAGTTATTTTAATGCGATAGATACACAGCAAATTAAACAAGGTAGAGACCTGTTTATGATACAAGGGCTTTTTGATAGAAATGAAAAGGACGAGTTGATAGCTTGTGGCGTAAAAAAGAATCAGAAAAAGCAATTTAAGCGAAATAAAAAAGAGTATCAGCGTTTGGCAGACCATATAGGTTTGTTCCCTCTGGTGATGATTTCTCCGAATGATATTTCATTAATTTTAGACGGAAGCGAAGAACGGCGGAAATTTGTTGATACGGTTATCTCTTTAACGGATTCAAATTATTTAGATGATTTGATAAGCTACAATAAAACCCTACAAAACCGCAACGCCTTGCTTAAGCAAATAGCTCAAAGCGGTAAATTTGACACCACTTTAATGGAGATATATGACGAACAGTTAATCACATCAGGAAATAAAATTTTTGACAAAAGAAAGTCATTTATGCAAACTTTTACGCCCGTATTTGACCGCCATTATAAATACTTGACGGATGAAGCCGAAAGTGTAAGTTTGATTTACGAATCGCCTCTTTTATTTACCGATTTTGGTACTTTGTTAAAACAAAATTTAGAAAAAGACCGGGTTTTACAGCGCACTACTCAAGGCATTCATAAAGACGACTTAGTTTTTCAGGTGCATACTGAGATGCCGTTAAAAAAATTTGGGTCGCAAGGGCAGCAAAAATCTTTTTTAATAGCTTTAAAGCTTGCAAAGTATTCTTTTATTTATGAACAAAAGGGCTTTAAGCCGATGCTTTTGTTGGATGATATTTTTGACAAGTTAGATGATCTGCGAATTACAAAACTTATGAAAATGGTATCTGCAGAAAACTTTGGTCAGCTATTTATCACCGATACCAACGCAGAAAGGCTGAAAACTATTTTTTCAAGCATAAATGTTGAATTAAATTTATTCGAGATAAGTAATAGCATAATAAGCCATGAGTAGAGATAACGATAAAACGATAAAACAGGCGATGGATCAAATGCTAAAAGTTTATCGGTTAAAAAATAAATTTGATGAAACACAGGCGATAGAATCATGGCAATCTGTGGTTGGCAAGGCGGTAGCTAACCGTACCAGTGAGATTTTTATACGAGAAAAAAAGCTTTTTGTACGTATTGAGTCTTCGGTTATAAAAAACGAGTTGGTAATGATGCGAGCCCAAATAATTGCTAAC
>DASVGY010000086.1:0-8277 GCA_036379295.1 Pelobium sp.
AAAATCATTTTCGTTTGAAAAGTTAACAGCAATTCTTGCCAACTTTGAATAATCACGTTTCTTTTGAAGTCCTAACCAATCTCCAGCAACAAGCAATCTATCACCCCGATAAATATAAAATCCTTGTTCCTGAAACCATCCTAATGAACCACCTGAATTTTCATAATCTGTTTTTCCAATTTCAGACATATGCGGAAGTATGAAGTAGGTTATTTCAACATTGCCAAAAATTTCAGGTTGTCCCATTTCGGGCTTTGGGTTTAAGTTTAGTAAGAATGGATTGTATGGTTCAATTTCTGTGTTTTGGAAAAATATTTTTATTCGTTTGCTCTCAATAAATTTGTGAAACACCAAGCTTAAATGATGCTTGACATTTATCATTTCTTGATAAAAAGCATTTTTAACGCTTTCATTATTAACTTCTGCGTTGCCTATAATTCTGTCTAACTTTTCCCAATGGACTAATGTGCCTGATTTTTGATTTTCAATTTTTTCAAAAAAGGAATTGTCAGACACGTAATCTATAAGCTGCCACTCGTTTTCTGCATTGATATAATCTATATCCCAACAGCGTTTTATTGTTGTATATCTCTCTTTTTTTGTAATACAAGTGAGGCGTTTGCATTGTGAAAATGATGCAGTTTTTAAACCCATTCCAAAACGACCCAAATCTTTTTCACTGCGTTCTTCCTCTGGGTCTTTGCTTCCCGGGGTCATAGCTAAAACGAGTTCGCTTTGATTCATACCAATGCCATTATCACAAATAGAAATAAACGAATCTTGACCGTTCCATTTATATTCTAATCTAATTTCATCTGCGTTTGCAGATATAGAATTGTCTATGATGTCTGAAATAGCAGTAGAAAGGTTATAACCAAAACTTCTATATGAGTTTATAGTAGATTTAGGGTTAGGTTTGGTAATTTCGGCTTTTATATATTCCATTTATCCAAATACTGGTTCTTGAATAAACGGCAGGACTATTTCATAAATCTCTACATTCTTTTTTTTGCACACATCAAAACACTCACCCATAATTTTATTTCTCCAAGCAGCAGCTTCTTTTGTGTAAAAAGGTTTATTCTCATTTGTTACATAATCATTAAAATCATCGTCAGGGTGAAATGATAATTTCTCAACTTGAACTAAATGTTTTGCAAAGGTTTTAACGTCTTCGATTGTTTTAATTTTAATATTCATATTTATAAAATTTAAAAAGTATAATATTTTTTCTGCAATTTTTTGAGCCATCAATGGCGGAACGGCATTACCTATTTGTTTAAAGGCAGCTGTCCTGCTTCCTTCAAAGAAATAATCATCAGGAAAAGATTGTATTCTTGCAGCTTCTCTTAAACTTATTGAACGATTTTGTTTTTTATCAGGATGTATATAATAATGACCGTCCATTGCTATATGAGCAACAACAGTATGTGAAACACCTTTACCATTTACCACTTGAAAGCGATTAACAAACGCATCTGTATTTGAATGTTTGATAAGTCTTTTTGGCAATTCAGCATAATTTAATCTTTTACCGTTGTTCCATTTTTCAATAGCAATTTGGTAAATTTCTAAATCGTTATCATTGTTCGGTCTTACAATATGCTGTGTCACGAATTTCAATCCGTTTCTGATATTGGTTTGCTTTAAATATTCTGTTGTTGGCTTTGTGTATGCTACAGCATTTAAGGTTCCTTGTCCATTTTTCAATGGCTTCAAATCAGAAAATAAGTCCTTTAAAATCTGAAAACTGTACTCTTTTGTTTCAAACTCTGGATATTTTAGATTTAGTTCTTTTTTCCACCCAATTATGATTACTCTTTTTCTGTCTTGTAATACCCCAAAATCTTTTGCGTTTAAATGATTTTTTGGAGGTATAGCAACTTCATAACCAGCACTTTTTACTGCTTTAAAAATCTTGTTTAGATATTCTCCATTTTTTGCAGATAAAATGCCTGGCACATTTTCAAATACAAACATATTTGGGTTATATTTTTCTAAAAACTTAACGTAATGTTTGTATAGGTGGTTACGTGGGTCGCTTTCCATATCCTTTCTGGCACGACCAACTAGTGAGTATGCTTGACAAGGTGGTCCACCAATAATTAAATCAACGTTGTTTCCGTTTAATTCTTTGTCAATTGAATTAAATATTTCAGGCAATGTGTTTTCCGAAATTTCTTTATTTATAACTGAATTAATTAAATGTTCGGGAACATTCTTCCAAAGTTCTTCTTTGTTCTTAGTTTCCGATTTTAAATAATCATTATAGATTTCGGCTTTTTTATTCTCTTTGAGCCAGTGGTAAGCTGTTCTTGTTTTAATTGTGTCGCAAGCATCTTTGTTCATCTCAACGTGTGCAATAGGACTAAACCCTGCACGAATAAATCCCTCAGAAAGACCACCTGCACCAGCGAATAAATCTATATATTTTAATTCCTTCATATTTGAGTTGTAGATTTATTGTTTTTAGTTTCTTTCAATTGGAATTCAAAATCCAAAAACCAAGAAAATTTCGATAAATAGTCAAGACTTAAATTGAATTTGCCATTTTCTATTTTAGAAATCGTGGAACGATTAACATTCATTATTCCAGCTAATTCATCTTGGCTATATCCTTTTTTTTCACGAATACCTTTGATAGTATCACCTATTTTAATGCGGTATTCTTGAATGAATTTTTCTTTGGTTTCTATTCTCATTTTTCTTGTTGCAAAATTTATAGCATTGCTCATCGTTGTAAAAATATTTAAGGGGTCAAAGTTATAAAGCTCAAATGAAAAGGTGCAATATATTGAACATTTGTTTTTAACAAATTAATAGTGTTTGTTATTTTGTTGTCATCAGTCGCGTTGGCAAAAATTGCACTCTTTTGGTTTTGCGAAGGGTCGACTTGTGTGTCGGACAAAACCAAATGTGTGCAATGCGGGTCGGCAAAAAGAAATTTTAAAAATGCGAATGTTCGGCTTTTTCATTTCCTTCTGTCACTTGTCCCAATAGCAAAACACGATCAATTTGAAAGTCTGTCCACTTAGTCGATATGTCAAGTCCGTTTTTAGTCATTGTCTTGCTGTGTCGTCTGTTAGGCTTGCTTGTAACTTACATACATACGCAGTTTACCTTTAAGCGCATATCATTTCTTAAAGCTATTAAATTTTATAATTTTTTGGGCAATCTCTGTTGCTAACCTCAAAAAATAAATCGCTAATAGAAATTTTGGGCGGTTTTGGTTCTTATCGCTCCTAAGGGTGAAGTAACGTAAAGCGCAATCCCTTCGCAACAGGGATGGTAGGTAAAATTTTGCAAAAATTTGTGCCTCGCACCGAAGCGGTAGCGGAGTACCGCACAGCCCGGCCGTTGCCCAAAAAACGAGTACTCCGGTTGATGTTCTTGCTTTGTAAAAAAGAGACAGAAAAATTTGCCGCTATCGATAAAAAAATGAGGAATTATCTTGGGTTAGCTGTTTTATGTCCGCTGTAGCCGTAATATAAAATGTAAATGTAACACGGCAACATGCTTAGTAAAAATGCCGTTTGTGAGCCTAGGCGATGTTCTAAAAGTGCGTAAACTTGCGGAATAATTGCGCCACCTGCAATACCCATGACCAATAATGCCGAACCTATTTTGGTGTATCTGCCCAGGCCTTTAATGGCTAACGGAAAAATTGCCGGCCACATTAACGAATTTGCCAGTCCCAATAATGCGATAAAAACTATGCTGGTATAACCGTTGCTAAAAAAAGCTGCAACAACAAATATGCTGCCTACCACTGAGGAAAGCATTAAAGCTTTTTCTTGCTTGATGTATTTGGGGATGCAAATAATGCCGATGATATAACCAATAACCATTGAAACCAAGGTGTAGGATGTAAATATTTTAGTTTGGTCTAAACTCATCCCTAAAGATTTGCCATAAGTGCCGATAACATCGCCGGCCATAACTTCTACGCCGACGTATAAAAATAAGCAGATGACCCCTAAATTTAGGTTTTTGTAGCTAAACACGCTTGCTTTGGGCGCAACTACGCTTCCGTCATGGCTTACTTCATCCTCGTCTGTGTTGATTTCTGGTAAGGACGAATAAATTACAAACAGGGCCAACACCAGTAGTATGATTGCAATTACGATATAGGGCGTAATTACCCTTTGCGCCAAAGCTGACAAAAGAAGTTCGCGTTGGTTTGGGTTTGTTATGGCTTTTGCTTGGTCTTCAATTGCTTGTGCACCTTTTAAAACCAACGCACCCAAGATAATTGGGCTTAAGGCGCCCGCTATTTTATTGCAAATGCCCATAATGCTGATGCGTTTTGCAGCGCTTTCGATAGGGCCAACAATAGTGATGTAGGGGTTTGATGCGGTTTGTAATAACGCTAAGCCCATTCCTTGGATAAACAAGCCAGTTAAAAACAAGGGATAGCTGCGGATATTAGCTGCCGGAACAAAAATTAGCGCCCCCACGGCCATTACCACTAAGCCTAAGGCCATTCCTTTTTTAAAACCCGTTAACTTTAATATGTATGAAGACGGTATAGCTAAAAAGAAATAGGCCATGTAAAAGGCAAATGTTACCAATAAAGCTTGGGAGGTGGTAAGTTCGCAGGCTAGCTGTAAAAATGGAATGAGCGTTCCGTTTAGCCAGGTTACAAAGCCAAATACAAAAAACAAAATACCGATAATGATAACAGGGTTTATCCCTCTTTTGTTGGGGGTTATGGTTGCTGACATAAGATTGGGTTTAATTTTTTGAAAATATGGCTTTGCCAAAATAGTTTGGTAAGTGGAAATTTGGTGCAACTGTGTTTATGATTGGGTTCCAACATAAATAATGTGGTTTTGGTAAATCATCGCCACATTTATAAAAATTAACATGTGCTTTGCGCCCCTTAAAGCTGTCAATCTTATGAAACTCAAATACTGCATTCGGAATTAACATGGTTAATTGCCATTTTACCATTTCCTTTTCTTTAAAAATAAGCGATTTAAAGGTAGAAGTAACTTCAATTTGACGAATTTTTTCTGTAGATAGTAGTTTTCTGTCTTCGGCCGATGTTCCAAAGCCTGCTAAACAAGTTCCGGTGCAGTTAAATTCGAAATTGTAATAAGCCTCGTCTTGGTCTAAAGCAATAAAAAACTCTACGCATGAATCTTTGTAAACAGGGTCGTTTGCTTTGGTAAATCTTGCTAAAACGTTTTCTTCAATTACACTAAATTGTAGAAGTATGCCCGCATCTGTATGGGCGATGCTGAAATCAACTTCGCCAGAAAAGTCGCTATTCCATGGATTGTTTTTGATGTTGTAACGAGTGTTGCTGCCCAGTTTTTTTGTAAACACATCTACTGTGTTGGATTCTTCTGCGTAATAAGGGATATTAATTTGCTGTTGCATGAATTTACCTCTATCGTGATTTTGTTTTAAAGGATTTTTGATATTTAGTTAAACGGGATAAAAATCAAAAAAATGTAAAGCTATAAATTGGTTGTGTGTTCGAAAACACTTTGTAAAAGTAGTAAAAATATGAGAAAAAAAAATAAAAATGTTTTACGTACACATTTTGCTGCCGGCAAAATTGCAACCACAGTTTAACCAACGATGGATAAAGGTTGTTAATTGAAAGAGGACAATCTTTTTAAGAAAGTAAAGCCAAAACTTTGCGCACTCCGAGAAACCTGTGCATTCTCGGTGGTTTCTAAAAAAAGCTTAACTCAACACATAATCCAACTCCATCTCGTCTAAACTGCATAGCAATTTCTTAGAAATATTAATCTGCCTTCCCTTGCTTGCTAAGTCAATCTTTAATTTTTCTTTTCTATCTACCACCACAAAATTGAGTTTCTTGGATCCGATGTGCGTATTGAAAATCTCGTCTAAATCGCTAATTAAATCTGCATTAATGTGATCTAACTCTAAACGGATATCAATTTTGTTTGATTGCTTTTCTAAAACGTCGCGTAAGTCAGAAAACTCGGTAAAGGTAATTCGGCTTCGTTTTGTACCGTCGGCGTTTGAAAAATAGCTCACGTTTCCTTTTATGTACAGGTAATTGTTTGGCTCTAGGTGGTGCTTAAATTTTAGGTAATCATCACGAAAGATGGAAAATTCAAAAGCATCATCATAACCTTCTACCTTAAAATAACAGTACCCACGCCCGTCTTTTGAAACCCGATGATTTACTGCAGTTAAAATGCCGCCTACTTTAAACTGAAAGTCAATTCCTTTATCAATATCGTTAAAAACGGTAAGGTTACCTGCAGAACAATATTTATCAAGCACCAGCTTATATTCATCTAAAGGGTGGCCCGATATATAAATTCCGACCACTTCTTTTTCTTTGGCAAGTTTTTCCATTAAGCCCCATTCTTCGCAATCGGTTAAAGAAGGTTCTGGCATTTCAACGGTGGTGCCGCCGCCAAATAAACTAGCCTGAGAAGAGCTTTCATTTTCTTTATGCTTTGCCCCGTATTTAATGGCTTGCTCTAAAACAATAGCGCCACCATCTTCATAAAAATATTGTGCCCGGTGTGTGCCTTCAAAACAATCAAAACCGCCGGCCAACACTAAGTTTTCAATTGCTTTTTTATTGGCTGCCCTTAAATCTACTCTTTTGGTGAAGTCGAAAATGGATTTGTAACGGCTTTCTTTTCGGTTTTCAACAATGGTTTCTACCGCTCCAGCGCCAACGCCTTTAACGGCGCCCATTCCAAAACGAATGGCGTTATTTTGGTTTACCGTAAATTTGTGGAAAGATTCATTTACATCGGGGCCTAAAACCTCCAAACCCATGCGTTTACATTCTTCCATAAAAAAAGTCACCTGCTTAATGTCGCTCATGTTGTTAGAAAGCACCGCGGCCATGTATTCTGCTGGATAGTGTGCTTTCAAATATGCGGTTTGGTAGGCAATCCAAGCGTAACAAGTGGAGTGAGATTTGTTAAAAGCATAACTCGCGAAAGCTTCCCAATCTTTCCAAACTTTTTCTAATACTTTAGGGTCGTGACCTTTTTCTGCTGCCTGGGCAACAAATTTAGGTTTCATTTTATCCAGAACGTCCTTTTGCTTTTTACCCATCGCCTTACGCAAAACATCCGCTTCGCCTTTGGTAAAGCCTGCCAAACTTTGCGATAAAAGCATCACCTGCTCTTGGTAAACCGTTATTCCGTAAGTTTCTTTTAAGTATTCTTCGCTGGCAGCAATGTCGTATTTGATTTCTTCCTCTCCGTTTTTTCTACGAATAAAGCTTGGGATATATTCCATTGGCCCTGGCCGGTACAGTGCGTTCATAGCAATTAAATCTCCGAACACGGTAGGTTTTAAATCCTTCATGTGTTTTTGCATTCCCGGAGATTCATACTGGAAAATCCCTACCGTTTCGCCCCGCTGGAAAAGCTCGTACGTCATCTCATCATCAATCGGGAAGTGGTCCGGATCCAGATCAATACCGGTTTTAAGCTTTACCAGTTTAACAGTATCCTTAATCAGCGTCAGCGTTTTTAAACCCAAAAAGTCCATTTTTAGCAAGCCGGCGCTTTCAACCACCGAGTTATCAAATTGGGTAACGTATAAATCGGAGTCTTTGGCGGTTGCTACAGGAACAAAATTGGTGATGTCACTTGGTGTGATGATAACCCCGCAGGCATGGATTCCGGTATTACGAACAGAACCTTCTAAAACCTGAGCCTGACGCAAAGTTTCGGCGCTTAAATCACTTCCATTGGCAATTCCTTTTAACAGGTTTACTGCTTCAAACTCTTCTGAACGTAAGGCGCTTTTTAACGCGGCTTCATCCAGATTAAAGATTTTTGCCAGCTTCATATTTGGAATCAGTTTGGCAATTTTATCGGCTTCAAATAGTGGCAAATCCAACACACGGGCGGTATCTCGGATAGATGATTTGGCAGCCATGGTTCCGTAGGTGATGATTTGCGCAACCTGACTTGCGCCATATTTGTTGATGACGTAATCCATAACTCGGCCCCTGCCTTCATCATCAAAATCGATATCGATATCGGGCATGGAAACCCTATCCGGGTTTAGGAAACGCTCAAAAAGGAGATCGTAAGCGATGGGATCAATATTGGTAATTCCCAAGCAATAAGCTACCGCAGAACCCGCTGCCGAACCCCTTCCCGGCCCAACAGAAACATCCAATTCCCGAGCTTTCGCGATGAAATCCTGCACAATCAAAAAATATCCGGGATAGCCGGTTTTCTCGATGGTAGCGAGCTCAAAATCTAAGCGTTCTTTAATTTCTGGCGTTATCTCATCGTAGCGTTTTGCAGC
>DASVGY010000087.1:0-11629 GCA_036379295.1 Pelobium sp.
ATTTAGGCAAGAGATCTTATGGTGCTTTCCCATATTTCTCACAACCCTTACAGTTGTTGTGGGCAAGCGGGAATGTGCAGGGTGAAATAAAAGACTATCCAAAACCTGTAACAAACGGTTTGCCGTTTGCCGGGATTTCCATCCAAAGAAATTTGAGCACTACTAATCAGCCAAAAGACGGTTTAATGCTTTTTGTTGGCGGAGGTGCTTTTGTACATGGCCATGCTTCTGGGATGAACATAGAATTGTACGGAGAAGGATATGTATTAGGTTCAAAAGCAGGTCGTTCCAACTATCGCTCAGAAATCCACGAAAATTATTATCGTTTATTTGCGGGTCATAACACAGTTATCGTAAATGGTTCTTCAAAAGGAGAGGGAGGATGGGCAAATAATGCAATTAATACCGTTAAAAAGGAAGCCATTGAGCCTGAATATTTTGCATCGCCCGTTTCGCCAAATAACTCCTTTAGCAGCACAAGTTTTGTAGATGATAAAGGCGACCAGGCGGAAGCAACGCAATTGAGGACTCTAGGCATCGTACGTACTTCTCCAACTACAGGATATTACGTAGATGTGTATAAATCAAAATCAACGCTCTCCAATCAATACCATGATTATATCTACCATAATATAGGCGATTTTTTAAGTTTTGTGCCCGCCGATGACAGTTTTAGTTTACATTCTGAAGAAAATAGATACATGGCTAACGCCAATGCGATATGGAATGGGAACAGATCATTCAAAAACCCCGGATGGCATTATTTTAAAAATGTTGAAACATCAGGACCTTATGATAAACAGGTGGATGTAGTTTTTACAGCAAAATCTTTAGGTGAAAACGGGGTAAGCATGAAACTTTTTATCCCCGCAGAAGAGGGAAGGGAATATACAAAAGTGAATGCCCCCATCACAGATGAAGCCCCAAAAGCTTATGCGAAAAAGCAAACGCCCACACTGGATATCCGCAAAAATGGAGAAGCTTGGAACTCACCCTTTGCGGTAATTTACGAACCTTATTTAGGTACAGCGAGTGAAGGAAGCGTAAAAGCCGTGAAAAGTATTAAGCAAAACGGAGTTTTTAAAGGATTTATAGTAGAGAGCACAATCCAAAACAAAAAAATTAAACAAATTATCATCATTCAAGATGAGGATAGTTCAGAGTTTGAAGATAAAGCTTTAGCAATCAAATTTAGTGGCCGATATGCGGTATTAACTTTAAATCAGCTTGATAAAATTCAGTCTCTATATGTAGGCAGGGGTAGTCATTTCGCTTACAATAATTGGGAAATTACTTCCGAAGAAGCTCACCCAATAGCTCTCAACATGGAGATAGCAGCCGCAAATGCTGTTTTAACCTCTAATGCAAGAATCACAATCATTAATCCAGATAATTATAAAGTTATTAAGCAAAAAACGAAACAATAAATTATGCAAAGATTACCATTCCGATATGCGGCAATATTACTTGCCATTATGACACTCTATTCTTGTAAAACCTATCAAAAGGTAGAGCAACAAAACATTAAAACATCCATGTTAAAAGCATTGAAGTGGCAAGAAGCAAATCCTATTCAAGCAAAATCTCCGACCGATTGGACAAACGGAGTTTATTATACAGGAGTGGTTAAAGCACATGAAGCGACAGAAAATCCAGAATACTTAGCTGCTTTAAAGGAAATGGCCAAAAGAAATGATTGGCAACCTTGGGAGCGTTTTTACCACGCAGATGATTTAGCAATTTGTTACAGTTATATCTATTTAAAATCTATTGGAGAGCAAGCCAATCTGGAACCAACTTCCAAAATAATACATGACCATTTGTATAAAGATTATTCGTGGAAGAACGGAACAGAAACCGATCAGAAAAAGATATTGTGGTGGTGGTGCGATGCTCTTTTTATGGGCCCGCCGGTTATTGCAGCCTATGCCAAGTTGAAAAAAGATGATAGTTATCTAAAAGAGATGGATAAGTATTTCATGGAATGTTATCATCTCTTGTATGATAAAAATGAACGTTTATTTGCTAGAGACAGTCGTTTTTTGTGGACTGGTGCTTCAACAGATATGAAAGAACTTAATGGAAATAAGGTGTTTTGGTCTCGTGGAAATGGTTGGGTTTTGGGAGGCTTGGCTTTACTTTTAACTGATTTACCTAAAGATTACCCTACTCGCCCGTTCTATGAAAACCTTTTTAAAGAAATGTCAAAACGGATAAAAGGCTTACAACAAGAGGGTGGTCTATGGAAAACCAGTTTGCTATCGCCAGAATCTTTTGACCACGGCGAAGTAAGTGGAAGTGGGCTTTTTACTTATGCCTTAGCCTGGGGAGTAAATAACGGTTTACTAAGCAAAGCCGACTACCAGCCTTCGGTTATTAAAGCTTGGACAGCACTATTGAAATGCCAAAAGCCTGATGGAAAAGTAGGGTGGGTACAAAACATTGGTTTTGACCCTAAACCAGCTGATGCAGATAGCTGGCAGAATTTTGGAACAGGAGTTTTTTTAATGGCCGGTAGTGAAATACTAAAACTAAAATAAATGAAGAAGACAAATTTTTGTATACTATTATTGGTGGTGTTTTTCACAACAATCTCTTATAAAGGATTTTCACAGCAAGCGGTTGTAAAAAATGGAAAAAGCAAGCCAAACATCATTTTCCTTTTAACAGATGACCAACGTTGGGACGCAATGGGAGCTATGGGAAACTCCATTATCCAAACCCCAAATATGGATAAATTGGCCAATGCGGGCGTACTGTTTCAAAATGCGTATGTTACCACTTCTATTTGTTGCGTTAGCAGGGCAAGCATTTTAACAGGGCAGTATGAATCCAAACATCATATCAATGATTTTAATACCGATTTATCTCCGGAAGCCCTCGCAAATTCTTATCCGGCTTTGCTTAAAAATGCTGGATACAATACTGGTTTTATCGGCAAGTTTGGTGTGGGGACACATCCGCCAGAAAAACTTTTTGATTTTTTTGTGAACTCAGAAGCAGGAGAAAAAATGCAACCAGATTACGTAATCAAAGGAAAAAACGGAAAATTAATTCACGATACGGATACGTTGAGCAACGCTATCCAAGATTTCCTTTCCGCCTATGGTAAAAATCAAAAGCCATTTTGCTTATCGGTAAGTTTTAAGGCACCGCATGAGCAAGATGGTAATCCGCCAACTTATGTGATACAACCAAAATACAAAGATTATTATAAAGATGTCACCATTCCGTTGCCGGTAACTGCCGACCCAAAATACTGGAAGCAGTTTCCTGCCTTTTTCCAAACAGACACCAATTTTGGTAGGGCAAGGTGGCAAGGTTTATTTGGGTCTCCCGAACTGTACCAAGAAAATGTTAAAAATTACTACCGCTTAATTACTGGTGTTGATGATGCCATTGGCAGGATGACTGAAAAGCTGAAAAGGCTGGGTATTGCAGATAATACGGTGATTATTGTAATGGGTGATAATGGAATGTTTTTAGGAGAACACGGAATGGAAGGTAAATGGTGGGGATATGAAGAATCTGTAAGAGTTCCGCTACTAATTTACAACCCTAACACGCCAGACAACATCAAACAATACAAAGCACCGCAAATGGCTTTAAATATTGATATAGCACCAACAATTTTGGCGATGGCTGGCGTAAAAACACCTGAACAGATGCAGGGTGTTGATTTGTTTAGTATGCTGGAAAACAAGATTCCCGAAAGGAAAGATTTCTTTTATCAATACTACTTTTTAGGAGGTCCGCAACTGCCTAGGCAAGAGGGCGTGGTGACAAAAAGATTTAAATACATGAACTATATCGAACATAATTATGAAGAACTGTTTGATATCCAATTTGATCCGCATGAGACCACTAACCTTGCAAAAGACCCTAAATATAAACTTAAACTACAAGAATTAAGGAACAGGTACAAAGAACTGAAAGCATTACACGGAGTGCCAAAAAGTGAATACACCAGTAGTAAACGAAATTTTTAAATATAAGATGAACAAGACTTTAATAGCACTTTTGTTTTTATCCTCGGCTGCTTTTGCCGAGGTTAAAAATTATCCTTCAAAAACAGATACTTTGAAGAAGCTTAAGCCGATGGTTGCCGATGTTGGTATGGCAGATCCGCACATCCATATTTTCAATAACAAAGCTTATTTGTACGCCACCAGAGATGGAGATAAAACAGCGAAAACTTTTGTAATGCCGGATTGGAAAATCTGGACTTCGACCGATCTGGTAAATTGGAAGTTAGAAACTACCATTGATCCTGCCAACACGTACATGGGTAAATCCAACGATTGCTGGGCACCAGATATGGCACATAAAAACGGAAAGTATTATTTCTATTTTTCAAATGGGAATTTAAATACAGGAGTTTTAGTAGGAAATACACCCATTGGTCCGTTTAAAGATGTTTTACGTAAGCCACTGCTTCCAGAAAATCTTACTCCTGGAAAAGAATATGATCCAACCGTGATTATTGAAAAGGACAAAGCAAAAACTGCGTACATTGCTTTTGGGCATTATAGAGCTGCCGACCCCACACTTAACTACATGATAGCTAAATTAAATAGCGATATGATTTCTTTGGCCGAAAAGCCCCGAAAGTTAGTGATTAAGGGTAGTGCAGAAGGTTTGTTAGCTTGTGACAAGCCTAATCTGCACCAACGAAACGGAATTTATTACCTATCAGCAGGTACTTCTTATGCTACTTCAAAAAATATTTATGGTCCCTATACCAGAAGAGGTTATTCTGCCAATATCGATTTATATGGTTTAAACAACGCAGCTCATGGTAATTTCTTTGAATGGAATAACCAATGGTTTCATACCTGGTGCCACTTTTATTTAGGTAAAGACGTCGCCCGCTATCGTCAGTCTTATGTGAATTATCTGCACTATAAAGACAATGGAGATATGGTTGATGATACAAATTATCTTGATAAGCATGGAGATATTGGGATTGGACAATATGATGCCAATTGGGATAAAATTGAAGCAGAATGGTATATGGCATCAGCGAAAACAGATAAATGCGAAAATACAAAAGGAGGTTTTTCTTTAAATAGTAACCAAACTGGTGGCTATTTGTATTTCCCAAATTTTAAAAATGTTGAAGCTAAAACAAAGGTTACGTTTAACGTAGCGAGTGAAAAAGGTGGCATTATCGAAATCCGAGCGAACGCAGTGGACGGAGAGTTATTGGCTTCTTGCGTAATTAAAAGTACAGGTGGTAAAAACATTTATAAAAATATTTCGACAAAAATTGTTCGTAAAATTAAACCAACAGGTGTATACATTATATTTAAAGCTGCCGATGGAAATTTAGTGAAGCTTGATAGTTTTAAATTTGATTAGCTATTTCAATTATGGAGATTAAAAAGTTTAGTCCTGTTTTTATCTTGGTTTGTATGCTTTTTGTAAACTGTGCTGGCAAAAAGAAGCAGCCAACTGTTTCTTTTGATGAAGCAAAGCAGCAGATAAAAAGCAATAAACCTTTTGTATTTAAACATCCCGGTATTTTAAATAGTGAAAACCAAATAGATTTTGTTCGGAAAAAAATAGAACTTGAACAAGAACCGTGGAAAAGTGCATTTGAGAAATTAAAAAAATCTCGTTACGCTTCTCCCAGCTATAATGCTAAGCCTTATCAAATAGTCAACTGCGGTTCTTACAACAAACCTAATGTTGGTTGCGATGCACAAGCCGAAGATGGTATGGCAGTTTACTGCAATGCGCTATTATACTGTTTTACAAAAGAGGAGAAATACGCCAAAAAAGCACTTTCTATTATTGATGCATGGGCAAATACTTATGAAAAAAACACTTCGTCCAACTCCAGGCTATTAGTTTCATGGACAGCTCCATGGATTGCTAACGGTGCCGAATTATTGAGATATGAGTATCCAGATTGGCAAAAAGAAAATGAAAATCAGGTGAATAAATTGTTTGATAAATTTTTGCCCTACGTAATGGACGAAACTATGCCGGGTAATAATTGGATACAGTCTGCTATCGAAGCAAATTTTGCCATCGCCGTTTTTAAAGATGACAAACCCCTTTTTGATAAAGCTGTAGAACGTTGGAAATTTAGGGTAAAAACATATATCTACGAAAGTAGCGATGGGCCTACACCTATTAAAACACCCGGTAAATCTGATGAACAGATGAAAGATATATGGCGGCAAAATGCGCAGAGTACGGCTTATATAGATGGTTTAGCTATGGAATCTTGCCGAGATTTAGGACACTTAAATTTAGGATTTAGTTCTATGATTTATGCTGCAGAAACGGCCTACCAGCAAAATGTCGATTTATTTGCTTTAGAAAAAAAGCGTTTAACAGATTTTATGGAACTCCATGGGAGCTGGATGACTGGCGCAGTTAAAGTTCCTGCAAATATTTGCGATGGATTTATCATCACGAAAAACGGAAATAAAAAGGGAATAGAACCGCCGGTTGGAGGCGGAGAAAGCGCATGGGAAATTGCATATAACCAGTTACATGACAGGTTAAAGATCCCTTTGCCCTACACCAAAAAAATGATTGAGGATAAAAGACCAACAGGCATTTATAAATGGGTGGCAAAAGGAGAAACCTTAACACATGCCGGAAGGGTGTTTTAATTTATCGTAACATAATAAGGCTTTTATACTTAGTTGATATTGTACAATACCTTAAAAGCAAACCATAAAGGATAACTATATAACAAATAAGATGATCAAGTTTAAGAATTGTTTAATAACATCCTTATTGATTTTTATAATACTACCGGTATTTGCTACAAGTGGGAAATTGAAGATTTTGGTATTTAGCAAAACTGCCGAGTTCCGGCATAAGTCTATTCCTAAAGGAATAGAAACTTTTAGGTACTTAGCTAGAGAAAACAATTGGGATATAGATTTTTCTGAGGACGCTTCAAGGTTTGACAGCACCCTTTTTAAGTATGATGTTTTAGTTTTTTTAAACACCACTGGCGATATTTTAAATGATAGTCAGCAAGAAGTTTTAAAAGATTTTGTGGGTAGAGGGAAAGGATTTGTGGGCGTACATGCCGCATCAGATACAGAAAAAAAATGGTCGTGGTATAGTGATATGATAGGTGCGGTATTCAGTCATCACCCAAAAATACAGCAAGCTGCTTTAAAAACAGCCAACCTATATAAACCGTTTTTTGGAAAGGATTTTAAAGAGCGTCAAACGCAAGATGAATGGTATAATTTTAAAGAAGCAGTAGCGCCTTACGTGAATGTGCTTACTTATTTGGATGAAACATCTTATACCGGCGGAGAGATGAAAGGCAATCATCCTATCACCTGGTTTCATCATTTTGATGGTGGTAGAGTTTTTTATACTGGTTTAGGGCATGTGGATGCGCAATATGATGATGCCAACTTTCTAAACGAATTAACAATCGCTGTAAAATGGGCTGGTGGTTTAATTAACGACCCTATGCCACCTAAAAAGTTTACTAATCTTTTAACAGATAATTTAAACGATCATTGGTCTGTTTTTATTGGTGCTCCTCACGCATCGGTAAAAGGCTTGCCTAATGTTGATCCTAATAGTAACGGTAAAAATGCGGATCCTTTGGGTTTAAATAGCGATCCAAAACATGTTTTTAGTTTAGAAAAACAAGGTAATGAAAACGTACTACATATTTCTGGGGAAATTTACGGCGCCTTAACATCCAAGCTAGAATACCAAAATTATCATCTAAAAGTTCAGTTTAAATGGGGCGATAAAATTTGGCCACCCCGAGAGGGAGACCCAAAAGACAATGGAATTTTGTATCACTGCGTGGGTGCGTACCGTTCTTTTTGGAACGTTTGGATGCAGTCTCAGGAATTTCAAATCCAAAGACATGATTTTGGAGATTATTTTGCCTTAGCCGGAACAAAAGCTACTATTGCACTTACCACAGCACCAGACGGAAAAAATTTGATTTATCAGAAAGGCGCCCAAAAAACCGACATATCTGGTCGTTTCAAACGTCCGTTTAATACCGCAAAACGCGGTTTTGATAATGAAAAACCACAAGGAGAGTGGAACACCATAGAATTATACTGTATTGCAGATAAGAGTGTGTATGTGGTCAATGGTAAAGTTGTGATGTTTTTAGAAGATTTACAACAATTCAATAAAGATGGGAGTGTGATACCTAGCCAGAAAGGACTTTTTCAAATCCAGTCTGAAGCGGCAGAGGCGTATTACAAAAACGTAGAAATTGAAAGTATAGATAAGTTACCTAAATCAATCAAAAAGCAATTATAAACTATTTCATATACGAAACTTAAAAATTGTAAGAATTAATTATAGCATAAGGAGAGAAATAGTCTCTGTTAAATAACGCAATTGTCATTGCATCCAATAAAACCAAACTAAAAATGGGCTACTCAAAAAAATATTTTAAGAATGTATGGTATGTTTTATTTTGCTTGTTAGCAAATTATCAGGCTTTTTCGCAATCTAAAAAACCCAATATCATTTTCATCTTAACAGATGATCAGCGTTGGGATGCCTTAGGTTATGCCGGTAATCAATACATTCATACACCAGAAATGGATAAGCTGGCAAAAGAGGGGGTTTACTTTAAAAATACTTTTGCAAGTACACCTATTTGCACCGCAACAAGGGCAAGTATCATTAGTGGATTGTATGAGCGTACGCACAAATACAATTTTCAAACTCCAGAAATTAGGGACGAGTTTATGCAACATTCCTATCCGCTTGAATTGAGGAAGGCAGGGTATTACACCGGTTTCTTCGGTAAATTTGGCGTTGGGTATAAGCATCTGGATAGATTGTACGATGTATATGACAGCTATGATCGTCAGCTTTCTGCTAAAGACAGCACCTCTTATTTTTACAAAAAAATAGGTAAGCAAACTGTTCATTTAACTCGATACACCGGGCAGCAAGCCTTGGATTTTATTGACAAAGTTCCTGCTGATAAACCTTTTTGTTTGCAGTTAAGCTTTAGCGCACCACATGCCGCAGACCACGCACCAGACCAATATTTCTGGCAAAAAGAAAACGACCATCTTTTCCAAAATGTAACCATGCCCCCGGCAAAATTAGCCGATGATAAATATTTTAATGAATTACCTGAGGCTGTAAAAAATGGCTTTAATCGGTTAAGGTGGACCTGGAGATATGATACACCAGAAAAATACCAGAAAAGTGTGAAAGGCTATTACCGGATGATTGCCGGGGTGGATAACGAAATTGCTAAAATTAGGGCAGAGCTAAAAGCTAAAGGCTTGGATAAAAATACCATCATCATTTTTATGGGCGATAACGGTTATTTTATGGGCGAGCGCCAATTGGCCGGAAAGTGGCTAATGTATGATAATTCCTTACGTATACCCTTAATGATTTTAGACCCAAGGAAGCCTAACCATCATGACGAAAGTAAAATGGTTTTGAACTTGGATGTGCCTTCCACAATTTTAGATTATGCAGGGGTAAGCCAACCTAAATCATGGCATGGCGAAAGTTTGAAACCTTTGGCGCAAGGAAAAGGCGAGTTCAAACGCGATACCGTTTTGATAGAACACCTTTGGCAAATAGTACAAATTCCTCCTAGTGAAGGCGTAAGAACTTCTGAATGGAAATATTTTAGGTATGTAAATGATAAGGCAATCGAGAATCTTTACCATTTAAAAACTGATCCAATGGAAACCAAGAATTTGGTTTCGGACCCGAAGTATAAAGCTAAGCTGGTAGAATTCAGAAAAAAATTGGAAGAGCTGATTGTTAAATATAAAGATCCGTATAGTGGCATTCCATCCGGACTAACCGTTAATTTTGATCGAGCTTTAAAAAATGCAGTTATCAGAGATGACAAACCAGTTTTCAGTTGGATTGTTCCTAACCAAGCTGTTAAGCAGTTGGCTTATCAAGTTTTGGTTTCCAGCAGTCAGGCGAAATCAGACTTAAACGAAGGTGATATTTGGGATTCAAAAGAGGTTAAAAGTAACCAAACCGCAAACATTAAATTTCAGGGGAAAGCCTTAAAGCCAAACACAAGCTATTTTTGGAAAGTGAGGATTTGGGATGATCATAACCGTACTTCTGATTATTCCGTGGCGCAGTCGTTTAAAGTTAGTCCGCTTAAAAATGTTTATAACGATCCGAGTATCTTTCAGATTGACAGTATAAAGCCTATCAAGATAGAAAACAGAAACGGAAAATTGTTTCTGGATTTTAACAAGGATGCATTTGCAACCTTAACGCTCCATTATAAAGCAACAAAAGAAGAGAAACTCCTCATCAGATTAGGAGAACAGCTTAACGCCGATGGAACCATCAATAACAAACCTGGTAAAACTAGCATCCGTTCCCAGGACGTAGAATTGCTAGTGAGCCCCAAGCAAACTTATTACCAGATTGAACTGAAGCCAGATAAGCGCAATACGCTGCCTCAGGCTGCGCATTTACCGAAATCTTTTCCGGTTATTACGCCTTTCCGTTATGTAGAAATATCGGGCAATAGCCAAAAAATAAATCGCCAAGATGTCACACAGCTCCGTTACCATACTTATTTTGATGATAATGCGAGTTCTTTCCACAGCTCAAACGATATTTTGAATCAAGTTTGGGAAATGTGCAAATATACCATCAAAGCCACCTCCTTTACCGGAGTTTATGTGGATGGAGATAGGGAACGCATCCCTTACGAGGCAGACGCTTACCTGAACCAATTATCGCATTATTCAACTGACAGGGAATATGGTATTGCAAAAAACACCATTGAATACTTTATGCAATACCCAACCTGGCCAACAGAATGGCAGTTACATGTTGCCTTGATGTTAGAACAGGATTATTTATACACCGGAAGCACCAAATTAATTGAGGAGTATTATGAGCCTTTGAAATATAAAACGCTGATGGCTTTGGCAGATGATAATGGTTTAATCAGTACCAAATCGCCAAAACTAACACGGGAATTTATGAAAAATTTGGGCTTTAAAGATAGTACCATAGTACTTAAAGACATCACAGATTGGCCACCAGCACAAAAAGATACCGGTTGGAAACTCGCCACAGCGGAAGGAGAGCGTGATGGTTTCGTTTTTATGCCCTACAACACCATCATCAATTCGCTCTATGTGAAAAACATGGAGATTATGGCTCAGTTTGCAAAAATATTAAACAAGCCCGAAGAAGAGGCAGATTTCCGTTCAAGAGCATTGAAAGCTAAAACGGCCATCAATCAACAAATGTTAAACAAAGCTAAGGGTTATTACACTGATGGAATTGGTACAGACCATTCATCCCTCCATGCTAATATGTTTGCATTGGCATTTAATATTGTTCCAAAAGAAAACATAAAACCAGTAGTTGAATTTATCAAAAGCAGAGGAATGGCTTGCAGTGTGTATGGTGCTCAATATTTAATGGAAGCACTTTACAATGCCAATGAAGCCGATTATGCTTTATCATTAATGGCTTCCACCAGTGACAGAAGCTGGTATAATATGATTAGGGTAGGAGCAACCATGGCCATGGAAGCTTGGGATATGAAGTACAAACCTAATTCTGACTGGAACCACGCTTGGGGTGCAGTGCCGGCAAACGCAATTCCACGCTTAATGTGGGGCATTCAGCCAAAAACTCC
>DASVGY010000088.1:0-6575 GCA_036379295.1 Pelobium sp.
TCTCAACACTCACATCTCAATACTCAATACTCAATACTCAATACTCAATACTAAACTAATGCAAAGCACTTCAAACATTTTAATGATTCGCCCCGTCGCTTTTGGGTTTAACCCTCAAACCGAAGGTAATAACTTTGAACATCTGCCAGAAAAAGGGAATGTGCAAGAGCGGGCACTTACAGAGTTTAATCAATTTGTAAAAGTGCTACGCTTAAACCATATCCATGTAATTGTAATTGAGGATACTTTAAAACCCCACACACCCGATTCCATTTTTCCGAATAACTGGGTTTCTTTTCATGAAGATGGTAGTGTGTATGTTTACCCGATGCAAGCGGAAAATCGCAGAAATGAACGCCGTGATGATATTTTAGATGTTTTGAGCGCACAATTCAATATCAAAGAAATTAACGACTTAACTTTTACAGAAGACCGGGAAGAATACTTGGAAGGAACTGGCAGCATGGTGTTGGATCGTGACTACAAGATAGCTTATGCCTGTCGTTCAATACGTACACATCCTAACGTTTTAGCTATTTTTTGTAAGGAAAGTGGTTACCAGGCAATCAGTTTTAACGCGGTAGATAAAGCGGGTTTGCCAATTTACCATACCAACGTAATGATGTGTGTTGCTTCTAAATTTGTGGTAATTTGTTTGGAAAGTATTCCTGATTTAACAGAAAGAGCAACTTTAGTTGATTCATTTAAAAATACAAACAAACAAATCATTGAAATTAGTTTTGAGCAGATGAACAACTTTGCAGGGAATATGCTGGAAGTGAAAAACACTTTAGGGCAAACCTTTTTGGTGATGAGCCAGAGTGCGAAAGAATGCTTAAATTCTGAACAAACTTTTTTAATTAATAAATATGCACAGATTTTATCTTCGCCGATACCTACTATAGAAAAGATTGGCGGCGGCAGTGCCCGGTGTATGATGGCCGAAATATTCCTAGAAAAGATATAATCGAATTTATTTTTGTTTTTTAATGCTTTCTTGTGTAGTAATCTTATAGAACATTAAATCTGCTATGGTTTTAGCTCTAGCCTTGGCAAGCTCGGCTTTTTCGCCTTCAAAAAACTGGTCAACTGTTTGGTTAAATAGGCTAATCCAAATGTCAAAATGGGTTTGGTGTAAAGAAACTTTAGCATTCAACTTAAAATGCGCATCAATCAAATAGCCTTTATAAGTAGTTGTACCTAACAAGTTTGCACTCCAAAATCCGTACATAATTGGAAGGTGTTTTTGCCAGTTTACCGCCGCTACGTTGTTAAAAATGTAATCTAGCATTTCGTCCGCAATTACTTTGGCGTAAAACTCATCTACCAGCAACTTCACATCTTCCTCATTTTTTATATCCGTTTTCATCCTTTGAATTTAGTTAAATCCTAAGTGTTAGCGTTAGGTTTTTGTAGTCGATAATTGCGTTGTAGCCCTGTAAAATATCTCCGCCTAACACACCAATTACTGGCGGAAGTGCTAACTTTTCATAAGCGAACTTAATGGCCGATAAATCAAAAACTGGGGCTTCGTAATCATTGATGCGTAAATCGCCGATTTTAAGTTCAGGACAAATAACAAAATAACGCTCCATGGTGGTGGTACCCAAGCCAATAGCATGATGATCGGGAACATGGATAATTTGGTCTGCGGGCGCTAAACCAGAGATTATTTCCATATCGAAAGCTGTTTTTGAAGCTCCGGTATCTAAAACCGCGTTAAAGATTTGCCCAAAAACAAAAACTTCCACCAAAAGGTGGAAGCCATCTCCTTGTAAATCTACTAACTCTAAGGGTAAAACAAAGGCCTCACCCCGGCCTTCTCCAAAGGAGAGGGAATTACTTGCGTTGTTGATATTCAAAGCTTGTTATTTATTAAAATGAAACTTGTTACACCTAATTTCCATAAAACAGGAAAAGTCCCTCTCCATAGGAGAGGGATTTGGGGTGAGACTCTTACAAGTCTAAAACGTTATTCATGGTTCTTACCGCATCAGCGCTCTTGTTAAATTGTGCTTGTTCATCTGCGCTCAATTTAAAATCGAGAATTTTTTCCCATCCATTTTTGCCCAAAATTACCGGAACTACCAAAGAAATATCTTTTTGGCCATATTCTCCATTTAAAGCAACACCACAAGAAATTAACTTTTTCTCATCACGTACAATTGACTCAACCATTGCAGCAGTACCTGCACCTGGCGCAAACCATGCAGAAGTTCCAATTAATTTAGTTAAAGTAGCACCACCAACCATAGTAGCTGCAACTACCTTATCTTGTTGTTCTTTACTTAATAACTGGGTTACTGGAATACTGTTCCAGGTAGCATGATTAATTAAAGGAATCATGGTAGTATCACCGTGGCCACCAATAACTACCGCGTTTAAATCTGCCGGAGAGCAATTTAATTCTTGACTTAAGTAATATTTAAAACGGGCAGAATCTAATGCACCACCCATACCGATAATTTTTTCTTTAGCTAAACCAGAAGTTTTTAAAGTCAAATAATTCATGGTATCCATTGGGTTAGCAACCACAATAATAATGGTATTTGGAGAGTACTTTAAAACATTTTCTGTTACTGTTTTAACAATGCCAGCATTTGTGCCAATTAACTCTTCGCGGGTCATTCCGGGTTTACGCGGAATACCAGAAGTAATTACAACCACTTCAGAATCGGCGGTGGCAGCATAATCGTTAGTTACCCCTTTAATTTTTGTATCAAAACCATTGTAAGCGGCAGTCTGCATCATGTCAATTGCTTTACCTTCGGCAAAACCTTCTTTAATGTCTAACAAAATTAATTCTTCTGATAATTCTCTTCTTGAAATGTTATCAGCACACGAAGCGCCAACGGCACCCGCTCCAATTACGGAAATTTTCATGATCTATTATGATTTTATGTTATTAAATAAATTATGCGCACAAGTTAAGGACTAAACTTTTTAAACCGAAAAATTTCGATGTTAATTATGATTTAAGAACCGCAAGCCCGCCTTTACGTTTTACGATTATATTCTACAAAATTTATTAAACCACCATAATTGGATTCGGCAATAAAAAAACATCCATACCTTTAGAGAAAATTAAAATAAATGAACGTTTTTGACCAACAACAACATCCTGCAGCAGCATTTGAACGCCTCCTTGCCATCATGGACGATCTCCGGTTAAAATGCCCATGGGATAAAAAGCAAACATTGGCATCTTTGCGCCACCTCACCATTGAAGAAACCTATGAACTTTCTGATGCGATTTTAGATGGCGACATGGCAGAAATAAGAAAAGAACTTGGCGATTTAATGTTGCACTTGGTTTTTTATGCTAAGATTGGTTCAGAAACAAATAATTTTAACATTACCGACGTGTTAAATGGCATTTGCGAAAAATTGATTAACCGCCACCCGCATATTTACAGTGATGCCGTTGCTGATACCGAGCAAGATGTTAAACAAAATTGGGAGAAAATAAAGCTTAAAGAGGGCAATAAATCGGTTTTAGGCGGCGTCCCCTCTTCCCTACCCGCCTTGGTTAAAGCTTCGCGGATTCAAGAAAAGGCAAGAGGCGTTGGCTTTGATTGGGAAAAAAAAGAACAAGTTTGGGAAAAAGTTGAAGAAGAGTTGCAAGAATTTAAGGAAGAGTTTAACCCCACTGATGGAAGAGAAATTGACCAAAACAAAGCAGAAGGAGAATTTGGAGATTTGTTGTTCTCTTTAATTAACTATGCTCGGTTTATCAACATTAATCCAGAAGATGCGCTGGAAAAAACCAATCGTAAATTTATTAAAAGATTCCAATACCTCGAATCTAAAGCGAGTATTTTGGGTAAAGATTTGAAAGACATGACACTGGCAGAAATGGATGTTTTTTGGAACGAGGCAAAAAAAATGTAACACTTGTAGCGTTTGGGTAATCTAAGTCGTAATAGTAGTTAAAACAAGGCTGTTATGTATTTAAATAATTATCAATCCTTTATTTTTGGCGCCGTTATTTTAGGCCTTTTATCATTCATCGCTTGCGAAAAAACGGGTGAGGCGAACAAAGTGGTTGGCTTTGGTGTAAAAACAGATTTTAAACAATCTGAAAGTGTTTGGTTTGGCGCTGATACCTTAAGCGGCTTACAAATTACCGTTAAAGAAATTAATGACAGTAGATGCCCAAATGACCCCGAAGTACAATGTGTTTGGGGTGGCGAAGCCAGTGTAAAGCTGCTGGCAACAGATTCTAAGGATTCGTTGGATTTGATGTTAAAAATCGACCCGGCTAAAAATTCCACAACAGATACTGTACCGTTCACGATAGGTAGCAAGCAATACAAGGCTTTGCTGTTTTCGGTTAACCCCTACCCAAGCACAAAAATTAAGATGGTAAAATCTGCTACGTTAACTGTTTTGAGATAGCGAACCTGTTTATGCGGAAACCTTATCACGAACTTTCTGAGCAGGAGTTAATAAACAAATGCAGAACAGACGATGCCAAAGCGCAAGAGATGCTGTACAAGCGTTTTTACGCCTACGCTATGGCAATCTGTGTGAGGTATTGCATCAACCGGGATGATGCGCTAGAGGCCGTAAACGATGCCTTTATTAAACTTTTTAAAACCATTAAAACCTTTGAGGATACCCGTTTGATAAAGCCGTGGTTTAGGCAGATCATTGTTAACTCTGCGATTGACAATCGTAGAAAAAACTTGAAACATGCCAACGTGTTGGATATCGAAGATTCTGAAGAGCCATTTACAAACCACAATATCATTAGTAAGATAAATGCACAAGAAATTTTAGGGCTTTTGAAAGATTTGCCCGAAATGCACCGTGTTGTTTTTAACCTTTATGAGATTGATGGCTATACGCATGAGGAAATAGCAGATATTTTGGAGATGCCTTCAAGTAGCTCTAGGGTTTACTTATCGCGGGCAAAAGAAAAGTTAAGAAAATTAGTAAATGCTCATTTTTATTTGAACTATGAAAGAGCAATTTGACAGAGCTTTAAGAAACCATATCCGAGATACATTTGACCATTACGATGACCAAATGGCGGATGATGGCTGGAGAAAATTTCAGCAGCAAAAAAGTCGGAAAAAACGCGGACTAATTTTGTGGTACGCCTTACCCACAGGTATAGCTGCTGCTTTGGCTTTTTTATGGCTGTTTAATTTAAACGGCGTTGAAACTGTGAAACCAGGCGGCGTCCGCCCAATTGCTAAAAATACGATAACGCAACCAAAGCGCTTTCCCAAAGAAAACAATAGCAAGCAAACATCGCCTGTTTTGTTAGGCACAACAAGTGCACCTGAGCCCGTGGCCTCAGCAAAACAGAGCGACTCAATTTTGTCCCTTCCCTCTGAAAACTTAACTGTAAATGCTGAAGCTAAAACATCAACCGTAGAAAACCTGATTAATGTTGATCAGTTGTATATCAGCCAAATTATAAATGATGGCCAAAAACCGAACGTTTTGCCGCGGATAGATGCATTAAAAATTAAAAACGAGCAATTTAATACGCAAGACGAAGATTATTTAGCCTTTAACCCTACCTTATTTGCCAAAACTAACGCCCAACCCAGCAACATCTTGAAGGAAGATAAAGACCAAGAAAAGAAAAAAAACGGAAGGTTTAATTTTGCGGTTGATGCAAATACCTTTTACAGCTTCACTTCTAACGGTGTTAATAATGATTTAAATCTGGGTATTGGACTGTTATCAGAACTTAAGCTCACTAAGCGTTTAAGCATCAATTCGGGGATTAATTTGAACAGGCAAAGTGCTGTTTACCAGAACGATAATCCGTCTTCGCAAAGTTTCGCCGGCTTATCGTCTCCTAGCAGCTTAACTTCATCTTTAGGTAAAGAGAGTATTTCGGTACCAGATGAGGTGCGTACTGGCGCCAAATTGGTTGGTTTTGATATTCCTATAAATTTAAAATATAATCTCCCAGCCGGAAAGTTTAAAAGTTATATTTCAGGCGGGGTAAGTTCATACAGTTTGTTAAACCAAAGTTATGTGAAGGATGTATCTGTGGTAAATTATTCTTTACGGGGCGAGCCAACTACCAGCGTTTTAAGAAGTGTTGATAAAGAAAGCGACAAAGCCTTCAGTAATTTTCAGTTTGCCCGCACCGTTAATTTTGCATTCGGAATTGTGTATCCGTTAAGCGTTAAAAACAGCATCGCTATTGAGCCTTTCTTAAAATATCCAATTGCGGGCTTTGGTAGTCAGGACCTAGAAATTGGTTCGGGCGGCATTAGTTTTAAATTAAATTTTGGTAAATAATGTTTTTTAGATTGCTAAATTTTAGCTATTTAAAAAATGTTGGCGGATGATTTGCGCCACCAAAATATTAACTACCGTCATTATAACCGAACCATCATCAGTTAAAATTTGAAGCATAACAATCAGAATTAACTTAAGCTAAATTACTGACAATAAGGTTTATAAAAATTTGGGCGTTTTTACACGCTATCCATTCATACGCCACAAGGCCTTAGGCTACAGGCCGGTATCCATTACTATCGTTGACGCACCTGAAGCCAATAAAAAGTTCAATGGATGAAAAATCAATCGAACGCAGGTGATTA
>DASVGY010000089.1:0-6535 GCA_036379295.1 Pelobium sp.
AAATCAATTATCTCTGCTTTTGTAGCAAGGCCGCTATTTTTCAATCTGCATAAAGCGATATCCAGCCCATCTAAGGAAGTGCCAGACATCAATCCTATGACTAAACGTTCTGGTTTTGAAGCAATCGTATTGAGTTTTGAAATTGAGTCCTTCATTAAATAAAATTTAACCTATTTTCTGTCGCAAAAACCGAATTCCCCGGTCCCACCAGCTTCCTTTTCTGTGTGCGTAAAAGGTTTTTACTAAATTGTACATGCTTTTGTTTTCTACAATTTCTAGTGGAAATTCTGTGATTCTATTTTTATATATAGCCACATCGTAAATGTCTTCAATATTTGAGTGAACGCCTGTGCCATCATGTCCGATATTATTAATTAAAGACCGTGTTGGGTTTAAAGATAAGCCCTTGTTTAAAAAAATGGAAGCATACCATCTAATAGCCCAGGAATTATTTTTCCCAGCTTTTAAATCTTTCATCTGTTTCCAAAAATTCATTTTATGGTCAATGCTAAAATCTTTAATTTTTTGTTGGTCAAACTGAGCCATCAAATCATCAATGTTAGGGTTAAATTTGTCCCAGGCCCTTTGCCAACTTGCCCATCCCCAACTATGGGCCACCCGATAAAAAAAAGTTTCGGGTAAATCTGCTGTCAACTTTAACGGAAACATGCTGGCAGAAACATGAAAAACCCGCTCCTCATTTTTATAAAGCTCGAGCGCATCGTTGAAGTAAGATAATGTATATGGCGAACACAGTAAATCGTCTTCAAACACAATAAACTTTCCGTGGGTTTTACTTAACTGGCTAACGCCTTTAATAATTGAATTTGCTAAGCCAAGATTTTTTTCCTGTTTAATAATAGTTATTGATTTAAAGCCAGTAACCGTTTCAACATAGTTTGCAACTTGCTGAACAGCTTTTTCATCTTTTTCTGATTTAGCGCCATCTGCAAAAATGAACAAATCGCTCTCTTGCGCCAAGATATTTTTTTTTAACGATTCTACCGTTTTACGGGTATGCGCCGGACGGTTGTAAACAAATAATGCGATTGGCGCTAAGTTGTTCATTATTAGTTTTTAGCTTTAATTTTGTTTAAACCTTGATTAATTGCATCGTTTATATCCGGCGAAATGTGAAGGTAGTAAATCATTGATACGTAAATAAAAGCCATCAACACCGAGCGAATAACAGTATCGACAAAAAAGTTGCCTAAATACGGTAGATACATCCCCACTAAAAGCACAAAAAGACCAATTATCGCAACTTTTACAAACTTAAAAGAGAAAGGCTGTAGTTTATATTTTAGTAAAAGATACAACCAATAAAAAAAGTTTAATGCTAACATAGTTAAACTATACGCCAACGCGGCACCAATAATTCCATAGGTTGGGATTAAAAGTACATTAAGCAATGCACACAAGACCACTGCCGATACTAAAAGGTAAATTGAAACCTTATAATTTTTAGAAAAACCAATAATTGCCCCGTTTAAACCACCGGTAATATCGCAAAGAAAACCAAGGCCTACCACCAAAAAGACCTGGTAAAACGCCGCATATTCTGGCTTTTTTAGTACCACTAAAACATTTTGCCAGTTAGCGATAAGCCCTATAAGCAATAAAGTACCTGTAATAAATTGTACTAATGATGTTTTGCTATATATTTTGTTGATTTTTTTTAAATCGTTAACTTTCCATGCGTCTGCAATAATTTGGTAGGATGTTGTGCCTAAAGCCTTTGCAGGTAAGCTAATTACCATTGCTATTGCAAACAAGGTAAAATAATAACCTATCATTTTTTCGCTGGTGTAAACTTTTAGCATAATGGTATCGATGTTTTGAATCATGGTAAATGAACTGCCAGCAAGCATAGAATAGAAGCCATATTTTATAATTTCTGACGATTTTTCTTTTACCAGATTTTCAATATTTTTAAACCTCAGGAGATCTAATTTTTTTAGATAAAATAACAGCAACAATAAAATCACGGCGTTTGCAGCCAAATACCAAAAAACAAATTGTTGGTAATGCAGTATTTGAAAGTAAACCAATAAAACGCCAACAGTGGTAAAAATTTTCAAGCCTACCTCACGCAGAAAAGCGGGCAAAATGTTGTGATAAGTTGTGCGAGAGAAAGTTTCTGCCAAGTTATACCAAAGCGCAAACAGAGCAACAGGGATAATTAAATAGTAATAGTGGTAAAAATAACTAGAACCTTTATTTTCAGCTTTAAAGTTGATGATAAACTCTTTTCCAAAAATATAAAAGCAAGTTACTATCAAAAATCCTATCCCTGTGATTTTAAAAACATAAGTTGGGAAACCATGGTGTGTGGCATCATCTGTTTTAAAATAAGGGAAATAACGGGTAATTATAGCGCTAAAGCCAAGCGCCGCAACTTGTGTATAAAGTAAACTCACCGAAGTAAGCAAACCAAAAAAGCCAATTTGTTCTGCCGTAAACGACCGCTGAAATAGGATTATCAGATTAAAAAAGCCTAAAGCAGTGCCAATGTACAGCGTTATACTATTATAAAAGCCTTGTTTTTTTAATAGATTCAATTTTGTTTTTAGATTTTAATATGGCTTTTAACTTTGTTAATTACAGCTACTAAAGTTAAAAATTATAGTGTAGATGTTTTTTAAAACTCCTAGTTTTTGTTCGCGGCATGTTTAATTACTTCATTTAAACTGTTTATCCTGAGTTTTAAATCGTAATTCAATTGCATGTGCTTTGCGCCGTTTCTACCTAATTCTTTTGCGTAATCCTCGTTTTCTAAAATAGCTAACATATTTTTCGCAAATGTAGCAACGTCTCGTTCTTTACATAAAAGACCCGTTTTTTGATGGATTACGGCTTCTTTGATGCCAGCGTGATAGGTGGAAATAACCGCCAAGCCACTTGCCGAAGCTTCAAGAATTGCCGTTGGTGTTCCTTCACAATCGCCATCTGCGGTAGTTACCGAGTGGTGTACAAAACCACGCACTTTTTTCATTTGGTCCTGCACTTGTACATGGCTGTAAACTCCAGGAAACGCGATAGCATGGGCTAAGCCTAATTCCTTTGCCAATATTTGCGATTGTGCTAAAAGTGGCCCTTCGCCTGCCATAATTAATTGGGCTTCCGGAATTTTGCTTTTTACGACTGCAAATGCACTAATCACAATATCTGGAGCCTTTTTTTCTACAAATCTCCCAACAAAAAATAACACCTTTGGTGTACACGCTAACCTTGTTTTACTAAATTTATCCAGATTTACTCCGCATGGATTTAATAAAACTTTTTCGCGGTTAGCGCCCAAATCCACCAACCTATCTACCATAGTGCTAGAAACTGCGATAATTTTGGCGGCATAGCTAAAAACAGATTGATACCGCTCTAAGTATTTAACAACTGTGGGTTGGTGGTGCGCATCAGCGCCGTGGAAATGAACAACTAAAGGAACATTTGCTGTTTTACAAGCCTTGCAAACTGTAGCGCCAACAGTACCGTACTCGGCAAACACAACATCTACTGCTTTTTCCTTCAAAAAACTTACTAAAGCCTGGTTTCTAACTTCAATATCTGTTTTTTTTAAAAGCTTTTTTTGGATTAGGTACACAAGCAGCTTTAGCTTGGATTTTATTAAATAACTACCATCTGGTTTGTACAAAGGGAAATCACCGCCATAAAGCACCACCTTGTTTCCGTCTAAATAATCAATATGGTTTTGGACAAAAGTTTCTGAATAAACCGCTTTATTGGGTTTAATGATGCATAAATTATAAGCCATCTGCTAATTTTTGTTTTTGCCCAGTAAATGTGAACCTTGGTTTTTCTTTTAAGCTATTTAAATAATGAAAGGCAGCTTGGTGTTTTTTAATTGATTGGCTTTAATTCAATTTTCTTTTCACTTTTAAGCGCCTAAACGGCTCTTCTAGTTTCTGTATGGCCTTGTTGTAAATACGTTTAGCTCTTTGTATGGTGCTTACTGGCTTATTTACAAAAAACGCAGCTTCAAAATCGTTATTTCTCTCGAAAATCACATGGGTGTAATCCCCTGTGTTCCAAATATCTTTAATTTGGTATAGTTGCACCTCTGTATCGGTATCTTGCGCCAATTTTCCAATTACCTCAAAAGAGATGTGTTCATCTACCGGTTGCATGGTTTCGGGTTTATTAACCAAACACCATTTTAAATTGTGAGGCGTAGGTACAGATAAAAACATCCGCCCTTTATTATTTAAAAACTTATTTAAAGCTTTATGAACAGTTGGCCTATCGTTTACTGCAATATGTTCATAAACATCCATAAAAATGATAAGGTCAAATTTTTCATCAAATAAATCTTCGGCAAGCAAAGATTGTATAAAATTTACTTTATCGTTTGCAAAGAGCTTAGTAGCCAAAGCAATTGATTCTGTACTGATATCCACACCTGTAATCTTTGCGTTAGGCCATTTTTTATTCATTCTAGCGCAAATGCTCCCAATACCACAGCCTACTTCTAAAATACGGTTGGGTGTAAAAGCAATATTTTGTGTGAGCGTTTTCCAAGCTTCGTTTATCCGTGGATTAGCTTTGATGTAATCGTTTAATTTAAATTTAGTGTGCTCGTTATAAAACGAGATAACTTCGCTTTTACTGATGTTTTCAGACATTGAATAATAATTAATAGCCATGCTGCTTGCAAAACTGCCAGGCTCGCAAATTTACTTTTTTAAAACAACAAAAAAAACGACAAGCATTTAGCTGCAGGCTTAATCAAAAAGGTTTATTCTTTAATAGGTTTAAAAGAACTTAAATCTTGAAAGTTGGGACTCATTTTAAAACGCATGTATGCTTGTTTAATAAAGCTAATTAACGCGTATTCGTTTGCTTGCATTATAAAATTGTAAGAGGGGCGAAAGTTGAGCATAAAAACCAATAGCTTATCGCCTTTTAAACCCGTAACACGCGTAACTAGCTCCTTGGTAAAAATTTGGTCAACCATATTGTTTTGGTAATCTCGCTCCATTATTTCCATCAAATGTCGAGCGTTTTTTCCTTCCTTACTAAACGCACTCCAAATAGCATCAATACCTAAACCGACGTTTCCATTGCTAATATTTAAGATGTCTTTGTTGTTTCCTAACCTAACCGCTTGGTTAAAGGCTTTTTTAGTTGCCTCGTACTTTGCTTTTGCCTGTAAAACAGAATCTTTAAAAAGCACTTCGGGCAAAGGAATTGCAAGGCGTTGTAGGTAAATAATTACTGCATTTTGGTTGGTTACTTTTAGCGTATCTGCTTTGTAGTTGCTTAGCTTACTTACTAAAATATCACCTGGTTTGGCAGCTATCGTAAACTCTCCCTTATTGTTATTGTAAATGGTTTGTTTGGTGCGTAAATTTGTTATGGTAACCCGGTTTAACCTCTGTTTAGTATCTTTATCAAACACTAATCCCGCTAAAGGCTCTTGCTGGGCAAAAAGCTTTAAACAAGTAAAAATTAAAACAAAGGAGCTTACAAGGCTTTTCAAACTGTTATCTTTTAATTCTTAAACTCTGACCAATTTTTATCACATCATCAGTCATATCATTCAAGTTTTTCAATTCATCAACTGTCAGTCCAAAACGTTTTGAAATATTATAAAGTGTATCTCCTTGCTGTACCTGATAATTATCTCCCGTGATAATTGGCGTAGCATCTTTTACACTATCTTTTTTAGTTTCGTTAGGGATATTTTTATTGATGTCTGCCAGCACCTTGTCTTCGCGTTTTATTTTTTCGTATTTGCCTTCGGGTTTGTCAAACCTGTCAAGTCCGTAACGCTCTATCAAACCAATTAACAAATCAGGATATTTTGGATTGGTTGCGTAACCTGCTTGCTTTAAACCTTTTGCCCAACCCACATAATCATCTTTATCTAACTCAAATAAAAAGGCATAGCGCTTTCTTTTTAAAAACTCTGAGTGGTCTCTAAAACTTTCCTCGGGGTTTTTGTACACCCTAAAACAATCATCTTTTTTATCGTCGTCTTTGTAATAACCTTTTCCTGTCCAATCTCCGGTGCACTTTATTCCAAAATGGTTGTTTGCATATTTTGCCAAATCGCTTTTTCCGGTGCCTGATTCTAAAATTGCTTGCGCCATGGTTATGCTTGCCGGAATGCCATATTGGTTCATTTCTGCAATAGAGATGGCTTTAAACCTTTCTATGTAGCTTGCAACGGTATAGTTGGTGTAGTTGCCAGATGTTTGTTTATTGGCATTTTTCTCAATCTGTTTGTTTTGATACTGCACCCCCTTTTTTGCAGCACAAGAAGCTAAAAAGGTTAAAGCTAATAAGCCAATTGCTATTTTTTTTATTGCCATATTTTAAAAATTTCTACTGCTTAAAACTGTAATTTGTGCCCGGTATTATTTTTTTCTTACGATGAATAGGCCATCCCTCAATGGTAATATTAACTTCTCAACTCGCGTATCAGACGCTACCATTTGGTTAAAAGTATGAATGTTTGAGGTATCTGTATCGTTAATATTTGTTAATACTTTACCGCTCCACAAAACATTATCCG
>DASVGY010000090.1:0-15063 GCA_036379295.1 Pelobium sp.
ATATATTTATTCTGCTTTTTGCTCACTTTACGCTCGCCAACATCGCCTTTAGAAGCTTCCGCAGTTTTACTCGATTTGGAAACCATACCCATAATTTGAGCTACTTCATCGCGGGTTAAGTTGCGCCAAGTGCCAACCGGAATGTTTTTGGTGGTAATGTTCATTACTCTAATTCGCTTTAAGCGGATTACATCATAACCTAAATATTCGCACATTCTGCGTATTTGGCGGTTTAAACCTTGTGTTAAAGTAATATTGAAAGTAGCCTCCCCTTCTTTCTTAACTAAACATCTTTGCGTTACGGTATCTAAAATAGGAACGCCATTGCCCATTTTACGTAAAAATTCAATATCTATGGGTTTGTTCACGGTAACTACATACTCTTTTTCGTGTTTGTTACCGGCTCTTAAAACCTTATTTACAATGTCTCCATCGCTGGTTAAAAATATCAATCCTTCGGATAGTTTATCCAATCGCCCGATAGGGAAAATACGTCTCGGGTGTCCAATATAATCTATGATATTTCCCTCTACATGTCTTTCTGTGGTGCAGGTAATGCCTTTCGGTTTGTTAAAAGCAATATAAATGGAATCGCCGTCGTCTTTAAATCTTACCCGGCGACCGTCAATTCTAACATCATCACTGTTACTCACCTTATCACCCAAAGAAGCTTCACGACCATTAATCGTAACCCTACATTCTTCTATCGCTTTATCGGCCTCACGTCGGGAACAAAATCCAGTATCACTAATGGCTTTGTTTAATCGTAATGTTTTTTGGTTTGGTGCCATTTTGTTGGAATTAGAAAGGACTATTTATTGTAGAAAACGCAGGTAAAACGGCATCCTTTGCAGAAACAATTGCATCAGCCGGGTTTATGCCCCAATCTATACCCAATTCGGCATCGTTCCAAATTACCCCAAGTTCAGCATCTTTGTTAAATAAGCCAGTACATTTATAATTGAAGATAGTTTCATCTTCAAGGGTTACAAAACCATGTAAAAAGCCAGGCGGTACGTAAAACATCTTTTTGTTTTCTCCACTTAATTCTATGCTAAAATGCTCGCCGTAAGTGGCGGAGTTTTTTCTGATATCTACGGCAATATCTAATACTTTCCCTCGAATTACCCGCACTAACTTACCTTGAGCATGGGGATTTGCCTGACAATGCAACCCACGTAAAGCGTTTTTGTGAGAAAAAGACTGGTTATCCTGTACAAAATCTACATTTATTCCAATTTTTTCAAAAGCAGCTTTATTGTAACTTTCAAAAAAATAGCCTCTGTCATCTTTCCATACTTTTGGCTCAATAATCAACAAATCTTTAATGGGTGTTTCAATAATATTCATCTACTTTTTTTCTAAAACGCTTCTAAATGAAACCAATTTATTAGCAAATTTTGCCTGGATATTTTCCTGTAGTTTAGGCGAATAGCTTGTTCTATAATCGGCTAATTTTTCTGCGTCATCGGTAATGTATTGTGCGCAATAGGTAAGGCCTTCATTCACTGGCTCGGTTAACCTTAAAAGGTGGCAATCCGTAAATTTACCACTAGCCATAACCTCTGGCATGTGGATGTTTTTCATGTATTGGATATACTCTTCATGTATATCATCTTCAATAATGGAAGTTACATTATAAATAATCATGGCGCTAAGTTAATCAACGGGTTTTTATTACAAGGCATCGCCTCTTAAATTTCTAAATCTTTTACGGGCTTCTATTAAAAATAAGCTTCCTGGATATTGATTAATCAGCTGTTCGTAGTGTTTTTTTGCACTTGATAAATCTTTTAAATTTTCTTCTTCCAATAGGGCAAGTTTGTAAAGTGCATCATCCGCCCAAATACTGTTAGGGAAACTGCTAAAGATTTTAACTAGGTTATCCTTCGCAATTTGATAATCATTTTTTTTGATAAAGATGTTTGCCTTCATCATCAGCACATCATCAAACAAACTAGATTGTGGGTACAATTGCAGTAAGGTATCTAAAGTAGCCAAAGCTAAATCAGGCTTGTTTTTGAATACTGCTAAATCTGCCTGGGCGTAAAATTTTAGCGCATTTCCTGTGCTATCTGTCGATAACTCATCCTGAATTAGCAGGCTTAAATCTAACGCATCATTAGCAATTAATTGCGATGTAGAAGCTTTTAACACATCTAACTGAGCTTTTGCCCAATTAAAATCGCCATTGTAAAAAGAAAGTTTTGCATTTTTAAATTTTGCCTCCTGCCCCAAAGGGGTATCTTTAAAACTTTTTTCAACCTGTCCGTACAAAAGTGCGGCATCCCATGGCTGGTTGCTCAACAAGTAAATTGCCGCCAAATCTAATTTGATTTGCGCAAGTAAGGTAGGATCCAATCCTGCAAAAGAAATACAGTTTTCTAACAAGCTTATAGCTTCATCTGTTTGGGTTAGGTAAAATGCTTTAAGGTTTGCCAGCGCTCTGATAGCGAAAGCAGTTTGGGAGCTTTTTCCATATTCATTTAACAATTTCTCATAATCAGCACTCAGGCTTTTAATTTCTTCTGCGGAATAAGTACCATCAATAACTTGTTGATTTTTAATCTGCAGCAATGCAACTTTCGATGCAATGTAATAAGGAGAATTTGGCGCTTTTGTTAAAAGATATTGATAAGCTTTTTCTGCAACATCATAAGCTTTGTTTTCTACCAATATATTGGCGAAATTATAAACCTGACCGCCGTTGTCATTTTGGCGTTTGTCTAAAGCAATCAATTGTACCAAAGCAAAATCATATTGTTTTTGCTGTAAATATGCCCAAGCCAATAAATTAGTAAGGGTGACGTTTTGCGGGTCTTTCTGAATTTTTTTAAGCAGCAGAGATTTTAAAATCGAGTAATCCTCGTTGCTGTCATAAGTTCGGGATAAGCTGTTTTTTGCACTTGCTAAAAATTCGGGTTGCTTGCTTAAAACGTTTAAAACTTCTTCGGTCAATTCAGTTTTTTGTTTCTTAAAGCGATATAGATTAATTAAATCATAGCTGAAAGCATTTTCATCTTTCAGCAACTTTCTGCCCGTTAAAAAAGTTTTGATGGCGTAATCGTAATTTGCAATGCTATAAAAAGAATTGGCAATATCGCTAATCGCAAACTCATCCTTGGGGAGTTTACTTAAAACATCGTTAAATGCTTTATCGGCTTTTTCAGATTCTCCTTTTTCCAGGTAAAGCTGACCTAAGTTTATACCGTATTTAAAATTGGTCTTTATTTTTTTGCTGATTATTTTTTCGGCATTAGCGTATTTTTTTAGCTTTAAAAGCGTGTTAAAGTATTCATCAAAATATAAATCATCTCCGCCCTTACTTTGATAAAGGTTTTGATAGATAGCCAAAGATTTATCATATTCGCCGCTATTGTAATACTGGCGGGCGAGTTCAATATTATTTAAGGAGCTTTGGCTTTTAGCGCTATAAAAGCATAATAGCAGGAAAAACAGGCTAATAAAATTTTTAAAAGATTTGCTCATCAGTGCTAAAGTAAAAATTTTTGGTGGCTAACATTTAAAAAGCAAATTTGAATATGTATTCTAATTGTTACCGCCCTAATAAATTGCTATAAATTTTTAATGGTTAATTTGTTTTACCATAAATATCGGTGCTGTAATTATTTTAGTATCCGGATACCAATATAAAACTTAATGCGCTCTTGCTCTAAAAAATATTACTGGATTATTCTGTTATTACTTGCTGCCTGTAAAACGCCAGCGGACGTAGAAATAATACCTGTTGAATCGTTTTTTGCAACTGCTAGCCAGTATAATTACCGTATATCGCCCAATGGTAAAAACCTCGCTTTTTTAAAAAATTACAACGGAAAGGTAAATGTGTTTGTCAGAACCGTTGACGATACTACCAGTTTAAGGCTAACTTCTTTTACAGATGTATCTGTACGTAGCTTAAATTGGGTAGGTGATGATCGCTTGTTTTGCGAAAAAGAACAGGATAGCACCAAAACCTTCAACGCATTTTTAATTGGTAAAAATGGAAATAGCTACGTTGAAGTAAACGCAATGCCTGGTGCAAAAATAAATATACTTAACAATACAGTACATCATGGCTCGCAAATTTTGATCACCAGCAACGACAAAAATCAGTCGCTTTTTGATGTTTACCAACTAAATATAGAAACAGGGAACAAAAGATTATTTGTTAAAAACCCGGGTAACATTTTTTTATGGTTTGCAGATAACACTGGCAATGTTAACCTTGGCCTCGGTGGGGATGGCGTAAATGAAACCATCTATTTTAGAAAAAACAATCAGGATGCTTTTAAGGCAGTAATTAGCAATAACTTTAAAAGCACTTTGCAGCCTTTAGCTTTCACAAAAAATAAGCGATTTATTTACGCATTGTCTAACTTAAACAGGGATAAGCTGGCGCTGGTAGAGTTTGATTTGTTTACAGGCAAGGAGGCAAAGCTGATTTATCAAAATCCACAAGCAGATATTTCGGAGGTTTTTAGCGCTGGCGCCGATGCCGTTCCGGTGGCAATAACCTACGAACTTGCAAAAAGACAAACACATCTTTTAGATAAAAAATACCAAAGTATATATGATGATATCACTAAAAAACTTCCGAACAGAGAGATACAAATTATTGATAAAGACACTTTAGCGCAACATCTAATTCTTAAAACCTATACCGATAAAAATCCTGGTGCATATTTTATTTACGATATCAACAAAAAAAGCCTCACAAAATTGTCGGCTATTAACAATAAAATAAATCCCGATGAAATGTGCGAAATGAAACCCATTAGCTATAAAAGCACCGATGGATTAACCATTTACGGCTATTTAACCTTGCCGCAAAACAGTAAAGGCGAAAATTTACCTTGTGTTGTTATGCCCCATTCAGGGCCGTCTATCAGAAATAACTGGGGTTTCTCGGCAGAGGTACAATTCTTAGCCAATCAGGGCTATGCTGTTTTGCAAATGAATTATAGAGGCTCGGCAGGTTATGGCAAAGCTTTCCAAACGGCGGGTTTTAAAAATTGGGGTACCAAAATGCAAGATGATATTTACTATGGCGTAAAGTGGCTGATTAAAGAGCGTATCGCCGATCCTAAAAAGGTAGCTATTTTTGGTTACGGTTTTGGCGGATATTCTGCCCTTAATCAGGCTATTATGTATCCAACAACTTACAAATGCGCAGCTTCATATTCTGGATATATAAATTTATTTACTTACATTAAAGGCTTTCCAGCATATTTTAAGCCCTATAAATTGATGTTAAATGAGATTATTGGAAATCCAGAAGCGGATATTGAATACTTAAAGCGGTCTTCCCCGGTTTTCCAGGTCGATAAAATAAAAACACCAATACTAATTGCCCAAGGCGGAAAAGACGCTAAAGTAAACGTTAACGAAACAAACCAATTTGTAAAAGAGTTAAGAAAAAGAAAAATTTCTGTGGAGTATATCTTAAATGAAAACGAAACGCAATTATTTAAAGATCCGGAACATAAACTTGCGCTTTACAAACAACTAGGTGCTTTTCTTGATAAACACCTTAAAACTCAATAGATTCAAATGAAAACAAGGATTTTAAGCTATCGTAAAAACTTTACGCTTATCGTGTCTTTTGTTGTTTTAATATCTATACTACTTATAATCGTTTTGTTGGTAAGCTATCGGCTTACGGGCAAAGCGGTTGAAAATGAGTTTGCCGCCGCAAAAGTGGATGTTTTAGAAAAAACAATTGCACCTTATAATACCTTTTTTCAAAATAAAATTCCAGAAATTTCTTTTTATCAGGGATTTTTAGATTCTTCATCTGCGGCAAAATACGCCCAAAGCCTTATTAAAACTTATCCCTTTATTAAAAGAATTTTATTTTACGATGCCCAAGTTAGCAACCGAGATGTGAAAGATGGATTGCGTACTTCCAACTTTTCGCTGGGTTTAAAAGGGCTTTATCAGTTTGGGAAAAATGTTTCTAAAGATTCCGTATCTCTATTTGATAAATCTAAACCTGGTTCGCTTTCGTTAAAAAACGGTGATGAGTTTAATAAAATTGGGTTAAAATTAGCGAGTTATATTTCAAACGTTGACACCGCTAAAGTGTTAGCTACCGATGAGATTTTTAGTGTGTTTTATAACATCTCTAACAACAAAATCACCTATATGAATGTGCCAAGAAGAGAAGATATTAAAATATACAAAGATTTAATGTTAGGCAATCTTGCACAATCTCCTTTTTACGAGCAAGACGTTTTTTCTTTTGAACTTGACCCTTACCAATTATCAATCAAAAACACACATCCAGAATTGTATCAACAGGTTAGTATTAAACCTTTATCTTTTGAATTAGGCTTACAAAGTCCAAATATATTAACCACAGAAATTGCCTTACCCTTGGCTTTTTCAAATTTCAAACTATATTTTAGTAGTGATATAAGTTTCCTAAATCAAGAAATACGAAGGCGCTTTTTGCCCGTAGGCTTTGGTATAATAGCTATTTACGGCATTTTATTGCTGTTAATGTTTTTAATTAGCAGAAACTTAAAAGTAAACCAAAAGCTTTTTAGTTTACAATACGATTTTATCAACAACTTTACCCATGAGTTTAAAACGCCTGTTGCAGTGATTAAAATTGCCGGTAATAATATTTTAAACACAAAGGACCTTAGTGAGTTAGAGCTTAAACGTTACGGAAAAATTTTAGATGAGGAGGCAGATAAGCTTAATGATTTAATGAACAGGCTTTTATCATTCACTCAAATAGAAAACGGTTCTATTAAAATTAACAATGAGGAGATTAATTTAGCAGTTTTTTCGCAAAACATCATTGATGCTTTCCAGCTAAAGTATAACGATTATGATATTCAGCTAGACATCAAAAAACTGAACAGTTTTAAAAGCGACCCTGTTTTATTAAGTAGTATTTTTTATAATCTTATCGAAAACGCATATAAATATGCTAACCATGGAAGTAAATTCTTAAAAATTTCGATATTTAAGCGCCAGAAAAATATTGTATTTTCTTTTAAAGATAAAGGGATAGGTATTCCAAAAGCCGAGCTTGAAAACATATTTAGGAAATTTTACAGAATACAAAGCCGTTATAATCAACAAGGAAGCGTTGGATTGGGTTTGGCTTTTTGTAAGGAACTTGTTACTTTTATGAATGGCAGTATAAATGTTGAAAGTAAGCCGGGTAAGGGTTCTGCTTTTGAGGTAATTTTACCATTAGGATAAATGTATATGCAAAACGAAATAAAAGTTGCAATTATAGAAGACGATGAAAACCTAAGATTTTTGGTGAGCCATCGTTTACAAAAAGAAGGGTACAAAGTTGTAGAAACTGGTAGCGGTGCCAATGCCATTTCGTTGGTTTTAGATGAACAGCCAGAAATTGTTCTTTTAGATTGGATGTTACCAGAGAAGCAGGGCTCAGAAATATGCGCAACATTGCGCTCAAAGGGTTTTGAAAACGTAATCATCATGATGTCGGCAAAATCTCAGGATATCGATAAAATTGATGCTTTTCAATTCGGTGTTTCTGATTATGTGAGCAAACCTTTTAATATGGATGTGCTGGTTGCCATGTTAGAGAGTAAGGTAAAATACGTTTTACACGGTAAAACCGATAATAATAAGTTTGGCGATATGGAACATCATCCAAATACGCATTCATTATTAAAAAACCATAAAAAAATTGAGTTAACCATCCTTGAAAACCGTATCCTACTTTATTTTTTAAATCACAGAAACCAAGTAATTAGTCGCGATGATTTAATGATGGAAGTTTGGGGTTACAATTCTGATGTAAATACCAGAACGCTTGATATGCACATTGTGCGGCTGCGTAAAAAAATCGAAGCCAACGCAGATCGGCCCGATTTTTTACAAACAGTTAGGGGCGCTGGTTATCGTTTCAACGATTATCAATAGCATACTTTACATTCGTTAGCCATTAATTTTTCATTTCAATTTTTTTCTTTTACATTTGCAACCCCAACACAAAATTTAAAGAGGGATAGAAAGGTGGTATTTAACAAATGATTATTATCAATGTAAAAGATGGCGAATCTATTGACAGAGCGTTAAAACGTTTTAAAAAGAAATTCGAAAAAACTGGTGTTTTAAGAGAGCTCCGCAGTCGTCAGGCTTACGAAAAAAAATCTGTAGCCAGAAGATTAGAAGTAAAACACGCCATTTACGTACAAGGGATGAACCAAGAAAGTTAATTTTTAATTCAACCATATATAAACTGTTTACCTGTTTGCATTAATGCAGATAGGTAAACTTTTTTGTTTTTGGCTAATTGATGTTTTGCATAATCGTAGCCAGTATTTTTTCAGGGCTTTGCAAAGCGTCTATTGTTATAACATCAGTTTCGTTAGGCAAAGGCGTTTCTAATGTAGCTATTTGGCTACCTAGCAACGAAGCGGGCATAAAATGGTCTTTTCTCGTCTCCAATCGGCGCAAAGCACTTTCTCCTGTAACATTTAGAAATATAAATTTAAGCGCCCCAACCTGCCTAAAGAAATCTCTGTACATCAATTTCAAGGCCGAGCAGCTCAACACAAAAGCTTTTTTTCGTTCAATCCGTTCAAACATTTCCGCTCGTAAAGTTTTCAACCAACTAACTCGGTCGGCATCGGTTAAAGGTTGCCCGGCCCGCATCTTATTGATGTTTGCCGTCGGATGATAATCATCGCCTTCTAAAAATTCAATATTTAGGTGTTGAGCTAGCATCTTGCTCACAAGCGATTTTCCACTTCCTGATACGCCAAAAACTATAATGTACTGCTGTTTATTTCCCAAAAGACGTTATTTATTTAAGTCAAAAAAATAGTATTTAATTTGTATAAGTTCGTACAATATATAAACTATTTGTATATTCACTTTTAAGCTTTATACTGATGCTTTTATGAACGTAGAGGAGTTTTTAAAATATTTGCAATTCGAAAAAAGGTATTCCAAACATACATTAGTAGCTTATGAAAACGATATTTTACAATATCAGGCTTTCCTCAAACAAACAAATCTATCTTTTCAAAATGCCACGCATAAAGATATTCGGTTGTGGATAATTGCTTTGATAGATAATGGAACAGAGGCCCGGTCGGTTAATCGGAAAATATCAAGTATTCGTTCTTTTTATAAATACGCATTAAAAGAAGCACAGATTGCAGAAAACCCGGTTTTAAAAGTTCAAAGTCCTAAGATAGTCAAAAAATTGCCAATTTTTTTGAGCGATCAAAAGATGGATATACTTTTAGATGGCGATGCCTTTGGGCAAAGTTTTGAAGGAGTTAGGGATAAATTGATAATAGAGTTGTTATTTGGAACCGGTATCAGGCTAAACGAATTACTTACTTTAAAAGCCCGAAATTTTTTAGCCCTTGAAAAAACTATAAAGGTTTTAGGTAAAAGAAACAAAGAGCGTATTATTCCTTTAAATGCTTCTTTGGTTAATCTTCTTAATTTTTATTTGGAAATAAGATTAAAGCAAAATTTTAAATTTGATAGCGAAATGCTGGTGGTTACCACAAAGGGACAAGCAGGCTATCCAAAATTAATATATCGAATCGTAAACAAATACTTGGAAATAATTTCCACGCAAAGCAAAAAAAGTCCGCATATTTTACGACATTCATTTGCCACTAGTTTACTAAATCATGGGGCAGATATTAATGCAATAAAAGATTTATTGGGCCATGCAAATTTAGCGGCAACGCAAGTTTACACGCATAACTCAATTGAAAGGTTAAAATCAATTTATAAACAAGCTCATCCAAAAGCTTAAAAAAGGAGGAAACATGAAAATCGGGATTCAAGCTATCCATTTCAATGCTGATCAGAAGTTATTAGCGTTTGTTCAAAAAAAAGTAGACAAACTAGATTTGTTTTATGACCAGGTGATAAGCGGCGAGGTTTATCTGAAATTAGAAAAAGTAACAGAAGAAACGAATAAAACAAGCGAAATTAAAATTATGATTCCTGGCAGCACCTTATTTGCAAAAGAAACATGCAAAACTTTTGAGGAAGCCACGGATTTAGCAATTGAATCTTTAAGGAAACAAATTACAAAGCAAAAAGACAAAATCAAATCGCATGAAAGCAATCATAAAGACCTTGTAAAAGAAGTTTAAACTTGTAAAATTGCTTTTTTACTTATATTTCATTTTAAAATCAGTGGTTCCAAAAAATCACTGATTTTTTTTCAAATAAATTTTGTTCGAATATTAATTTTCGTAGTTTTGCAGTCCCTTAAGCAAGCGACTTGTAAAAGGGGTAAATAAAGAAGTTCTTAAAAATATTAAATACCTCCTTAGCTCAATTGGTAAAGTCCCAATTATTCGGGATAATCAGTATAGGTCATCGGTTCAAAGGAACATGGTGAGAGGTAATTGAAATAGATAATAATAGCCTCCTTAGCTCAGCTGGTAGAGCAACTGACTTGTAATCAGTAGGTCATTGGTTCGATCCCGATAGGAGGCTCTTCTAAAAAGCGACAGCTTTTTAGAGTGGGGGGGATTCCAGAGCGGTCAAATGGGACGGACTGTAAATCCGTTACTTCGGTTTCGAAGGTTCGAATCCTTCTCCCCCCACTGGAATAATGTTGAAGTGTGAATTTTTTTAATGATTTAATGCAATTCAATCCTCCAACATTAAAAATACTGCGGAAGTAGCTCAGTTGGTAGAGCGATAGCCTTCCAAGCTATAGGTCGCGAGTTCGAACCTCGTCTTCCGCTCATTTTTCATTAGTGGATGAGTTTATTAGTGAAATTGAAGTTCATTTAGTTCAATAGTTTTGCTAATGAGCTATTTTGTTGTTTTGAGCTTAATGAACTAAAATAAGCCGAAGTAGCTCAGCGGTAGAGCACTTCCTTGGTAAGGAAGAGGTCGTGGGTTCAAGTCCCATCTTTGGCTCGCAAGAGGATATTTAAATAAAAATTAACCTAGTAATAAGTATAAAATCATGGCAAAAGAAAAATTTGACCGTAGTAAACCACACCTTAACATCGGTACAATCGGTCACGTTGACCACGGTAAAACTACACTAACTGCAGCTATCACTAAAGTTCTATCTGATGCTGGTTTCTCTGAAGCTCGTTCATTTGCTTCAATTGACTCTGCCCCAGAAGAAAAAGAAAGAGGTATCACTATCAATACAGCTCACGTTGAGTACTCAACTGCTAACCGTCACTATGCACACGTTGACTGTCCAGGTCACGCGGATTACGTGAAAAACATGGTTACTGGTGCTGCTCAAATGGATGGTGCTATTATAGTTGTTGCTTCTACTGATGGTCCAATGCCACAAACTCGCGAGCACATTTTGTTAGCCCGCCAGGTAGGTGTTCCTTCATTGGTTGTATTCATGAACAAAGTGGATATGGTTGATGACCCAGAATTATTAGAACTAGTTGAAATGGAAATTCGTGAATTGTTATCTTTCTACGATTTCCCAGGTGACGATATTCCAGTTATCCAAGGCTCTGCTTTAGGTGGATTAAATGGCGACGCTAAATGGGTTGCTAAAATTATGGAGTTGATGGATGCTGTAGATAGCTATATTCCAATTCCTCCACGTTTAACAGATCTTCCGTTCTTAATGCCGGTTGAAGATGTTTTCTCAATCACAGGTCGTGGTACAGTTGCTACCGGTCGTATCGAAAGAGGTGTAATCAACTCTGGTGAGCCAGTAGATATCTTGGGTATGGGTGCTGAAAACTTAAAATCAACAGTAACCGGAGTAGAGATGTTCCGTAAGATTCTTGATAGAGGAGAAGCTGGTGATAACGTAGGTTTATTGTTACGTGGTATTGAAAAAACTGATATCCGTCGTGGTATGGTTATTTGCAAGCCAGGTTCTGTAACTCCTCACACTGATTTCAAAGCTGAGGTTTACGTTTTATCAAAAGCAGAAGGTGGACGTCATACGCCATTCTTTAATAAATACCGTCCACAATTCTATTTCAGAACAACAGATGTAACCGGAGAAATCACCTTGCAAGAAGGTATTGAAATGGTTATGCCAGGTGATAACGTTACTATCAACGTAAAATTGATTAACGCAATTGCTATGGAAAAAGGCTTACGTTTCGCTATCCGTGAAGGTGGTAGAACAGTAGGTGCTGGTCAGGTAACTGAAATTGTAGCATAATTTTAAGTACTCGTTAGAGTTACTTATCCAAATAAAAGTACTTAGGAAATACTTCCTAAGTACTTTTTATCTAAAAACAAATTTAAATATCTCGAAAGAGAAAATTACACGGGAATAGTTCAACGGTAGAATAGAGGTCTCCAAAACCTTTGATCAGGGTTCGAATCCTTGTTCCCGTGCTAACGCAAAAAAAAAGTAACAATGGCTGGTTTTGCAGAATACATAAAAGAATCATATACAGAGCTAAGTGAAAAAGTTACTTGGCCAACATGGAGCGAACTGCAAAATAGCGCAGTAATTACTCTTGTTGCATCTCTAATTATTGCTTTAATTATTTTAGCAATGGATGAGTCTGCAGGTAACCTTTTGAAGTTAATGTATAAATCATTTGCATAATTATAAGGAATGAGCGATCAATTGAAATGGTATGTTGTTAGAGCTGTAAGTGGTAAAGAGAAGAAGGTAAAGCAATATATAGATGCAGAGATAAGCCGTTTGGGTCTTACGCATTTGGTGCCACAGGTATTAATACCGATGGAAAAATACTACCAGATGCGTGACGGAAAAAAAATTGCAAAAGAAAGAAACTACTACCCGGGATATGTTCTTATCGAAACCGCACTAAATGCGGAACTAGAACAAGTTATCAAAAGTATCAACAGCGTGATCGGTTTTTTAGGTGATAAAGCAGGTAATGCTGTACCATTAAGGCCAGCCGAGGTTAACCGTATTTTAGGAAAGGTTGACGAAATGGCGGAACAAGGCGAAACAATGAACATACCGTATTACGTTGGCGAAAATATCAAAGTAATGGATGGGCCGTTCAATGGTTTCTCTGGAGTTATAGAAGAAGTAAATGAAGAAAAGAAAAAGCTGAAAGTTATGGTTAAGATTTTCGGACGTAAAACCCCGCTAGAGCTTAACTATATGCAGGTTGAAAAAGAATAATAAAGGTATTGAGTATAGCGTAATGAGTATAGCGATCAGTCGCAATACCCTCTACTCACATCTCATTACTAATCAAGATCTTAAATGTTACAAATGCTTCCACATTATTAACGTTGAGAAATAAATAAATAAAAAATGGCAAAAGAAGTCAGTGCGTTAATCAAATTACAAATCAAGGGAGGGGCAGCAAATCCATCTCCACCGGTTGGTCCTGCGTTAGGAGCAAAAGGTGTGAACATTATGGAGTTCTGTAAGCAGTTCAATGCTCGTACCCAGGATAAAGCAGGCAAAGTACTTCCTGTTGTAATCACTGTTTATGCAGACAAGTCTTTCGAATTTATCATCAAAAATCCACCGGTTGCAATCCAGTTAATGGAAGTTGCAAACATCAAAAGTGGGTCGGCAGAATCTAACCGCAAAAAAGTTGCCAAGGTTACTTGGGAGCAGGTAGAGGCTATCGCTAAAGATAAAATGTCTGATTTGAATGCTTTCACAATTGATTCAGCAATGAAGATGGTTGCAGGCACAGCCCGCAGTATGGGAATAAACGTTACAGGTGATGCACCCTGGACAAATTAATTAACACATTAAGTAAAAGACAAGTGGCAAGATTAACAAAAAATCAAAAGACGGCACTTTCCAAACTTGAAGACGGTAAAGCTTATTCTTTAAAAGATGCAGCTGCCTTGGTAAAAGAGATTACCACCACTAAGTTCGACTCATCAGTAGATATTGATGTTCGTTTAGGCGTGGATCCACGTAAAGCCAATCAAATGGTGCGTGGTATCGCAACTTTACCTCATGGTACCGGAAAAACAGTACGCGTTTTAGCTTTAGTAACTCCTGATAAGGAAGAAGAGGCAAAAGCAGCAGGTGCTGATTTTGTAGGTTTGGATGAGTATATAGCTAAGATTGAGAGTGGCTGGACAGATGTCGACATTATTATCACTACCCCAAGCTGTATGGCAAAAGTGGGTAAGTTAGGTCGTATTTTAGGTCCACGTAATTTGATGCCAAATCCTAAATCAGGAACTGTAACCATGAACGTGGGACAAGCAGTAACAGATGTTAAGGGTGGTAAAATCGACTTTAAAGTTGATAAAACTGGTATCATTCACTGCTCAATAGGTAAAGTATCTTTCGCTGCTGATAAAATTTATGAGAATGCTTTGGAGGTTCTTCAGGTGATTTCGAAATTAAAACCTTCAGCCGCAAAAGGAACATATTTTAAGAGTATCAATATCTCTTCAACAATGTCTCCTGGGATTCTAATTGAAACTAAATCAGTAGCGGGAATTTAAGATTATGAGAAGAGAAGAAAAACACGAAGTTGTTTCTGCTTTAGCCGAAAGAATGAAAGAATCAGGTAATTTTTATATTACTGATACTTCTAGCTTGACGGTTGCAAAAATCAATAGTATTCGTCGTAAATGTTTTGAGAACCAAATCGGAATACAGGTAGTTAAAAATACCCTTATCAGAAAAGCTTTAGAGCAGCTGGAAGGTGATGTAACTCCTTTGTTTGATGTTCTTAAAGGATCTTCATCTGTAATGTTCTCAACCAATGCAAACGCTCCGGCTAAGCTAATTAAAGAGTTGAGAAAAGGAAAAGCAGAGAAACCTGTTTTAAAAGCAGCATACGTAGAATCTACTGTTTTCATAGGCGATAACCAATTAGAGACTTTAGTTAACCTTAAATCAAGGGACGAACTTATTGGCGAAATCATTGGCTTATTGCAGTCTCCAGCGAAAAATGTTATTTCAGCATTATCATCTGGCGGAAACAAATTGGCAGGAATTGTCAAAACTTTACAAGAAAGAGAAGGTTAATTCAAACACCTTAAGTTTGGAAATAAATTATTAAATAGTAAAATTTTAAAATTAAATATAATGGCGGATTTAAAATCGTTTGCTGAACAATTAGTAAACTTAACTGTTAAAGAAGTTAATGAATTAGCTCAAATCTTAAAAGA
>DASVGY010000091.1:0-7553 GCA_036379295.1 Pelobium sp.
TTTAGAATCAATTGGAAAGTCCGAAGGAGCAAGAGTATTATCATATATTCACCCTAACAGTCAGGGTGGAATTGATTGGAAAATCAACGGATTTTGTTTGAAAGATTTTGTAAAAGACGAAAACAAAAAGGAATACTACACAAAAGTAGCTGAGAACCGTTACGGTTAAACGTAGTGAACCTATGGAGTAAACACCAACAAATTTATCACAATGACATCTTACGAAATTTTAAAATCCATAGGACAATTTTCAAGTTTTGAAATTGAACTTTTTGAGAAACATACTTCAAAAGAAGTTGTGAATAAAAATGAAGTGTTATTGCAGGAAGGTGAAATTTGTAAAAGTTTCTATTTCATTTTGTCGGGTTCATTTTTTCAATTTCAAAACAATGAAATTGACGACATAATTATTGATTTGCATTTACAAAATGAGTGGATGTTTAACCAGCAAAGCATTACGGAACAAATGCCCTCAAATACAACTATTAAAGCTTTTTCAAAATCGGAAGTAATTGAATTGAGTTTAAACACTTTTCACTGCCTTTGTTCAAAATCGCAGTCTTTTTTACAATTTGGAAAAATTCTTAATCAACCAATAAATAGAACATTTATTTTTGATAATTCACTAAAACCAAAAGAAAAATATAGCTACATAAAAAATTCAAAACCTGAAATAATAAAAGTATTTCCAATAAAAATGATTGCGTCTTATCTGAAAATAGCACCTGAAACTTTAAGTAGAGTAAGGTCCTATGACTGAATTTACTGATTTCAATCAAGTAGCGTTTCAAAAATTTATTCCAATTTTTGCATGAAAATAAATTAATGCATGGAAAATAACCAATCACAATCTCTACAAAAAGCAAAAATATGTGTAAAGATATTGGGTGCAACATCTTTAGTGATAGCTCCACTTCTATCGTTCATTGGCTGGGCTATATCTCACGAAAACTTAGCTTCTTTTCTCAATTTCAATTTTTTTCTCAAAGACACGAACGCTACAATACATCTTACATCAAATTCTGATTCTGCTTTAGTTTTTAGATACTACCTTTTGCCTCATTATTTTATTTACGCTTCAATGCCAGTTTACATTTCATTGGGCTTAATGCTGATGTACTTGACTTATAAGAAAACACCTTGGCTTTCCTTTATTGGAGCAATTTTATCTATCATTGGTGGAGTATATTTTATTGGTGTTTTAGGAGCTTACCTTTCCAATCCTATTGGTAGTGTAATCTTGACCAACATCTTAAGAATTTCATTTGCTTTGTGTATTTTGGTTTTTGTTGGTAATATTCTATTAGGCATTTCACTATATAGAACAAACATAATTTCAAAATGGGCTTCTTTATTTTTTATAGTTGGTAATGTAATGATTTTAGTCTTTCCGGGAATTGAAAATTGGATGGCGTTGGGTTCATTAATGATGCTTTTAAGTATGATTCCTTTAATCAAAGGACTAATAAACAATACTTTAAAAAATAAATAAATTATGATGACAACTATTATTCCCAAACTTCCAATGCGTGATAAAACTATTACGAGAGATTTTTATATCAGTCAACTTGGCTTCAAAGACATTGGAAATGTAGATTTTGAGGGTTATTTATTGTTGCAGAAAGACGATATTGAAATTCATTTTTTTGAGTTTAAAGAGCTCGAGCCTAAAGAAAACTATGGCCAAGTATATATCCGAACAAACAACATAGAAATTTTATACCAGTCTATAGTAGACATCAATTGTAAAATTCATCCTGCTGGACATTTACAAACAAAACCTTGGGGTCAGAAAGAGTTTGCATTGCTTGACCCAGACCACAACTTACTCACATTTGGACAACAAGTGTAAAAGAATACAAACGGCTACTGCTAAAAGCTGTTTGGCGTAATAGCTAGTTTATCTTTCTTGGAAAATACTCTGAACTTCAGCGTTTCTTATTACGTTTTTCTTTAACTTACGGCTACTACGCCAAGCGGCGGAACGTTACAGTTAAGCGTAGAGACAACCGGAAACGGTATTACCAACAATCAAAATCATACAATGAAAAAACCAATTTTAATAATCTTGGCACTTGCGACAACTTTTTGTCTCGGTTTCGCTTTTAAATCTGTATCAATAAAAAATAACGACAATAAAATGAAAAGAGTAACAGGAATAGGGGGCGTTTTTTTTAAATGCAAAGACCCGAAAGCAACAACAGAATGGTATCAAAAACACCTTGGGTTAAACACCAATCCTTATGGTGCTACTTTTGAATGGTATGAAAGTCCAAAAAGCATAAAAAAAGCGCAGACACAATGGACACCATTTGCTGAAAATTCGAAGTATTTTGACAAGGACTTTATGATCAATTACCGAGTAGAAAACTTGGAAGAACTTGTTAAAGAATTAAAGAAAGAAGGCGTTACTGTTGTTGATAAAATTGAAACATTTGACTACGGAAAATTTGTTCACATTCTTGACGTAGAAGGTAACAAAGTTCAATTATGGGAACCTATCGACTAATCAATAACATAGCATAAACTAAAATAACCGATATGTTAAAACGCCTAACCGCTAACAGCAACCCTAATGACGACAGAGAAATTACTGATAATGTAGCATCTACAAAGCCGCCAACCGTTATGCGCCATCTTACTAAACACAAAGTCGAAACAGCAAGTAGCTTTGAAAATTGTCCAAACATTATTAATATAGCAACATGAAAATTGCGTTTTTTGGAGATAGCTTAACGAAGGGCCAAGTCAGTGCTAATTTTATCAACTTACTTAATGATAGGTATCCAAACAGTAAATTATTCAATTTTGGTACGAACGGAGCCACATTGAATATCATCTCCATGAAAGTTTTGAAACATTTGCAAAACCAAAATGACTATGATTTAATTGTATTACAAGGCGGAAGCAATGACATTCTTTTACCACACTTCAACGTACGGGATGGTTTGTTCAAATTTGCTTATAAATCACAAATAGAAAAAGGCCATAAACCGATAATTGATTCTAGGGAATACTACCATGCGCTAATTGACTTTTTCAGACAAATAAAAGCGCTTTACAATGGTAAAATCATATTTATAACTATGGGTTGCCTTAACGAGAAAATTGATACAGAATTAAACCGTGAAAGAAGAAATTTCAATGTGGCAGCGAGAAATGCGGCAATTGAAGAAGACATAGCGATAGCTGACATTGAGCCTGTTTTTGAAAATTTTTTATTTGGGAAAAATCAAACTAACTATCTAATTGAAAGTTTTTGGGCGGTTACATTATTCGACAAAATTTGGAGTCTAACAAAAAGAGGAATTGCACATTTGAGTGAAAGAAGAAAGTTACATTTAACAATAGATGGCGTACATTTAAATAACGAAGGTGCGTCAATAATCAGTAATTCAATTATTGACACTTTAGCAAAAAAGGTCTTCTAATTAATAAAAGCACACCTGAAAAGGGCGAATGACAAGGTCCAACAGACTGATAACAAATTGCTGCTTCGACATAGAACTTTTTACAAGCAATATCTTATCAAAACAACACTATTTTAATAACCAAAGTACAGGAGGATATTACTAAAATAAAACCAAAAAAGTGTGATACCTTAGCAATAAATCGGTCTATCAAAAATTTGGAAACTTCAGAAAACAACAATGCCAGTTGGGCGGTTTGTTTAACCTGCATGGGCCAGGGCAAAAAACCACGAAAACTTCGCAAAAAAGTGCGTAAAGCCTATCAGGATGCCTTACTAAAATTTGAATCCTCAACAGCAGCACAAAGTCCACCAGTTAAACCAAAAGCCGATTTATACCCATGTAAAGATTGCGCTGGCAAAGGCATAATTCCAACCGATCATCCGCCTCAAGCCAATAAAGAAAACTATCCCCACGTTGCCATCATTGGCGCAGGAATAGGCGGCATGGCTTTGGCCGTTGCCTGTTTACATCGGGGTATTCCCTTTACCATTTTTGAACGCGACAATAGCTTTCGCGACCGCTCGCAGGGTTACGGGCTCACCCTGCAACAAGCCAGCAAAGCCATTGAAGCTTTAGGAATTACAACCTTAACCGGAGGTGTGGTTTCTACCCGCCATTTAGTGCACACCACCGACGGCAAAGTAATTGCAGAGTGGGGAATGCGCAAATGGGTACAATCCACAGAAACTAATTATACCAAACGCAGCAACATACACATTGCTAGGCAAAGTTTGCGTTTGCAACTGATGCAACAATTAGGCGCAAATGCGCAGATTAAATGGGGACATCGGCTAGTTGCTATTCACACCAATCCTACAGAAAAAACCAATTTAACTTTTTCAGTAAATGGAAAAAAAATAACGACTGCGGCAGATCTTGTGGTAGGTGCAGACGGTATCCGGAGCACTGTTCGCAAACTGCTAATTGGAGAAGATCTTACGCCGCTACGTTATCTAGGCTGTATTGTGATTTTAGGAATTTGTCCGCTAAATGCTTTATCTCACCTTGAAAGTGATTTATTGGATTCAGCAACCGTGTTTCAAACTGCCAACGGAACAGAACGTATTTACATGATGCCCTACTCAAAAGAAGCCATCATGTGGCAGCTAAGTTTTCCAATGCTTGAACGCGATGCAAAAACCTTAAGTGCTTTAGGTTCCGAAACCTTAAAAGAAGAAGCCAGCCGCAGAACAAAATGGCACTCCCCAATTCCACAAATTATTGCCGCAACTTCAACAAATCAAATTTCGGGCTACCCCGTGTATGACCGGGCTTTGCTACAACCCAAAATACTGGCAGCAAATCCTTTAGCAACCCTAATCGGCGATGCGGCGCATCCGATGAGTCCGTTCAAAGGGCAAGGCGCAAACCAGGCCTTGTTAGATGCATTATCGTTGGCTCGGCACATTTTCAGGGCTTGCAGGCCAGTAAGTAAATGGCGAGAAACAGGATTAAGGCAAGCTATATTAGATGATTTTGAAAAAGAAATGTTAGAAAGAAGCGCTGTTAAAGTAAAAGATTCTGCCGAAGCAGCCGACTTTTTGCACTCGGAAATGGTATTGCTGGAAAGCGACCAACCCAGAGGAAAAGCGCTAAAAAGCAAAGGATAACTTTGAGTTTGGCCGGTAAAACTGGCGCTCAGCTGCAAAAAACTTTACCTCCGCTTTCGCTTATAGGCCATTGCAAAAAAAATATCCAAAATAATTTGCGAAACTAAAAGGTTGCGCATATATTTGCAACCTAATGATTTCATATTAATCAAATTCATCAATGAGAAGAGACATTTTCCAGGCAATTGCCGACCCTACAAGACGAGCAATTATTGCCCTAATTGCACTGCAAGCGATGACGCCAAATGCCATTGCCGAAAACTTCAACACAACCAGGCAAGCCGTTTCAAAACACCTTAAAATTTTAACCGAATGCGAATTGTTAAAGCAGGAACCACAGGGCAGAGAGATTTACTACTCGTTAGAAATTGATAAAATGAAAGAAATAGACCAATGGTTAGCACAATTTAAAAAGATATGGGAAACTAAATTTAACCAGCTAGATGATGTATTATTTACAATTAAAAACCAACAGAAATGAATAACAATTTGCTATTTGAATTTACCGTTGACAAAACAACTAAAACGGTATTTGTAAACAGAGAGTTTGCAGCTGAACAATCACTTGTTTGGGATGCATTTACCAAACAGGAAATACTTGACCAATGGTGGGCGCCTAAACCTTGGCAATCTAAAACAAAAAACATGGATTTTAAAGTTGGCGGAAAAAGATTTTATGCCATGGTTGGCCCAGAAGGACAAGAACATTGGTCTGTACAGGAATATACTTCCATCACTCCAAAAACAAATTTTAAATACCTAAACGCTTTCGCTGATGAAAACGCAACGCCTAACTTACCCGGCTCACACTGGGACTTAACTTTTAGTGAAGAAAACGGAAAAACAAAGGTGAGTATAATTATCTACAACGAATCTTTTGAGCGCATGGAGCAAATGATAGAAATGGGCTTCCAAGGTGGTTTTACGATGACCTTAAACGAGTTAGACACGCTTTTACAAACTTTAAAAACAATGTGATAAACATTCACAGCCTGTTTAAATCCGTATGGTAAGCATGTCTTTAGTTTATTTTTGAGCGAAACAAGACTAATTTTGTAGAGATGGCCGGTAACTATCTCAAAAATATAACGCACTTATAGCCGAAAAAATATAACAAATTAGTAGATGAATTTTAACCAGGCTCTCAATTTAACTAAAATGGAAATCAAAAAAATTGTGCCCTGTATTTGGTTAACAGCCGATGGCGGCAAATTAGCAAAAGTTATTGCCTATTATAAAGCCGTGTTTAATCAAAACCTACAACCCGGAAAGGTGATAACACTTGGTAAAACACCGAGTGGCTACACCGAACTTTGTGAAGTAGAAATTTTTGGTCAGCAATATTCATTGATGAACACCGAATTGGAGCACCAGCCCCAAACAGATGCGGTTTCTTTTATGATTTACTGTGAAGATCAAAAAGAGATTGATCATTTTTGGGACTATTTTACCCAACATGGAAAAGAAGCAGAATGCGGTTGGTGTATAGATAAATACGGCATAAGGTGGCAAATAATTCCAAAAAACTTGGATGTGCTGATGGGCAAAGCAAATTCTATGGAGGTAATGATGAAACAGAAGAAAATTATCATATCAGAATACCAAGATTAAATACAAACGCTCTAGTTTTGCATCATATAAAAACAACCTTAGGCAAAATTTGGCATTTAAAAAGGGTACAAATATTTTTAAAAAACGATAAATGAGTTTTGCTTAATAAAATATTGAAGTTCCGCTAAATTAACTAACATGGTTTCCATTACCGCCTTTAGAGAGCTAGCACTTTCGTTTCCAGAAACAAGCGAAGAGCCTCATTTTGAAAAAACTTGTTTTAGGGTAAAAAAGAAAATTTTTGCCACTTATCATGGTGTGCATAAAATCGCATGCATCAAGCTATCAGAAATTGACCAGGATGTTTTTTCATCAGCCAGTCCTTCATTTATTTTTCCGGTTGATAACAAATGGGGAAAGCAAGGCTGGACAAATATTTTGCTAGATAAAGTTAACGAAGATTTATTTTTAGATGCGCTAACAACAGCTTATTGTAATGTTGCTCCAAAAAAACTAGCGAACCAAATTAGGCCGAACGACGGTTTCTTTTAAAAAACACCGGATGCCTTTAACACCTAAAAATTATCCCCTAAATTCAATTATTGTATCTTCGCAGAATCAAGGAAATTAACGCCCTTATATATTAAATGAAAGTTGAAGATTGTTTTGAGATAGGTTACATCAGTAAAACACGAGGTTTAAAAGGTGAAGTACAAGTGGCATTTACCTTTAACGAACCCGAAAAACTGAAAATAAATGCTGTGTTTATAGAAATCAACAACAAGTTGGTGCCGTATTTTGTGAGCAATTACAAAATCCCGATGCCAATGGTTGGCTATTTCAATTTTGAGGATATTGACCATATTGATAAAGCTGCTATCATTACCAAACGCAAGATTTTTTTACCAAATAGGTTAAA
>DASVGY010000092.1:0-3194 GCA_036379295.1 Pelobium sp.
GATAAAAGCCTATTTTGTAAAAGAAGAATTAGGCAAAAGCTATCAATACTACCAGAAAATTAAAGAGGTAAGTGAAATGACTGGCTTACAAGCCAAGCTTCCATACGTGTTTAATTTTCAATAAACAACGAAAAAAAGCAAGCATCGAGCGATTTAACCTTATATAGTTACAGTAAGTACAAAAAAAAAGAGGCTGTCTCAAAAAGCGAGAACAGCCTCTTTTTTTATCGATTTATTTGGACAGGTGGTGGAGAACGTTTTTGTTTATGCGATTCTCAGACCCTCCATTTTATTTTTGAGACAGCCTCTTGTTGGCTTTAAACAGTTGGTGCTTGTTGTCAAGCAAAAAAAATGACCCACCACGTTTACGTTTTTAAAATTATAGCCTTTAGCACAACGCGGTTTGAGTTATTTTTTGGAATATGCTTCCTTCGCTTAAACTTCAGCTCAAAATTTTGATATATGGCTTTTGAATAAAGCCAATTTTCAACGCCATCTCTGGGTTCATAAGGTACGGATTAGCCTTAAATAAAAGCAATCCATCACGCAAAAATCAATTAACCATCAATAGATAAAGCTCAGCGCCAAAAAACATTAATGTGCAACCACAATTTTTTCTTCTTTGCTGTGCTTATATTTAAAAATAACAGGGAAGGTGATGGCTAAAACCAAGGCGTAACCTGCAAATGAAATCCAGATGCTTTGCCAATCTTTTACATCTCCAACGGTAAAATAATCTACCACTAAACCGCTCAACCAGCCTCCTAAATAAGCGCCAACACCATTTGTCATTACCATAAATAAACCTTGGGCGCTGGCTCTAATTTTCGGTTCTGCTTCTCTTTCTACAAACAAAGAACCCGAGATATTGAAAAAGTCAAATGCCATTCCATAAATAATCATGGATAAAACCAGCAACCATAAGCCTTGCCCAGGGTCGCCAACCGCAAATAATCCGAAACGGAAAACCCACGCTATTATGCTAATCAACATTACAGTTTTAATTCCAAATTTTTTCAAAAAAAACGGAATTGCAAGGATAAATAAGGTCTCAGAAATTTGTGAGATAGAAATTAAAATGTTCGAGTGCTTAACGCCAAAAGTATCTTTAAACGCTGCTATACTGCCAAAATCATCTAAAAAAGGCTTGCCAAAAGCGTTGGTAATTTGCAGGGCAGCGCCCAGTAACATGGCAAACGTAAAAAATATAGCCATTTTTTTTCGCTTGAAAAGAACAAGCGCATCCAAACCAAAAGACTCTGACCAAGAAAGTTTATGCGACCGTTTTCCTGGAACGCATGCAGGCATCGAAAAGCTATATAACGCAAGAAGTACGGAAGCTGCGGCACTTACAATAAACTGAGTAGAGCTCAGCGTCCATCCAAATATATCCACAATCCAAACGGCAACAATAAACCCAATGGTGCCCCAAACCCTAATCGGCGGAAAGGTTTTTACAATATCAAAACCTTTACTTTCTAAAGTGCTGTAAGAAACTGTATTATTTAGTGCAATTGTGGGCATAAAAAACATTGCGTTTAAAAGAATAACCCAATACATTGTCTCTGGGTTCTGAACGGTTGAAGCCCAAAACAACAAGCCTGCGCCAATTAGGTGGCAAAAGCCTAAAACCTTTTCGGCATTTACCCACCTATCTGCTATTACGCCCATTAGCGCAGGCATAAATAACGATGCCAAACCCATAGTGCCGTAGGTTAATCCAATTTGCGAACCCGTGGCGTTTAATGCGCTATACATATAACCGCCCAAAGAAATGAGCCAAGCTCCCCAAATAAAGAATTCCAAGAAATTCATCGCAATTAAGCGAAACTTTATACTCATAAAATATTACTGAAAATAAGAAAATTACCAGCCTAATATATGTATTCTCTGCAATAAATCTAAGGTAAAATTGAGTGATTACCCTTTGCAACAGTCTATTTACAAGATAGGGCTATCTTGCAACTTTTTACATCTCTTTTTTTTCAAAGCTTAACTTCTTAGTTCGATTGTCTTTTGGCAATTTCATCGCGTATTTTAGCAGCCTTTTCATAAGCTTCTTCTGCAAGTGCCTCATTCAACTGCTTGTGTAGTTCATCGTCAGAGTAAGCGTTAAAGCCTGCATTTCCAGATTTTGCTGGTTTTTCTGGTTTGCTAGGTTCAATGTTATCTAAAAAAGCAAAATCCGTTCCTTCAATTACAATCCCGGCCGATGCCAAAATAAATTCGTAGGTATAAATAGGGCAGCCAAAACGTACTGCTAATGCAATAGCATCAGAAGAACGGGCATCAATTTCGATATTCTTTTTGCCATCGTTACAAATTAACTTGCTAAAAAAAACACCTTCAACCAGGTTATAAATAATTACTTCCTGTACATTTATGTGGTAAGCATCGGCAAAAGATTTGAACAAATCATGAGTTAAAGGCCTACTAGGGGTCATCTTTTCAATCTCAATAGCAATCGCCTGCGCTTCAAATCCTCCTATAATAATTGGCAGCCTCCTCCGTCCGTTCACTTCGCCTAAAACAAGGGCGTAAGCTCCAGATTGGGTTTGGCTGTATGATAAACCTATAATATCTAACTTTAACTTCTTCATTCTTTATCGTATTCCCGAAAATAAAAATTTGGGCGTGTCCCCAAAAAAAGGGTCGGGCTTTCCGTTTATACTGCTAAAGGCCTTAGCCACAAAGCCGGTATCCACTTCAATCCCTCACGCAAAAACGCTCCTAAAAACAAAATACATTTTGACAATTTTAAAGCCAAAATGTACTTCGTTTTTTATTTAATCGCGAATTTAAGAATTTGCTTTTAAAGATTTTACGGCTTCAATCAATTTCGGTACAATTTCAAAAGCATCGCCCACTATTCCGTAATCTGCAACTTTAAAAAAGGGTGCTTCCGGGTCTTTGTTGATAACTACAATCACTTTTGAGGAAGATACGCCAGCCAAGTGCTGTATTGCACCAGAAATACCAATAGCAATGTACAAGTTTGGAGAAATAGCAATCCCGGTTTGTCCAACGTGTTCACTATGAGGGCGCCAATCCGCATCCGATACGGGTTTGGAACAAGTAGTTGCAGCGCCTAATAAATCGGCTAATTCTTCAATCATTCCCCAATTTTCAGGGCCTTTTAATCCACGGCCAGCACTAACCACCAGTTCCGCATCTGGTAAAGAAACTTTATCTGT
>DASVGY010000093.1:0-3914 GCA_036379295.1 Pelobium sp.
ACAGAGTCTGTAGGAATTAATAATTTAACTCCTTTTTCATTTGCTTTTTTAATTAGCGCCTTCGCAAGGTCTAACTTATCTTCCTCTACAAGTGATTTACCTATTTTACCGCCGTTTGCTTTTACAAAAGTATAAGTCATACCGCCACCGATGAGGATGTTATCCACTTTGTCCATCAATCTTTCAATCAACAGAATTTTGTCAGAAACCTTTGCTCCACCCATAATTGCAGTAAAGGGGCGCTCTGGCTGATTTAAAACTTTTTCTGCGTTTTTTAGTTCGGCACCCATTAGGTAACCAAAATATTTTGCATCGGGAAAGAATTGAGCAATAATGGCTGTTGAAGCATGCGCCCGGTGAGCGGTTCCGAAAGCGTCGTTTACATAAACATCGCCTAAAGCAGCTAGTTTTTCAGCAAAAGCTTTATCTCCTTTTTCTTCTTCCTTGTAAAAACGAAGGTTTTCTAACAACAACACACCACCTATTGGTAAGTTAGCTGCTTTCTCTTTGGCTTCTTCGCCGATGCAATCGCCTGCAAATTCAACTTTTGTACCGGTTAACTCGCTTAAGTGATCTACAATGTGTTTTAAAGAATATTTATCGGTAGGTCCATCTTTCGGTCTGCCCAAGTGCGACATTAAAATTACGCTGCCCCCATCTTTTAAAATTTTTTTTATGGTTGGCATTGCCGCCGTCATTCTTTTATCATCGGTAATATTATAATCAGCATCCAAGGGCACATTAAAATCAACCCTTACCAACGCTTTTTTTCCGGAGAAATTGATATCGTCTATTGTTCTCATTTTTTATTGAAATTGAACTGCTAAGCTAAAGTTTTAGACGGAAAACTGAAAGCTAATTCTTGATTATGCAAGTTTGGAGCTTGTTCATAGTTCATCTCGAAAGCCTATAACATAACCAAGCTAACAATAATAAATAAACGTTTGGTGGCTTGTTAAGTTAAACATGGGGAGCATTAATTAAAACAATAGTGCCATAAAATTACCATGATTAGCTCGACCTTGGTATTAACCAATTAGCTAAGCTACAACCTTATAAAAGCTGTAAAAATGTTTGAGGTAGTTGTGTGCAACAAAAGACGTTTAAAACCATTAGTACGAAAAGCCTAAAAATGCTTAATCACTAAATATTTTTTAACTATAAAATCAAAATAATGAAAAAACAATTACTTAAAAAGACATTTAGTCTTTTACCACTGCTAATTGCCTGTGGGCTTAGCGCAGGTGCGCAAAACTTACTAACTCAGGATCCAAGTTTCGAAGAAGGAAGCGGGCCTGGCTTAAACTACCAATGGTACACCGGCGGAGCGGGCACTAAAGGAACTACTACCCGCGAAACAGCGACTCCGCAAGCTGGGCTTGCCAACGCAAAAGCTGTAACCACAGTAGCAGGTAATTACTATGATTTTGGGATATCCAATTTCCAAAAGCTAAATGAAACAACAAGTCCGGTTTTAGAAGCAGGCAAAACCTACACTATTTCATTTTACTATAAAAATAGTGGTGGACACTCTTTTAGGGTTGGCCTTCAAGACAATAGTGGTGCACCGCCTTATGATTTTTTTAAAGAGTTTACTGGCGAGGCTAGCACCTGGACGTTAGGAACTTTTGAATTTACGGCTAACGCAGCCCTAGTTGCCAACACAAATGATGTACGCTTAAAATTTGAATTTGGTAAAGATTTAGGAACTACAGAGATTGACAATGTTAAGTTGGTGAGCGCTACGCCGCCGCCGCCATCTGCTAACCTTGTTTTAAATCCAAGTTTTGAACAGGGATCTGGCTCTAGCTTTACAAACTGGACTGCCTACGGAAACCCGGCTGTTACGGCTGCAAACGCTGCGCCCGAAGACGGCTTAAGGTATGTAAGAGCAGATGTTACCACAGGTGGTACAGGCAACGCATACGATGTTCAGTTTTTATCAGATGATTTTGCTGTTGTTCCAGGACATGCCTATGCCATCTCTTTTTGGTACAAATCAAACAAAACAATAAGAGTGCTTACACAAAGTACCAATACCTACAATGCTATAGCGGATATTCCTGCATCTGCTACGCCTACAGTTTGGGTTAAGTTTGAACAAACCTGGACTTACCCTGCAGATAAAACCGATTTACAGATGTCGCTAAAATTTCATTTGAATTTAGATAACGGCTTTGCAGAAATAGATAATGTTAGCGTTAAAGATCTCTCCCAATTACCGGTAACACTTTCATCATTTACGGCCAAAACTACGCCAACTTCGGTAAGGGTTAATTGGATTAGCTCATCAGAAAAAAACGCGGATTTTTATCAGCTATTAAAATCTGAAGATGGTCGGAATTTTAGACCGCTATTTAAGATCGGCGCTAAAAACGAAGCGGCAAACTATTTATTCACGGATAATGAACCTGCTAAGGGAATTAACTATTATCAATTATTACAGTATGATAAAGACGGTAAAATGAAAGATTTTGGAGTGAGGGCCGTTAATTTTAGCCTTAATTTAACTGATGAGCTTTCTATTTACCCAAACCCTGTTACTAACCAATTTAGCTTCAGTTTAGGCGCTTACGTAGGAAATTTTACAGTAACGGTAAGCGAGCTTTCTGGCAGAAACATCCTCGTAAAAAATGTAAATACCCAAGGTGCTGCGTGTAAGGTTCAGCTTCCAGCGGGTTTAGCTTCTGGAGTTTATACCCTAAACGTTACGGGCGAGGGGTTAAATAAAACTAAGAAATTTTTGGTTAAATAAAGAGCTATAAAAACGAGTTGAGATTATCAAAAGGTCTCAACTCGTTTTTATTTTTAGCTAAAGCCACTGAAGTGCTGCCGCCTTAGCGTTTAATTAATTACGTAAGCACTCATAGAAACGAAAATAAAATTCCGACTTTCTTCTAAACGCTATTCAGTACCGTCAATAGTAACCGCCACTTTGCCCGTAGCTACTACCATGGCTACAATTGCGTTTGGTGTTAAAATTACTTTGTTTGGCGTAATTCCATCCAATTTACCGTTAACTTTTACTCCTTTAATCGGCTGATAATTGTTTAGATAGCCAGCCATTTCTTTTTGTCCGTCTGCTAATTGTGTAGCGATAGAAAAACGGCAAGCGTCGCTCATTTTTTTGAGAATTAAACCGTGTGCAAGCCAGTTACCCACCTTTAAAAGTTTGTTTTTAGAATCCAGTACAAAATCAACCCGGTCAAGATATATTTCTTTGGTGGCAGCGTCATAGGCCGGAATACCGGTTAAATAAAAGTCGCCGTTAACTGATCCGCTTAAATTTAAAGCGACAATCATCCTTCCATCTTTTCCCCACAAATCAACTTTATTAACGGTAACAGATCGGCTACCAGATTCGAATTTTTGACCTGCAAAATTTTTTGTAATAACAGCAGACGCATAACTGTAAGGCGCAAAAGCCGCAACATTTGCACTAAATTGGTCCGGCATTTTATCAACCGACTTTAGTATGATAGCATTTCTATCAAATGCTATCGAAGGCTTACGACCGATAGCAGTTTCTAAATAAGTTTTTAAACCCATGTTAACGGTTATTTTTTGATTTGCTAAGGCTACTTTGCTAGCGTATATTTCAACAGGCTGCATAGTGAACCAAGTTTCGTACTCGTCGTTTACCTTTGTTGGCTGGCTAAAGCGCTCGAGGGCATCTAAAACATAAGGTTTAATATCCAGAGACTGCGAGATTGCATCGTCCACTAACTTTGATAAAGTTGGTTTAAAAATAGAAAGTGCGGGATTAATTAAATAGGTGATTGGAATTGATTTTCCCGCTACCGTTACGGTCGGCGATTCTTTCCACTGTACATTCTGAATATTGGTTGCTGTTACTAATTTCCAATCTTTTAAGCCAACAGAAGTGCTTAGCCTAACAGTACCGTTTAAATAAA
>DASVGY010000094.1:0-47169 GCA_036379295.1 Pelobium sp.
ATAAACGACCCAGGAACGGCAATTATAGCCATGAGAGCGTTGTTTGAACTTTACCTCTACCGGTTAACCCACTACCCGCCAAAAGTGTTGTGCAACACCGTAGGCAAAGCTGCCATTGTGGTAGAAGAATTAAGCTTTGAAAAAATTTTTACCGATACAATTATCCCCATCTGGAATTACGGAAAAGCAGATAGAATGCTTCAAAAAGAATTGCTGATTTTAATTCCTCAATTACAGCAAATCCATCAAAAAGAAGTATTTAAAAAATTACTATCAGCGGTTGAAAAAGAGCAAGAAAAACAATTAATGTAAATCTTGAATCTGTTAAACAGAACCGAGCAATTATACGTTTAAAACGCATTAAGCAGGCACCCAAAAGCAGTTTGTACAAGTGTTGTCTATTATTGTAAACATAACACGTTTTTTTTTAAGCGAAAATTAGCCGGGTAACGTACTCTCAAATTTGGCACTGTTATTTCTAAACGTAGCTTGAATCAAAATAAAACAACGATGAAAAAGATAATAGGAATTGTATTAGTTGCCGCAAGCTTAACGGCATGTAATAACCAGTATAAAGCAAGTTCAGAAGAGAAAGCCGATTCTATTAAGATGATGAAAGACAGCTTAACATTGGATAGCTTTAAAAGAGCCGAAAAAGAAAAAATGGAAATGGAGAAAAAGCAAAAGGCTGCAGCAGCAGCCGCTGCTAGTAAGCCCACAGTAGTTAACCATTACCATACTACCGGCACATCAACCACTACCACCCAACCAGCAAAAAAAGGATGGAGTGCTGCTGCTAAAGGCGCAGTTATTGGTGGTGCAGCAGGCGCTATTGGTGGTGCATTAATTGATAAGAAAAAAGGCAGAGGTGCTGTTATTGGCGGAGTTGCCGGAGCCGGAGCAGGTTACTTAATTGGTAGAGATAAGGATAAAAAAACAGGCAGAGCGCAGTAAAATTGTAACTCTATCATATAATAAATCCCGTTTGTTTATTTATACGAACGGGATTTTTTACGTTTAACGTTGGCAACCGCAATGGATAAATATTAAGTACACTTCAACAATTTTGGGCTTTTACTTTTTACAAAATAAGCTTAAGATGTTAAGCTGTGCGGATAAAACACCGACTTATCTAATAAAATTGTAATTTAGGTGCGCCTTTAAAACGTATGCGTAGCTTGGTTAAAATCAAATTTTTCTTTTTTCTTTTTTGTTTGAGCAACTGTGTTTTTGCGCAGAAAGTGGGCTTAGTGTTAAGTGGCGGTGGAGCAAAAGGTTTGGCGCATATTGGTGTATTAAAAGCGTTGGAAGAAAACAACATCCCAATTGACTACATTACCGGCACCTCTATGGGCGGGGTGGTTGGCGCAATGTACGCAGCCGGGTATTCTCCTGATGAAATTGAATACGTTGCTTTAAGTACAGATTTTCAGGATTGGGTGAGCGGAAAATACGACAGTGACTACAGTTATTTTTTTCAAAAAAAAGAAACAAACCCCTCGTTTATCTCTGCAAAACTACAGATAGATACCGGCTTCAACTTTCGCTTCCGCTCAAACTTGGTGAATGATATCCCATTAAATTTTGCACTTCTCGAGCTTTTAGCGCAAGCTTCGGCAAATGCAAAAAACAACTTTGATAATCTTTTTGTGCCTTACAGATGCATTGTTTCTGATGTGCTTTCTCAAAAAATGATTCCGGTTAAAAGTGGTTCTTTAGTGGAGGCAGTGCGTGGCACATTTACAGTTCCATTAGTGTACAGGCCCATAAAAGTTGATGATAAATACGTTTTTGACGGCGGATTGTATGATAATTTCCCGGTGGATGTGATGAAGAAAGAATTTAAACCTGATGTAATTATCGGGGCTAATGTTTCGTCTAAAACTTTTAATACCTATCCAAAAGACAATGATGAGAAACTGATGAATAAGTTTCTGATGTATCTTTTTTTAAGTAAAACAGACTCAACTGCAATTGGCGAAAACGGCGTTTACATTCAGCCAGATTTATCCGGCTATACTGCTACTAATTTTTCGCCGGTTAAAGAGTTGATACAAAAAGGCTACGATGCAACCATGGCCGAAATTGATAAAATCAAACAGAAAACTAAAAGACGGGCTACCGAAGAAAGCGTTAAAATTGCCAGAAAAGCATTTATCGACAAAAACCCATACTTAACTTTTAAAAACATTAAAGTATCTGGCGTAAGCGGAAAACGTAAAAAATACGTTGAAAATGTTTTTAAAAATATGAGTAAAAATTTAACGCTTAACGAGGTTAAAAAGGCTTATTACAAGCTTTTAGGCGATGATAATTTTGAAACAGTATATCCGAAAATTAACTATTTACCGGCCGAAAACACCTATGAGTTTGAGCTGATTGTACAGCCCGAAAAAAACTTTAAATTAGATTTTGGAGGTTCGGTAGCAAGCCGAGCGGTGGGTAGCGCCTTTATTGGCCTGCAATATAATTTTTTACGCAAAAAATCGTACACTATCGGCACCAACTTTTACACTGGCAGGTTTCACGAATCAGCACAAGCCACCTTCCGGATAGATATCCCAAAAAAAAATCCTTTCTATTTAGAATCAGAAATCACCTACAACCACTGGAACTTTTTTGAATCTAGTCAACTATTTTTAGATAATGCTAAACCCACTTTCTTAGAACAGTCTGATAGCCGTTTTGTTCAAAATTTAGTATTTGCCAGCGGAAAAAGCGCAAAAACGACACTTTTTGGTGGTATTTTTAATACCGAGAACAAGTACAGCCCCACAGATAATTTTACTACCGGCGATATTTTAGATAGAACCAGTTTTGATGGCTTTATCGCTGGCATAAATTATAATAGAGACCAACTAAACCGAAAGCAATACCCATCAAAAGGAAGCAGCCTTTTTATTGGGTTAACCTATTTTAACGGGACCGAAAGCTACAAGCCCGGCAATATTTTTAGAACAGACCCAATTTACCCCAGTTTAAGCGAAAACGAGTTTGACAGAAAATGGTTTAATTTTAGAATCAGCAATGAAAAGTACGCTAAAATTAAGCAAAACTACCGCCTGGGTTATTTATTTGAAGGCGTTTTTAGTAACCGTCCAAACTTTGCTAATTATAAAAGTAACCTAATTTACAGTCCTGCGTTTTACCCACTGCAAGATTCAAAAACGCTGTTTTTAGAAAACTTAAGAGCCAATAAGTATTTGGCTGGCGGCATTAAAAATGTTTTTATTGCTTCGCGGCACCTCGATTTCAGGTTAGAGGCCTATATTTTTCAGCCCTACAAAGAAATTATAAAAATAGGGAAACAGGAAACTTCTTTAGGTGTAGCCTTTGCGCACCGCAGCTTGGTTTATTCTGGCGCTGCTGTATATCATACCCCAATTGGACCAGTGAGTCTAAATTTAAACTACTATGACGGCAAAGCTAAAAACCTCGGCGTATTTTTTCACATTGGTTATTTAATTTTCAACAAAAGGGCGGTAGAATTATGACAAAACTCATCATTTTTTTATGGATGCTAGGGTCGTTCGCAGCGTTTTCTAAAACCACACAAAATATCGCCTACTTTACCGTAAAAGAAAACCTGCTGAAAGGCCAAAAACTTGCAATTATAGCAACAGACTCTTTAAACAACCCTGATGAAAGTATAAATGGTATTTTTAACTTTTCTGTAAATGGCTTTAAACAGCAACTAAAGTTTAATAATGGCGTTGCTGTATGCCCCTTAGAATTAGAAAAATCTACATTTATATTTATCAAACATGATAACGATGTTCAAAACCCCTCTAACCTTTATTTTGTTTTAAAAAAAGGTACCGATTTAAATCCGATAAAAGTAAACTGGTATTTGCTGCTCATTTTACCAATCGGGTTGATTTTGATAGGTTACATGTTTAGGCGTTTGGTAGGGTTGATAATTTTTGTTTTATCACTTTTATTTTATTTCTATTACAGTAAGGGTCTTTCTGTCCCAACTTTTTTCGAGTCGATATTTGATGGATTAAAAGGCTTATTTTAATTATTTAAACCGCTTAAAACGGTTGGGTTAACTTTAATCAAGCATTTTCAACTTTTAATCATATCTTTGCGTTTGTTAAAAAATTGATATAATTATCATTAATTCTTAATGAAAAACATAAATCATAAAGCTCAAATAATTGCACTCGTTATTTCTTCGTTTATCGTTTCTATTGTATCGGTGATATTAGCAGATTCGCTAAAAAGCATTACCGAACATGCAGAAACTTTCGTATTTAATCAAAGTAAAAACATTCCGTTAATTTATATTATCCTTCCATCAATAGGTATTACTGCTATTTATTTTTTAAGAAAATACGTTTTCAGGGGAAAAGCGAACAAAGGCATAAAAGAAATATATTTGGCTATTGATAATCAAAAAAACACGCTACCAGCATTTAAAGTTCCCTCGCACTATTTAAACGGCTTTTTAACAGTGATATTTGGTGGCTCTACAGGTATTGAGGTTTCTACTGTAGTGGCTACCGCCGCGGTTGGCACTATGGCGCAAAGAAACATTAATTTGGTAAAAACCTACAAAACCGAGTTGATTTGTGCGGCAGTAGCCGCAGGCATTGCTACCATTTTTGCCAGCCCAATTGCAGGTTTCTTTTTTGCTATCGAAGTTATCGCCCGTAAAAACATCAGTAAAACAACATTATTGGCATCTGCATGTGCAGTTTTAGTTTCTTGGCTAAGTTTACTAAGGCTAAACCCAGAAACAATACTTGATTTTACGGTACAAGATTGGAGCGCACATGCCCTACCCTATTTAATTATTTTGAGCTTGGCTTGCAGCTTTTTAGCAATCTATTTTACCAAAACAGTTATTTTTTTAAAGAAGTTTTTTGGTAACATCAGCAATAATTTTTTACGGGTAAACTCGGGAGCGTTGTTAGTAGGTATTGCAATTTTGGTTTTTCCGCAGCTTTACGGAGACAGCTACCACGCCTTAAATGATTTGATATCAAACTCAAACTCTCAAATATTTGGCATACAACTCACTTTGGTTTTGCTGGCGCTGGTATTGTTAAAACCGCTGGTGGCAGCGCTTACTTTAGGCGCAGGCGGCGACGGCGGTGTGTTTGCACCTAGTATTGTTGCTGGGGCTATTTTGGGTATAGCCACCGCTTTAGTGGCCAACTACCTTTTTGATGCAAACCTGGTGGTGCTAAATTTTGCCATCGTGGGCGGCGTAGCCGTTTTAAGCGCAGCAATTGATGCACCTTTAACTTCAATATTTTTAGGATGTAATTTAGTAACAGGAGGTTATATCATTTTTATCCCGATTGCAATTGGCTGTTTTGTTGCTAAATACACCGCTAAATATTTCTGTAGTTATACGGTTTATAGTTACAAAGGGAAATAGGTTCTTTTCAGCAATAGGTAATTGTGAATTGTGAAGGTTCAATTGGCAAGCGTAACCCTGCGAGAATTAACAGTACTTACCCATTCCAGAAAAACCAAATATAGCCTAACAAACTAAAGCCTAACCAACTAAAGCCTAACAAACTAACAACCTAAGACCTAACAAACTAACAACCTAAGACCTAACAAACTAAAGCCTAACAAACTAACACCTAACAAATTAACCCCACCGTTTTGGCGCTTGGCGAAGAAGCGGATTTCGGAGTACTAAGGTGTCTGCCAGCACCGAACTTGATACGAAGCACTAAGTTTCATTTAAGCACTGAACCCGCTTTTTTGCCAAACGCATGTTGTGCGTAGTTATTTAGTTTATAAATTAACTTCCTGAGAAACTTGGAATATTGAAAATACCTACCGCTAGGTCTATCCAAATTAATCCAAACGTCAATAAAATTACAATACAAATTAAAACTCTTAATTTCTGTGTTTTGACTTTTCGTAGAACGAACTCGCATAAAAATGCTGTGCCGAATAAAAGAACCCCACAGATTACACAGTCGTTTAATTTCCAATTAAAACCTTTCCCGTCAACACCTGTACCAACGGTCAGTTGTAATACAACAAATGTTAGTAAAATAATACTTGCACCAAATAACAAACTCAATAGTCTTTTATTTGATTTTTTTTCTAAAGATTGAATTGTTTTCATTTTTTATGTTATTTGTTTGGAAGTTGCTTGAAAATATTTTTGTTCCCGTTTAACTTTAAGTGAAAATAGATTGAGGTTATTATACCTATTAATACCAGTAATATAGGAAGCAGTCCGAGTTCATCTTCAATGGTGATCATATAATTAATCAAAGCTATTCCAATGAGAGTAACAAGAATAGAGATTGTTCGGCAAAGGACTAGTTTTTTACTGGGTAGATTTTCCATGTTTTATAGTTGTTTTATTAAATGTTCAATTGCTTGTAAGTGCTTTATAAAAGCTTTCTTACCCAGTTCTGTTGCAGAATATGATGTGTTGGCTTTTCGTTCGAAGAATTTTTTTTCATAAATGATATAGTTGCTTTTTTCCAGCGATTTTAAATGGCTTGCTAAATTCCCATCAGTTACAGAAAGCAATTCTTTCAAAGTATTGAAATCTACGAAGTCATTCACAACCAGTGCCGACATAACTCCTAATCGAATTCTGTTTTCAAATGCTTTGTCGAAATCGTTAAGAACGTTTTTCACAATCTAGTTTTTCTTATATAAAATTAAGCCGTATATAATTTGGATAATCCCAAAGCCTAAAGCCCAAAATAATAAGCTAAAGCTGATGAACTGGAACGCCAACAGTCCAAGTAAAATCTGAATTATTCCTAAGTATCTTATTTCACGGAATGTATATTTACTCCCATTTATAAGCGAAAGACCATAGAAAATTAAAGTTAAGGAAGGTAAAAAACCTATAAAACCTTGGTTCAATAGCATTAGGCATAAAATTCCACCTGTTATCAGTGGTATTAACAAATTAAATAGAAAACGTTTCGTCAAACCATTCCAAATGATTTGCTTTTGCATTTTCGACTTCCTGTTCGTAAAAAAGATTGCACTACCAACGGAAAGTATAATTGTTCCTATTGCGATGACTAACAGATAGATTTCTCTTTCATGGCTCAGTGATACTGCATTATAAACTAAATAATTTTGATGATTGAATACGGTTCGAAAAGCTAACCACATTCCCGCCAAAGCAATGATACCTGTAGAAACGCCTGAAAGTCCACTTAAGGAAATAAACTGTGTAGTTCGAGACATTATCTCCTTTATCTCCTTTAAATCATCTAGATATTTAATTTTTTCCATTATTAAAAGTACTTTGAATTTCAAAGTAACAAATAATAGTTAGTACCCACAAAATATTTTTTTGGAAAATTTTAGATTTTTTTATCGGGAACGTCGTCAATAATTATGCACAACTAACAAACTAACCCACCTAAAAAGGCATTCCAATACCAAACTGAACCTGAGATATTGAATATTTATCTGGCGCATTGGTTATTGAGTAGGTGTTTTTTAATTGCCTTTTCCCAGCCCTGTCAAACCAGTACTTCACTACATATTGGTCATCACCGGTGAACTGTGGGTCTTTAAACTTAAAGCCAGCATCTAACCTAAATACAAAAAAAGAAACGTCAAACCTTAACCCAAACCCTACGCCAATTGCCGTTTGCTCAAATAATTTATTGAACTTAATTTGTCCGCCGGGCAAACCGTTATCTCTTAGCTGCCAAACGTTTCCAAAATCAATAAAAGTGGCTCCTTTCACTTTAGAACCTATAAAGTTGTTAATCAACTTGAAACGATATTCTAAGTTTCCTTCAAACTTAATATCACCCAGTTGATCTAAATTTCTGAGATTGAAACGAGCCGAATCTGAAGCTAAAGACGCCCGATTATAATTACCTGGGCCAACCGTACGGGCTTGCCAAGCTCTTAATCCGCTAGATCCACCTGCAAAAAAACGTTTATCAAAAGGTAAAGATTTTATATTGCCATAAGAATAACCAATACCCGGATTAAACCGGGCAATAAACTGCCGTTCGCCGCCTAAAGATTTATAAATTCTGATATCGGTCTCAGCTTTTGCATACTGATAATAAGGAACACCAAAAAGTAACTTTTGACCGTCGCTATTGGTTTTTTTGTTTATGCCTGCGGCCAACGCTGCAGAATTACCGCCTAGCTCCACAGTCCCAGAAAAAAAAGTGAAATTATTATAAGTTGTTAGCTTCGGTAAATTAACAGTATACGTATAATAGCTGCTTGAGAGCAATTGAGAGCGTAAAGTTGAAAGAAAAAACGCATTTCCTTGGCTAATTAATAGGGCAGCTAAATCACTGTTTATTAAAGCGTTAGAATATTGAACGTTAGCCGGCGTAAACGAATGAATTTTGTACTTGGTTTCAATCCAATCATAGGTAATGTTTAAACCAACGCTTTTCCGCTGATAGCTTTTTGTGAGTTTATAGTTTTGGTAAGACGTTGCAATACGGGTGTGCGGAACACCATTCTTACTCAAATAATTAAAGTTAAACGGCGTTATCAATCTCGGAAAACTTAAGCTTGCACCTACTTGATAATCTTTACTTAAAATCCTATCGGCTAGGCTTCCACTAATGTTTTTATCAAATTGCAAACCGCCTCTAAGTTTTACTTCAAACACTTCTGCCCCTCCAAAAATATTTCGGTTCTGATAAGTTAAACCTAAGTTTAAACCCGTAATACTTGAGTTAAAGGTGTATTCGCCATCTAATCTGTTTGATTTTTTCTTTAACGGAATAATATCTACCAAGCCCACCAACTCATTTTTTGAACTGTCTTTTGATTTCACAAAATCAACGCTCACACTACGGAAAGCATTTAAATCAAAAAAACGCTGAGTGGTTAAATCGGCATTGCTGATGTTATATTCATCTCCTTTATCAATGTAGATGTATTGAGCAAGTTTTTTCGGTTTAAAAAAATGTGAGTAATCGTAAAATCGATACTGCGAGTCAACCACCATGCTATCGCGGGTCATGCCTTTTTTGATAATTCCAGAACTGGGCTGTATTCTAAGGTAAGTGTTGCCAATAAAAAACTTGGTGTGTTGGCTTTTCCCGGGCGGATTTAAAATTGCCAAGCGAATGTCTGCTACGCCGCTGTTAAAATTTGTATCTACCGTTGGTCGCACATATTGCCTTAAAAAATCAAAATATCCATTCTTTTTCATCAACAAATAAATCTGCTCTCGCTCAAAAGCAATACTATCAGTATCATAACGCTTACCAGAATCTATACGGGTAAATTTGTTACGGTTGGCCAAATAAATTGATTTAACTGTTGAATCAGGGATATCGAAACTTAGGTTCCTAAATTTGAACGACGTTCCCGGCTCGGCTGTGTAAAAAACCGAGGCCTTTTTATTATGGATGCTGATGCTATCTTTTACCTTAGCATTTAAAAATCCTTTGATTTTTAAAAATTTTTCTATTTGCAAACGCGAAATCTCTACCAAAGAACTATCTAAAATATGCGGCGCTTCGCCTAATTTTAGCTTTCCTTTTTTACTAAAGGTATTGTAAACCCAAAGATTAAAAGGGGAATTTGGTCTTAAATCCAAAGCAACAAAATCCTGAGCTTGTTCTTCAAATTCTTTATCAATTCCATTAATTGATAGTTTTGTAACTAATGCTTGATCTTTAGTTAAACGCTTGGTTGATCTACAACCGAAAACGATAAAAACAAAAAAGACTATAATTGCAAAAGGATAATGTTGGTATGATTTCAAAATCTCAAATAAGTTTTATTAAGTCGCTTCATCAAAAAAAATACCGAAGAGCGCATAATCTTTTTATTGTTGAAGGATTTAAAGCCGTTTCAGAATTTTTAAGTTCTGATTTTTGTGTAAATACAGTTTATTGTACGCCGGATATATCCGCAAAAATGGGCAATTTATCTAACAAACAAAAAGTTTGTGAAGTTACTATAAATGAGCTACAAAAAATTAGCGCTTTACAAACCCCGCAAGGGATTTTAGCCTTGGTTGAAATCCCGAAGGAAACGAAAATAACTGAGGCTGATATTGACGAAATAGCCCTTGTGTTGGATGGCGTACAAGACCCAGGCAACCTAGGAACCATTATACGAACAGCAGATTGGTTTGGGATTAAGCATGTGGTATGTTCAGAAGATTGTGTAGAGGTTTATAATCCTAAAGTAGTGCAGGCCACCATGGGCTCATTAACAAGAGTAAAGGTTAACTATCAATATTTACCCAACTTATTATCAAACGGTGGATTGCCCGTTTACGGAACGCTTTTAAAAGGAAACAATATTTTTAACACTGAATGGCCTAGTAAGGGCTTTTTGGTTTTAGGTAGTGAGGGCAAGGGAATTTCTGATGAGCTATTGCCATTTATTACTTGCCCTATTACCATACCAGGCGGCAAAAACACCGAATCTTTGAATGTTGCCGTAGCCAGCGCTATTTGCTGCGCAGAGCTAAGCAGAAATAAACTTAAATAAGTTGCGCTCTATTAAAATTTTGCTATTTTTGCATTCCTTAAAACAAAGGGTCGAGTGGCCGAGTGGCTAGGCAGAGGTCTGCAAAACCTTCTACAGCGGTTCGAATCCGCTCTCGACCTCGTTTAAAATTTTAATTAAAATAAAAGTCATGGCAGTAACGCGTTTAAAAAGAAAAGACAGAAGAAATAAAACCACTTCTCGCCTGGAAGTTCAGTTTTTGAAAAACGCTACCAATGTTGAAAATGGTAGCCGTTCTAAAGAACCAAAACACAGTCAAGTGGTAAAAAATGATGCAGTTTTAGCTTCATTATCTAAATAGATTTTTCTTTATCGAATTTGAATCCTGTTTATCGGCCGGTAAACAGGATTTTTTATTTACATTATTTGTTAGCAGACCAACAGTCAACCAACCAACCAACCAGCTAACTAACTAACTAACTAACTAACTAACTAACTAACTAACACCTACCAAGAAAACTAAGCCGGGAAAAACAACTCGTTAAAATTCACATAAAAAAGTTCTTTGGTAGCCCGAGTAGTTGCGGTGTAAAGCCATCTCAATAAATCAATATTCAACATTTCCTCGGTTAAAAAACCCTGATCAATAAAAATAGCTTCCCACTGCCCGCCTTGCGCTTTATGGCAAGTTACTGCGTAAGCAAACTTAATCTGCAAAGCATTAAAATAAGGATTACTTTTAATGGCATCCATTTTAGCTCGCTTAGTTTCTAGGTGCTCATAATCTTTCATCAACTCTTCAAAAAGTTGTTTTTGCCTATCGTAAGGTAAATTTGGCGACTCGGCATACAAAGTATCCAACATCACTTTGCAGGATAAGGGCTCTTGGTCAATATCTGCAAAAAGAATTTGCACATCGGCAAACCTAAAACCGTATTGCTCATGAATATTTTTTACACGCACAATTTCGCCAATGTCACCGTTGGCTATAAAACCGCCCTTCTCCTCTCCTAACCAATAATAATTATTCTTTACCACCATCACTAGGTCGCCGCCTGTAAGTTCGTCCTCTCGCCACAGAATCTGGTTACGGATGTTTTGGTTGTACATGTTTGCGCTTTTATTAGAACGGCAAATCACCAAACAGTTCTCCATCTCGTATTTGCCGTAAGCGTAGTTTAAACCCTCCACAATCTTATCGCCCATCATGCGGTAAACATCTTTAAACCCAGCGGTTCTTAAAGTTGGAAAAGCTTCTTCTTCGGTACGGATTAAATCACGAATGGTGGTGGCGTTAAATAAAATCCCCGATTCCTTTTCTTGCCTTACCACATCGGTAAGTTCAACTTCACTAGCTTCTACGTTAAATTTACTGAGGTAACCTTTTGCTAAAGCCGGACTTTCTGAAGATCCAACTGGCGGAAGCTGGGCGGTATCACCAATAAAAACGATGCGATTATTTTGATTGTTATATACAAATGAAATCACATCATTCAACAAACTGCTGCCACTATAATCAGTTAACTCATCAGAAATCATCGAAGCCTCGTCAATAATAAACAGCGTGTTTTTATGCAGGTTTGGCGATAAACTAAAATGCATTTCTGGCGCAAAAGCCGATTTTTTACGGTAAATTTTTCGATGGATGGTACTGGCCTCTTTTTGGGCGTACAAGCTTAAAACCTTTGCCGCTCTGCCGGTTGGAGCCAATAAAACCGTTTTGATTTGATACTTTGGCAATAATCTAATCAGGGTACTAATTACTGTTGTTTTGCCCGTTCCGGCGTAACCCTTTAGCACAAAACAAGAATAGTTGGTTTTCAATTGTAGAAACTGATCTAACTTCTCGAATAAAAAAAGCTGTTGCGGATTAGGAAGGTGCGGAAAATTTTTAGCTAAATCGTGGGCAATGTTCATTAAGCTCAAATTTCGCTAAAAAAGCATAGCCTTACAGATAAATTTTTACTTTTGTTTAGGATGACTGACCAGATACAATTAAAGGTTGCGGATTTTCACGCAGCACAAGCCAAACAATATGAATTGTATATTGAAATTGGCGCAAACAATTTCAACTATGCCGTAATTGATCCTCAAAACCAGTCGGTTAAATTAGTAGCTCGCAAGCCCTCCAATATTTATAACGGGATTTTTGATGACCTCTTAAAAGCCCATTTTGCAAAAACTAGGATTAGTTTAACTACCCAAAAGTTCACCTTTGTACCCAGTGAATTATTCCACGAATCTGCTACCGAAAACTTTAGCAGTTACATTGGCGCAACAGATAGCGAAAAAGTTTGCACTCAAGAAATTGCTGGCGCTGGCATTACCATTATTTATGCTTTACCCAAACTTCAGCTAGATAAAATTGGCAGCTATTTTCCAAATGCTGAAATTTATCCGCAGATAGTGCCTTTTTTTAAAGGTGTTAACTTTGGCTTCAGCCAAATTAGTACCTCGCAACTTTTTGTGAATTTGAGAGATGGCAGCCTAGCAGAAATTATTATCTACAACCATAGCAAATTTCTGTTTTACAATATTTTTGAGTTTCAAAACCCTGACGAATTAATGTACTTTGTGCTATTAGCAGCGCAAGAAAACAGTATAAAACCCGCAAGTGCTACGCTTAAGCTAAGCGGAGTTGCAGATGAGGAAGACGACGTTTTTAATCGTTTGTCGGCTTATTTTCCGCATACAGAGTTGATAGACCAAGATAGTTTGCCTTTATTTTACCAAGGCTTAGAAAAACCAGCGCTTCCCAATTTTTTTTCTTTATTAGCTTTACATTTATGCGGATTGTAGGCGGTAGGTTAAAAGGGATCAGATTTAATCCTCCAAAAAATCTTCCGGTTAGGCCAACAACAGACATGGCTAAAGAGGCATTATTTAATATTTTGGCAAATCAATTGGATATTTCTGAGCTAAAAGTATTAGACCTATTTAGCGGAACGGGAAACATTAGTTTAGAATTTGCTTCTCGCGATGCTGTAGAAATCATTTCCGTTGATAAAAATTTTGGCTGTTACAGTTACCTAAAAAACATTAGTAAAGAGCAAGGTATAAAACAGATTAAAGCCATTAAGGCAGACGTTTTTAAATTTTTAAATCAAGAAACAGAACAATTTGATCTAATTTTCGCCGATCCGCCGTATGATTTAGCTCGCATACCAGAAATTGCCAACATCGTTTTTGATAAAAATTTACTGTCAAAAAACGGCGTTTTAATTGTAGAACACCAAAGTATGCAAGATTTATCTGCCCATCCAAAATTTATTGAAAAAAGAAAATACGGCTATTCTGCTTTTAGCTTCTTTAAAAATTAAAGCCTATTTTTATTACAAATCATAGCTTATGAAAATCGCACTATTCCCTGGTTCTTTTGATCCTATCACCAAAGCACATGTTGATATTTTAAAACGATCTTTATCCCTTTTTGATAAGATTTACGTTGGCGTTGGAACCAATAGTACTAAACAGTCTTTATTAACCGTAGAACAGCGCTTATCAATGATTAAGGCAGTTTTTGCCGACGAGCCAAAATTGCAGATTGTGAGTTACGAAGGCCTAACCGTTAATTTTTGCCAAGAAATTGGCGCCTCGCACATGATTAGAGGGATTAGAACGGTTTCAGATTTTGAATATGAAAAAGCAATTGCACAAATGAATCACGCTTTAGTGCCAGATGTTGAGTCGATTTTTATTGTTAGCAAACCAGGATATTCTTCCATTAGCTCTACTATTGTTAGGGATATTTTGCGTTACGGGGGTGATGTAACGCAGTTTGTGCCAAGCGCTGCAATTCCGTTTTTACGGAAATGAAAATAACATTGCCTAATTTTTAAGAAATTATTGCGCAGCCGCCCTCGTCAAACGATCATTAATGGTTTTCCCTAAACCTTCATCAGCACATTTTTCCGCAATAATTAAGTCGAGATTTAAAGTATCTAAATGGTGCAAGGCAGCATATAAATTGCTAGCTGCTTCCGTTAAGTCATCCTTAGCCGATAAAAAGTAGTATTTAAATCCCTCCAAGGTATTTTCTTTTGAAGCAGTTAAAATCACAAAATTTTTGTGCTTAGCCTGCGCTGCTGCCTTCGCAACATCATCCGTTAAAATAAGTCTCGTTTTTGGAGAATAGTGCTGAAGCAACATCCCCGGAGCTTGTGGTGTGCTTTCCTGATGCGTGATTGTTTTAAGCTTTCCTGTTATTTTTTCAATATCTTCAACCGAGATAGCGCCATGTCGGTATAAAACAACCTCATCCCCATCAAAACCAATAATGCTGGATTCTACACCTCTTTTACAATCCCCGCCATCTAAAATACACTTTAACTCGTCTTTAAAATACGAGTAAACATGCTGGGCACTGGTTGAGCTAATCCGTTTAAAAGGGTTTGCGCTGGGTGCAGCCAAAGGAAAATCTAACTCAGAAAGTAACGACAAGGTAAGCGGATGGTTCGGCATCCTTACAGCAACGGTATTTTTACCTGCAGTAACCAAATCTGGAATGTGCGCTTGCTTTTCTAAAATTAGTGTTAAGGGACCTGGCCAAAATGCGTTAATTAGTTGATATGCTTTTTCCGGGATATTTAGGGCTACCTTCTCAAGTTCAGTAACTGCCTTAACATGTACAATTAGCGGATTAAATAACGGTCGCTTTTTGAGATCGAATATTTTTTGAACAGCTTCCTTACTAAACGCGTTTGCGGCTAAACCGTAAACAGTTTCAGTAGGTATTGCAACTACCTCGTTTTGATTAAGGATTTGGATAGCAATATCCAAATCCTTAGTAATTAATGTCATATTATAATATAAATGCTAATTTTTCTGCAAAAATAAGCGCAAAAACTAAATCAGCTAATTTTTATGACGATAGCTTTCAAATTATGTAATCAGCTAACTAACTGCTTACTGGCCTTGGCCTAAAGAGTAAGCTGCTTTGCCATCAAACTCGTATAGGTTTTCTGTTTTTATACCATCTACATCGTTTGCTACCGCATTTGTAAGTATTTTCACGATATCATGCTTGGTAAATTCTGCCCCAGCTTTTGCCTGAAATCTGCATCTCCAATGGTCTGTACAAAATGTTTCTGAGAAACCGTTAGGCCAAACTTTTACGCCCCTATTGGTAATCATTGTTAGTTCAGATACATCTGTATTTAATTTTTTGAGCTTTGCCGCTAATATTTCGGCATCTGAACCTAACCAATCAACAAATAAATCTACACCTACCAAAACCTTTTTCTTGGCGGGCTTTCTTACATATTTTGGCAAAACAATTTTTCCGTCGTGATTAAATTTTGCTTCTTTTAAAACGCTTGGTCTTTGACCCAGGTTAGCTATCACTGCATCTGCAAATTGTTGCGTTCCCACTTTAACCTCACTTGTGCCTTCCTTAAAAATATCGGCAGTGTGGATACCATCTTCAAGCGTTTTTAATAAGGCATTTTGTATTTTTTCTGCTACTGCGGTTTCGCCAATGTGGTTAAGCATCATTACAGATGCCTGTATTAAACCACTAGGATTAGCCATGTTTTTGCCCGCGATATCGGGTGCAGAACCATGTATCGCTTCAAACATTGCGCATTCTTCGCCAATATTTGAAGAGCCTGCTAAACCAACAGAACCAGTTATTTGTGCCGCAACATCAGAAAGCATATCGCCATACAAATTTGGCATCACAATTACATCAAAAACCTCAGGCGTATCGGCAAGTTTAGCGCCGCCTATGTCCACAATCCAATGTTCATTTTTAATCTCTGGATATTCAGCAGCAATCTCATTAAAAACCTGATGAAACAACCCGTCAGTTTGTTTCATAATATTGTCTTTAGTAAAACAAGTTACTTTTTTTCTGCCTTGTTGTTTTGCATATTCAAAAGCGTATCTAATAATTTTCTCGCTTCCTGGCCTACTAATTAATTTTAAACATTGAGTTACTTCCGCGGTTTGCTGATGTTCAATACCTCCATACAAATCTTCTTCGTTTTCTCTGATGATAACCAAATCCATAGTTGGATGTTTAGTTTTAACCACCGGATGCAGGCTTACACAAGGTCTAACATTTGCAAATAAGCCTAAAGATTTACGGATAGATACATTTAAGCTTTTATAGCCCCCGCCCTGCGGCGTTGTGATTGGCGCTTTTAAAAAAACTTTATTTTTACGGATAATATCCCACGCTTCTGTGCTTATTCCAGATGTGTTTCCGCTTAAATAAACCTGTTCACCAATTTGTATTTCATCAAAAGTAACTTTGGCGCCTGATGCTAAAATTACCTTTTTTGCAGCCTCCATAATTTCGGGGCCAATTCCGTCTCCTTTTGCTAATGTTACTCTTGTCATCTTCTGTTTTTTTGTGATGCAAATTTGCACCATCCTAATCATTAATTTTTATTTATATTTATAATATTTAGCATTAATTTTTTTTATTACCGGCGTTAACCAGAAATCCCGACCCGCTAACGTTTTAGGCCGGCGCTTATCACCGATACATAAATGATAATTTAGTCTGTATAGAAAAAAATTTAAAATCAAACTACCAAAAAATGTTACGGTAATTTTGCTTTTTCACCTCAAATCAAATAAGCTATCAACGCCCAATATCTTTTTAGAAAGAAAACCTTCTGCATGTTCCACCTGTATAGAGCGGCCATACTCGCGGGTTCTACCAATAATTAAATCCATAAATGCAGGGTTAGAGATATATGTTTGAGGTTCGTGAATGTTAACACCTTCCACAAAAAACTGGGTTTTATAAGCCCTAATTGCCGCCAATTTTTGCTCCATAAACTCCGAAATATCAATAACAATATCTGGCTTAATGTAGGTGTCCTGAATTAGATGCAGCAACAGACGGGGGCGATGTGGTACTTGTACTTGCTCCTCGTCTTTAGTTTCAATTTTTTGCAAGCCCGCCAAAAAACAGGCATCGCTAACCAAGTCGCAGGCTCTTCCGTGGTCTGGATGGCGGTCGTGGTAGGCGTTTGTAATTACAATTTCTGGTTGGTATTTTCTTATTGCTGCAATTACTTTTAGTTGATGTTGTTCGTCATTTTTAAAAAAGCCATCTCTAACGCCTAAATTAGCTCGCAAATCTAAGCCGAGTATTTCTGCGGCCTGTGTTGCTTCTTGCTTACGGGTTTCTGGTGTTCCGCGAGTACCCAACTCGCCACGGGTTAAATCAATTATACCTACCGTTTTTCCTTCTTTTTTATGCTTTAAAATGGTACCGGCTGCGCCAAGTTCAACATCATCGGGGTGCGCAACTATAAATAATAAGTCTATTTTCATAACTATCTTTTACGCCAATAACTGTTGGATTTTCTTTTTCAGTCTGGCCGAATTTGGTTTGGTAAACGGGTAAAAAAAATCAACTACCTCGCCTTTATCATTAATCAGGTATTTATGAAAATTCCACCGCGGAACAGAATCGAGCGTTCCGTTTAGTTTTTTTTCTGATAAGAAACGGAATAAAGGATGAGCATCTTTACCTCTTACGCTTATTTTCTTAAAAATGGTAAATTTAGTATGGTAGTTAATGCTGCAAAATTTAACGATGCCTTCATCATTTAAAGGCTCTTGCTGCCCAAAATCATTACTCGGAAAAGCTAACACTTCAAAATTTTTGTCTTCAAAATGTTTTCTAAGTTCTTCTAAACCGTGTAATTGAGGTGTAAAACCGCATTCAGAAGCGGTGTTGACAATTAGTAAAACCTTGCCTTCATATTTTTTGAGACTTAGCTCCTCACCCTTTGAATCTACTACGCTAAATTGATAAATGCTAGGTTTGTCCATTATAAAATTTACTGATAATTGTAATAACCAGCAGATCTGATAATAGATTCAATATCTCTCTCCTGGTCAACATCGTACTTGTTTTTAAGGTTATGCCCAAATATTTTTGCCACAGATTGCATCACAAAAGCAGAAACATTTCCTTTTAAATCTTTTACTAAATCATAACTGCTGTTTCCGGTTTCCCGGTCTATCAGTTTAATTAATATTTCTCCCTGAGAGATGGTTAGATTTTTCACCTCTCGGTTAAATAAATCTTTAATCTCTTTATCACAACTCTTAACGTAAGCTTTTTGTTTTCTTTTATCTGAAGTTGTTGCTAAATCTCGTTCCAACTGCCTGTATCGCTGCCCTGCAAACCGGGCGTAAGGCAATACTTTGATTACATTGTAACGTAAACGACGAAATCTGTCGTAATCTTCTTTTGATGCAAAACGTCGATAATCCCTTACCACAACTTCGTTAAGCACAATCCACGGCATCATCTCTCCATCAACATTCATGGCAGAAACCCTTATGGTATCATTTGTTCCGGCTTTAACATACATATCCTGAGCCTGCGCAAAAGCAAATGACAAAAACAAGAAGCAAAAAATAAACAGCGCTTTGCTTTTCATAATTTTAAGTTACAAATTTATTGCTTATTTATTACTAATTAAGGCAATAAGTAACCCTAAATTCGTTATTTTAACGAAATAAAAACAAAGCGATTTTACATCTGAATGAAAGATTACATTATAGACATTGAGGCCGAGAAATCTGAGATATTAAAAAGATACCGCAAGCTTTTAAGAGCCTGTAAATCAACCCTGCAAAAAGGTGATAAAAAAATGATTAGGATGGCTTTTGATTTGGCAGTTGAAAGTCATAAAGATATGCGCCGTAAATCAGGCGAACCTTACATTTATCATCCGATTGCGGTTGCCCAAATTGCCGCCGAAGAAATTGGGTTAGGCACCACCTCTATCGTTTGCGCTCTACTGCATGATGTGGTGGAAGATACCAGCATCACTCTGGAAGATATTGAGCGTGAATTCGGAAAAAAAGTAGCAAAGATTATTGATGGTTTAACTAAAATTTCTGGCGTATTTGATGCAAACAGCTCTATACAGGCAGAGAATTTTAGGAAAATGCTGCTTACCCTAGCAGATGATGTTAGGGTGATTTTGATTAAGCTGGCTGATAGGCTGCACAATATGCGTACGATGGATTTTATGCCCAGAGATAAGCAACTTAAAATTTGTTCGGAAACCGCTTATTTATATGCTCCTTTAGCACATCGTTTAGGTTTATATGCGATAAAATCTGAGTTAGAAGATTTATCAATGAAATATGTAGAACCAGAAACCTACAAATTTATTGCGAAAAAGCTTAACGAAAAAAAGGCAGAACGAGAAGCTTTTGTGCAGGAGTTTATTGGCCCTATTGATAAAATTTTGAAAGATCTGGATTTGCAGGCTAGCGTTGTTGGGCGCCCAAAATCAATTCATTCTATCTGGACAAAGATGAAGAAAAAGGGGATTCCCTTTGAAGAGGTTTACGACCTTTTTGCCATCCGAATTATTTTAGATAGCTTGCCCGAAAACGAGAAATCAGACTCGTGGAAGGCATATTCTATTGTTACAGATTTATACCGCCCAAATCCGGATAGGTTGAGAGACTGGATTTCATCGCCAAAGGCAAACGGTTACGAATCTTTACACACTACCGTAATGGGGCCAAAAGGCCAATGGGTAGAAGTGCAAATACGTACCGAAAGGATGAACGAAATTGCTGAAAAAGGTTTTGCAGCGCATTGGAAATACAAAGAATCATCTAGCGACAGCGGCTTAGACCAATGGGTAAATAAAGTACGCGAGTTACTGGCCAACCCAGAATCTAATGCCTTAGATTTTTTGGATGATTTTAAAATGAACCTATTTTCTGACGAAATATTCATTTTTACACCCAAAGGCGATTTATTGCAATTACCTTCGGATGCTACCGCCTTGGATTTTGCATTCGAAATTCACTCTGATGTAGGCGCTAAATGTATTGGCGCCAAGGTAAACCATAAACTGGTTCCGCTATCTTTTAAGCTTCAAAATGGCGACCAAGTTGAGGTGATTACCTCTGGCAAGCAAACTCCTAAAGAAGATTGGTTAAATTTTGTGGTGACTGCAAAAGCCAAAGCCAAAATAAAATCATCATTAAAAGAAGAAAAAAGAAAAATAGCGGAAGATGGCAAGGAAATTTTAGAGCGCAAATTAAAATCGCTTAAAATCACTTACAACACAGATAATATTTTAAAACTAAGCTACTATTTTAAACTTCCTTCCACTCAGGATGTGTTTTACAATGTAGCTAAAGGCCTTATAGATCTTAAAGATTTAAAAGAATTTGCGGCATCAGAAAAGGTAATTGAACATAAAACAACTTCTGAACACGATTCTGACAACATACAACATTTAATTAAACAGATTAAAACCAGCGATAGCGATATTCTGTTGATTGGCGAAGACTTGCAAAAAATTGATTATAAGCTTTCTACTTGCTGCAACCCAATTCCGGGCGATGATGTTTTTGGTTTTGTTACCGTTTCTGATGGGATTAAAATTCACCGCACCAATTGCCCCAATGCCACCAAGTTAATGTCGAGTTTTGGTTACCGAATTTTAAAGGCAAAATGGACCAGCCAAAAACAACTTGCATTTTTAACTGGCTTAAAAATAACCGGGATTGATGAGGTAGGTTTAATCAATAACCTTACACAGGTGATTTCTAACGATTTTAAGGTGAATATGAGATCCATTACCATGGAAACCGATGAAGGTATTTTTAACGGCAAAATCATGATTTACGTAAACAACACCGAGCATCTGGAAAACCTAATAAAAAAAATAAAAGAAGTAAAAGGAATTTCTGATGTAACGCGTTTTGATTCGGAGACGGAATCTCCGGCTTTAAAAAGCTAAATATCATTTAGCTATATTATAAATTTTGATAACTTTGGCTTTTAATACAGAATAATGAGCGTACAAGAAACCATTGATATGGTAAAAAAGATTTTCGAGAGCTATCTTGAAAATAAAAACCTCAGAAAAACTCCTGAACGTTTCGCTATACTCGAGGAAATATACTCCCGTTCGGACCATTTCGACGTGGAGTCGCTGTACATCCAAATGAAAAATAAAAAGTACAGGGTAAGCAGAGCAACGGTTTATAACACCCTTGAACTTTTACTTTCGTGTGATTTGGTGACCAAGCATCAGTTTGGCAAAAATATGGCGCAGTTTGAAAAATCTTACGGATTTAGGCAACATGACCACATTATTTGTTTAGACTGCGGAAAAGTTGTTGAATTTTGCGACCCTCGGGTTCAACAAATTCAAACAATGATGGGCGACTTATTAAAGTTCAACATCCAACACCACTCGTTAAATCTTTACGGAAACTGCACCCGCTTGCAAGAGGGTTATTGCGAATCAAAAGAAAACAAAAATTAATTCAATTACATACAAATATATCTGACCAAATAAATAATGGCTGTTGACGTTTTATTAGGCCTTCAATGGGGCGACGAAGGAAAAGGCAAAATTGTTGATGTTTTAGCTCCAAAATATGATTTAATTGCTCGCTTTCAAGGCGGACCAAACGCTGGACATACCTTAGAGTTTGACGGTAAAAAGTTTGTTTTAAACACCATCCCTTCAGGAATTTTTGAAGAGAAAACAATGAATTTAATTGGTAACGGTGTGGTGATTGACCCAATTATTTTAAAGAAAGAAATTGATAAATTAAAGGCAGCAGGGATTGATTTGTTAGCGAAGAAAAACCTAATGATTGCTCGTAAAGCACATTTAATTTTACCTACGCACCAATTGCTAGATGCTTCTTCTGAAAAGAAAATGGGCGATGGCAAAATTGGTTCAACCTTAAAAGGAATTGGCCCTACTTATATGGATAAAACCGGTAGAAACGGTTTAAGAGTAGGCGATATTTACCTTCCAGATTTTAAAGCCAAATACGATAAGCTTGTTGAGAAACACCGTTCTATTTTAGGCAATTATGGTGATATCGAAGATTTTTCTGAAAGGGAAGCTGCATTTTTTGACGCGATTGAGTTATTGAAAAAATTTCCGCATGTAGATAGCGAACATTTGGTTGCTCAATATTTAAAAGATGGAAAAACTGTTTTAGCAGAAGGTGCACAAGGTACAATGTTAGATATTGATTTTGGTTCGTATCCTTTTGTAACTTCATCAAATACCACTACAGCCGGTGCTTGTACAGGTTTAGGTATTGCACCGAACAAAATTGGCGAAGTGGTTGGTATTTTTAAAGCTTATTGCACCCGTGTTGGTGGCGGCCCCTTCCCTACTGAATTGGAAGACGAAGTTGGCGAAGAACTAAGAAAAATTGGTCACGAATTTGGCGCAACCACTGGCAGACCTAGGCGCTGCGGATGGATTGACTTACCAGCTCTTAAATATGCAATTATGCTTAACGGCGTTACTCAACTGGTAATGACTAAGGCTGATGTTTTAAGTGGTTTCGAAAAGATTTACGCCTGTACGCACTATAACTATAACGGCGAAGTAATAGATTACATGCCTTACGATATTTGCAGCATTAAACCCCAACCAATTTGGGAAGAAATTGACGGTTGGCATGAAGATTTAACCGGAATTAGACGTCCCGAAGAGATTCCTACTAAGTTGCAGGCCTATATTAGTTATTTAGAAAAGCAGCTGGAAGTACCTATCAAATATCTTTCGGTAGGGCCGGATAGAGTGCAAACTTTAATTTTAGGATAAGTTTTTTCTTTAAATTTTTAAGGCGTTCTTTTGTATGTAGAACGCCTTTTTTTTTAATTAAAATTTACACCTCCCCTTTTTATACAATATTTAACGTAAAGCCACCTTTTTGAAACCGAAACTCATCATCCTTTCAGATTTATGGGGAAAAACGAAAGCTAACTGGCTAACTTATTACAGAACTACCCTATCAGAACATTTTGAAATTAGTTTTTTTGACTGTTGCGAATTAGGTGAAATAAATACCAAAGATGCTAACGAAGAAAGCCTGCATCAGCAATTTGTTAACGGCGGAATTGAAAAAGCAGCACTCAACCTTTGCCAATTACAAAACGAAAGCTACGCTATTTTGGGTTTTAGTGTAGGTGGTACAATTGGCTGGAAAGCTAATTTAAACGGATTAAAAACCAAACATCTCTTTGCTGTTTCTTCTACCCGGTTAAGAACCGAAAGTGTAAAGCCGCCTGCGCAAATAAACTTGTTTTTCGGCGAGAACGATCGCTTTAAGCCAACTGACCAATGGTTTAAAACTTTAGGCATCAAGCCAAATATTTTAAATAACCAGGAACATACCTTTTTTGAAAACCCACTTGACGCTAAAATGCTTTGCGAGCGAGTTATTAGTTCACCTGTTTTTTTTCACGATTTATAAGTTAATAAAGTGCTCAAACATTTAAATCTCAGCTTGGTTTATCAACTATGGAAAACAGAGATTCACAAATACAGAAAATTAGACCTCAGATTGATTTTGGAGAAATTCCACAACCTTTAGACCAGTTTCAGGAAGTATTAAGGCAAGTGCTCAAACTGCAAAATGATTTACTGGTTAAGGTTTCTAAGCACTTTCTGCAAAAGAAACATAAAGATTTTTCCATCCGAGACGAAACCATCAAAAAAGCTCTTTTTTACCAAAGTCTAAAAAAAGACATTCCATTTAAGAAAGAATTGATTGGCATAACAAGTGGACTTTTTACCAGCACAGAAATGGATTTCTATTTAGAAAATCAGCAAGAAATCAACAAACGCTTAACTGAGTTTATTTATAAAAGGGTGATAGAGCAGATTGTTTAGCCATTAGGTAGCAGGAGTTCACTAGTCATTGGTGAATATTTACTAGTCAATGGTCAATGGTGAATAGTCAATAGTCAATTACACTCGTCACTAAAGAGATTCTCTTAACAAAACCTATCAAAAATCACCCAACTCTCTGAACTCTGCGCCCTCCGCGGTTAAAAAATATTCAGCAAAGCTTCACAAAAAATCCCTTTATTTTAAACCAACCGTAACCTCTGAAAAAAAAGTGAACGCTTTACCCAAAAACCTAAAGCTTAAAAGCTACCGTACCGTAAAATGCACTACCTTCTATTTAGATCGGATAGCTTCCACAGGGTCTAATCTAGCCGCAGAGAAAGCCGGCCAAAAACCAGAAATTATCCCAATAATTACCGAGATGCTTATTCCTCTAACAATATTGGCGGTGTCTAAAACAATTTTCACGTCAAAACCATAAGTAGCCACCAGCGTTCCCAAATACACAATCCCTAAACCAAGCAATCCGCCTATTAAACACAACGCAATTGCCTCAAACAAAAATTGCATTAATATAAAGTAGTTTTTTGCACCTAAAGATTTCTGTATTCCAATAATGTTGGTTCTCTCCTTTACCGAAACAAACATAATGTTTGCTATGCCAAACCCTCCCACCAAAATAGAGAAACCTCCAATTATCCAGCCGGCAACATCCACAATTCCAAACAACTGGTCCAACTGCCCCGATAAAATGGTGGTTTTATTCAGCGCAAAATTGTCGTCATCAACCGGGCGTATCCTGCGTATGGAGCGCATTAAGCCCCTTAACTGACTTTCAACGTTTTCAATATTTGCATCTTCTCTTCCCCTAACGGTTATCTGTGGGTCGTAACGTCCGCTTTCTACGTTCACCAAGTTACGAGCAAAATTTAGGGGAATTAACAAGGTTTTATCGGCAGAAACACCCAACAGATCTTCGCCCTCACGCACAAAAACGCCTATTACGGCAACATTGCGCCCCAGTACCTTAACACTTTTGCCCACCGCTGTTTGGTTGGGGAAAAGCCCTTCGGCCAAATCTGCCCCAATTAAACAAACGGGCGACCCACTTTTTGATTCGTTCTCTGTAAAATACCTACCCTGAGACAAGTCAAAACTTGCCGTTTTATTGTAATCTTGCGAAGCTGCTGTAACCCTGGCGCCCTCAACACTGTTACTTTTATATTTTAAAGTGCGGTTAGATAAATCAATTTGATAACAAACCCCTTCCACATCAGTTACACGTTCTTTTAATGCTTCGTAATCGCGTAAACTGGCCTCGGGGCGCTGCATATATTTCCACCACGGATAATCTCCAAATCCACCCCAAGGCCACTTTTGTATGTAAATAGTTTTGCTTCCCAACTTTTCTACGCTGGTTTGCAAATTTCCTCTAAAAGTGTCAACCGCCGCAAAAACTGTAATAATTGTAAAAATTCCTATGGTAATACCCAATAAAGAAAGAAAAGTACGTGTACGGTTTTGCCTAAGTGCATCAAATGCAAAAATGAAGCTTTCACGAAAGAGTTTTAAAAATAGCATATCACCTTTTTGACGTTTTTTGGGAAAGATAGTTACAATTTCAAAAATTATTTTTTTTACGCATTAAGTAACGATAGTATGTGGGCATTCCCAGCAGAAAAGCTGGTCACGCTTTCCGCTATACTCCGTTTGCCCAAAAGCAAGCCGGGGTGCCGCTCCAATCGTTAATGCAAACAAAATAATCTACCTTCTGTAAGTCCTCGCCAATTAAAAACAGATCCAATAAAAATTTATCAAAAAATGGTTGGTGCCAACAACCAAAGAAAAAATCTCAACATTGCGCAAATCTATCTATTGGTTAAAAGCAGCCCGCCCGCCGTGGTTAAAAACCAAACTCGCTAAAAGTCGAAAAAGAAATGGTTGGTGATGACGCCAACCAAAATAAAAATGTACAACCGCTAAGCAGACTACAAAAAACAGTTACGTAGCGCAACGTCACCAGTATCGTAACAGATTGTCAGCCAAATTGCATTATCGCAACTAATTAACTATTTGAAATTTTTTTTCTTAAATTTGCGCTCCAAATTATGTTTAAAATATGAAGTTATCACAGTTTAAGTTCAATTTACCAGAGTCGCTTATTGCACATACGCCATCAGAAAACCGCGATGAATCCCGCTTGATGGTTCTCGATAGAAAAACAGGTAAAATAGAACACAAAATTTTTAAAGACGTTTTAAACTATTTTGAAGAAAAGGATGTACTTATTTTAAACAATACCAAAGTTTTTCCGGCTCGTTTATATGGAAATAAGGAGAAAACAGGCGCTACTATAGAAGTATTTTTGTTACGAGAGCTAAACAAAGAATTACGTTTATGGGACGTTTTAGTTGACCCCGCCCGTAAAATAAGAGTAGGCAACAAATTATATTTTGGCGATGATGATTTGTTGGTTGCCGAAGTAGTAGATAATACCACCTCAAGAGGACGCACCATCCGCTTTTTGTTTGATGGCACCGATGAAGAATTTAGGCAAAATATTGAAATTTTAGGAGAAACACCGCTGCCAAAATACATTAAACGTAAACCTACCGATGAGGATAAAGAACGTTACCAAACAATTTTTGCAAAGCATGAGGGCGCTGTTGCCGCCCCTACGGCAGGTTTACACTTTAGTCGCGAATTGTTAAAAAGATTAGAATTAAAAGGAGTTGATTTTGCCGAAGTTACCCTACACGTTGGCTTAGGTACGTTTCGTACTGTTGAAGTGGAAGACCTAACCAAACACAAAATGGACTCTGAGCAAATCATCATTGACCAAAAGGCTGCAGACATTGTAAACAGAGCTAATGAGCAAAAACGAAGAGTTTGTGCGGTAGGTACTACAGCAATGCGTACCATTGAATCTGCGGTTTCTGCTAACCACATGTTAAAACCAATTAACGACTGGACTTCGAAATTTATTTTTCCGCCCTATGATTTTAGCATTGCCAACAGCATGATTACCAATTTCCATACCCCAGAATCAACATTATTGATGATGATTGCAGCTTTTGGCGGTTATGATTATGTGATGAATGCGTATGAAGAAGCCGTAAAAGAGAAATACAGATTTTATAGCTACGGCGATGCCATGCTAATCATCTAAAAATACAGAAAGACCGATAATTCGGTCTTTTTTGTTTTAATTAGCTAAAGTATGCACCACTCTTCTTTTTATGCAATTATTGTAGCCGGCGGTAGCGGAACCCGGATGAAAAGCGATATCCCAAAACAGTTTTTGGAACTAAACGGGAAGCCTGTTTTAATGCATACCATCGAAGCGTTTTACCGCAACGAATATCAACCACAAATTATTCTGGTCTTAGCCGCTACCGATTTAGAATATTGGGAAGTGCTGAAAACAAAACATCGGTTCGATATTCCTCACCAAATGGTAACGGGAGGCTCAGAAAGGTTTCATTCTGTTAAAAACGGTTTAGCGCTAATCAGCGATGAAAATTCGATAGTTGCCATACATGACGCTGTTCGTCCGCTTGTTTCACAACACACCATTAATATTTGTTTTGAAACCGCAACTAAAAAAGGGAACGCTATTGCGGCTGTTCCTTCTAAAGATTCTGTTCGCCAAGTAAAAAACGGAAAATCAGAAGCGTTGAAACGAAGCGAAGTTTACCTAGTCCAAACTCCCCAAGCATTTCAAATCAAACAATTAACCATTGCTTATCAGCAAAATTTTGCTTCTTTTTTTACGGATGATGCTTCTGTAGTTGAAAAAGCAGGTTACTCCATCAACCTAGAAAAAGGCGACGAGTTTAATTTTAAAATTACGTTTATAGAGGATTTAAAATTAGCGGAAGCCATTTTAAATATGAGAGGCTAATATCTTAGAATATCGTTTAAAGTTGCTATTGCTAGTTCAAGTTCTTTTATATCTATTTTCCCTGCTCGTTTAATCAATTGCTCTTTGGATACGGAACGGATATGAAAAACCATTAACTCTGATACTTCTTGTAAACCGTTATCTGCCTTAGGCGATATAATTGGGTTTCCCCTGTAGTTTTTTATTTTAGTGGTAAGCGGTGCCGTAATTACAACCTGTAGATGTTGGTTTAGCATATTACCACTCAAAACAACTACCGGTCGGTAGCCCGCCTGCTCACTCCCTTTCGATGGGTCTAAACTTGCATACCAAATTTCTCCCTGCTTCAATCCTTTATCAGTTTTAAATATTCCTCCATACCTTCTTCCGCCATTGTCAAAATATCACCATCCTCCCCTGCATTTCTGTAAGATTTCACATATTCAGCTCTATTAAGCTGATCCAAATAAATTTCCAAAGCTTTTTCTATCAACTTATTTTTTGGAAGCTTTAATTCTTTAGCTTTATCTGAAAGCATTTTCATTAAATCATTTGGAAGTGTGCTTGTAAAAGTTATCATGGCGATTATCTAAGTCTAAACAAATTTATGATTTATATTTGTAAATCGTAAATAAAAAAGGCAAAGCACCATTGATGCTTTGCTTTTTACTCGTGTTTAATTATTAAGACTAAGCGCCTCGTATTACTCTTAACAAAATTGCAATAATGGCAATCACTAAAAGAATATGAATTAAATTTCCACCAAATGGTGATACAAAAGCACCTAAAATCCAAATAATAATTAAAACAACTGCGATTAAATAAAGTAAGTTTCCCATGATTAGTTTTTATAAAGTTTAACAATGATTTACATGTTCGACTTATCTAAAAGCAGACCAAAAACTAAATTCAATTCTAATTAGTGCTTAAATAACGTTGTATAGGCAATTACCTCAATTTAGGTTGTACCTAATTTAAGACAAAAAAAAAAAGACTCATGTGATTGAGTCTTTCTTTTTTAGTATTCATCTTCGTTAAAGAAGAAGTCATCCTTGGTAGGATAGTCTGGCCAAATTTCTTCAATGTTTTCATAAGGCTCACCATCATCTTCCAGCGCTTGCAAGTTTTCAATTACTTCAACAGGCGCACCAGAACGAATGCCATAGTCGATTAATTCGTCTTTAGTTGCTGGCCAAGGGGCATCTTCAAGATGTGATGCTAATTCTAATGTCCAATACATAATCTTAGAATTTATTTTTTAATGATTTGCAAAACTATATTAAAAATTAAGCTTTACTAAAAAAGTTTTCAACATTTCTCAAATACGCGGAATCCATATATTTTCCTCGCTTTTGCTGTTGAAAACAACCTTACGGGCTAGCGTGAAAAGATAATCTGACAAACGGTTCAGGTAAATTATTACTTTATCGTCTACAAATTCGGTTTCTGCCAGATGCACCGTTAATCGCTCTGCCCTGCGGCAAACGCAGCGGGCAACATGGCAAAAAGATGCGCATGTATTTCCGCCTGGCAAAATGAAATGCTTGAGTGGCGGTAAAAACATATTCATCTCATCCATTTGCTTCTCTAATAGTTCGATATCCGTTTCCAATAAATCAGGGATTTTCATTTTTGATTTTTCCGGGTCTGATGCTAAAGTTGAACCTACTGTAAACAAACGATCCTGAATTTCCTTTAAAACATCCTTATCTTCTGCCAAAATATCCTGGTCTCGTATCAAACCAATGTACGAGTTTAGCTCATCCACCGTTCCGTAGCTTTCAATTCGTAAATGATGTTTTGGAACCCTTGTGCCTCCAATTAAAGAGGTATAACCTTTATCTCCGGTTTTTGTATATATCTTCATAAATCATATAGCGGTAATGCTGCACATGCAATTTTTAATAGGCTAACAAGATAATCGAAAAATTGTTCAACAAAAAAGGGCAAAAATTATTTGCCCTTCTGCTACTGTGTTGTTAACTTATAATCCCTGTAATTTTGAATGTACGGTTTTAATATCGGTGTTTTGATAATCTTCTTCTATTAAACCGTCCCTCATACGTACAATTCTATGGGCATGCTGCGCAATATCCTCCTCGTGAGTTACAATAATAATGGTATTTCCTTTTGCGTGGATATCCTCTATTAATCCCATAATTTCTATGGATGTTTTTGTATCGAGGTTTCCTGTGGGCTCATCGGCTAAAATGATAGATGGGTTATTAATCAAGGCTCTGGCCACGGCAACCCTTTGCCTTTGACCGCCAGAAAGTTCGTTAGGTTTATGATGGACCCTGTTTGCCAATCCAACATTTTCCAAAGCCTGTACAGCTCTGGTATCACGTTCTTTCTTTTTTACGCCAGCATAAATTAGGGGTAACGCAACATTATCCTGAGCAGATGAACGGGGTAAAAGGTTGAACGTTTGAAAAACAAAACCTATTTCTTTGTTACGAACCTCGGCCAATTCGCTGTCTGTCATCTGGCTTACGTTAATGCCGTTCAAAACATATTCGCCTTTTGTTGGGGTATCTAAACAGCCTAACAAATTCATTAGTGTAGATTTACCCGAACCAGAAGGCCCCATTAATGCCACAAATTCTCCTTTATTTATTGTTAAGGAAACCGACTTTAGTGCATGAATAACCTCCGCACCGATAACGTACTTACGCCCTAAATCTGTAATGGTAATTAATGGTTGCATGTTTTTGTTTTTTATTCAGACAAATTAAAGTTGCTATTGTTACTGCCAAACAACAATTATTTCTGGATAACTTTTGAAACTTTAATGTACTCTTCACTTTTTAGCGGTGCATTTTTAAGTGCTTCTTCGCGGGTTAATTCTTGAATTACCACATCAGGCCGAAGAACGTTAACCGCATCGTTCATATAAATTAAAGGCTTTACACCCGAAGTGTCTAACTCGTTCAACTTTTCCATAAAGCTCAAAATCTCACTCAACTCTTCAATTGAACGTTCTTTTTCAACGTCGGTTAATTCTAAGCGAGCCAAGTGCGCTATTTTATCAACCGTTTCTTTATCAATTTTCATTTTTTGTTTTTTTGTCGGAGGTCAAAAGTCCGCTTTCCGCGGGATTTATCCTCACATTATTATTTCTTCTCTCAAACTATATTTCCGCCCAAGCTGCAGACAATCGACTAAAAGCTGCTGACCTAAACCTTATACGCTAGCTTAGATTTTATCTTTTCAAAAACCAAATCTCTCAGTATTTCATCATCCTTAACAGTAAATCCAGAAACATCTACAGGCTTGTGTACCCAAATGTGAGAAATACCTGGTTTGCACCCAAATTTCAGCCCATCATCCCACCAAATTTTCCAATTATCTGTTAAAGTTACCGGAATTATTGGTATTTGGTGCTCAATAGCTAAACGAAATGGCCCACTTTTAAAATCGTGTAAAACGGGCGGGTATTCATCGCCTATTTTCCCTTCCGGAAAAATGACAGCAGACATATCTTTATTAAGCCTGTCCGAAGCTTTTTTGAAAGCTCTGAATGATGACATTTTACTATCCCGGTTTACCGGAATATCAATTGTTTGAAAAAAAATACGCGTGACCGGATTTCTTAAAAGTGCTTCTTTTCCTAAAAAAAAGAAATTCCCTTTTGCCACCAATGACATGGCGAATATATCAAGATTTGAGGCATGATTTGGGCAAATGATGTAGGTTTTACTCCAATCTATTGCTTCTTCATGGCTTATTTTATAGAAAATCCCGGTGAGTACAGACGGTACAAAGGCACATATCTTCCTAAACAGGTTTAAAATTTTATAAGTCTGTATATTTCTTGAAAAAAGGTAAACAAAAGGATAAGTTAATACAAATATCATCAACACCATTGCCAAGTGCCAATACCTTATTGCCTGCCTTAAAATTTGTTCCATCTCCCTCAAAAATATAAATTTTCTGTACTTTCGCCACATTATGGAAACTGTTGTAAGCGGAATTAGATCTACCGGGAAATTACACCTCGGAAATTATTATGGTGCAGTTAGTAATTTTGTAAAAATGCAGAACGAGCATCGGTGCTTTTTTTTTATTGCTGATTACCACTCGTTAACTACCCATCCAACGCCGGCCAATTTGCATGGAAACATAAAGCAAGTTCTGGTTGAGTATTTGGCCGCAGGTTTAGACCCCGAAAAAACAACGTTATACATCCAGTCTGATGTGCCAGAAATTGCCGAATTATATTTATATATGAATATGAACGCCTACCTGGGCGAACTGGAAAGGAGCGCATCTTTTAAAGACAAAATTAGAGCAAATCCAAATAATGTTAATGCCGGATTGTTAACCTATCCGGTTTTGATGGCCGCAGATATTTTAATTCACCACGCTACAAAAGTGCCCGTTGGAAAAGACCAAGAACAACATTTAGAAATGACACGCACTTTTGGAAATCGCTTTAACAAACTCTACCAAACCGAATATTTTAAAGAGCCGTATGCCTTTAATTATTCAAAAGAATTAGTAAAAATTCCAGGTTTAGATGGTAAAGGTAAAATGGGGAAATCTGAAGGTGAAATGAACGCGGTTTATTTATCAGACAGTCCAGAGGTAATTCGTAAAAAAGTAATGAAAGCGGTTACGGATGGCGGCCCAACAAAAGAAAACCAGGAGAAACCTCAGGAAATCCAAAATCTTTTTGATTTGATGAACGTCGTTTCTCCCGCAGATACACTTTCGCATTTTAGCAATTTGTACGATAAATGCCAGATTCGCTACGGCGACTTCAAGAAAGCTTTGGCAGAAGATATGATTATCGCAACGCAACCCATCCGAGAAAAAATTGAACATATTTCTGGGGATACCGTACTATTACGTCAGGTGGCGAAACATGGCGCAGCAAAAGCAAGAGAAAGTGCTCAAAAAACCATTAAAGAAGTTAGGGAAATCATAGGATTTAGAAATTTTTAGTAGATTAAAGCACTTAAACCCATTAATTAAAACTCGATTTATGCATATAGCGATAGTTGGAAATATTGGCGCCGGAAAAACCACTTTAACAGAATTGTTGGCCAAAAATTATGGCTGGGAAGCAATGTATGAAGCCGTTGATAACAACCCCTATTTAGAAGATTTTTACAGCGACATGAAAAGATGGAGCTTTAACCTACAAATTTATTTTTTAAACAGCAGGTTTCAGCAAATTAAAGAGATTCAAAAAGGAACAAAGACCATTGTACAAGACAGAACAATTTATGAGGACGCCCATATTTTTGCAGAAAATCTTCATGATATGGGTTTAATGACCACCAGAGACCATGATAATTACAGAGCTATATTTGAAAGCATGACCTCTTTTATTAAAGCTCCAGATTTATTAATTTATTTAAAAGCTTCTGTACCTACTTTGGTAGAAAATATACAGAGACGTGGCCGTGAGTATGAGGCGGGTATAAGAATAGATTATTTGCAGAAACTTAACGGAAAGTATGATAATTGGATTAAGGGTTACAAAGAAGGAAATCTGTTGATTTTAGATAAGGATAAGTTGGATTTTACCAATAATCCGGATGATTTAGGCTTTATAATTGAAAGCGTAGAACGAGAAATCAACGGACTTTTTAAATAAAATTACCAATGAAAATTTTAGGCATCATTCCGGCCAGGTTTGCTTCAACCCGATTCCCAGGAAAACCTTTGATAAACCTTGCTGGCAAAAGCATGATACAGCGAGTTTACGAACAGGCTAAAAAAGCATCTTCACTGGCCGAAGTTGTAGTTGCCACTGATAGCAATGAGATTTTTACTGCGGTTAAAGCATTTAATGGTAACGTAATAATGACTGATGGCCAACACCAAAGCGGAACAGATAGGTGTGCAGAAGTTTGCAGAAAAATGATTGGTTATGATGCCATCATCAATATACAAGGCGATGAGCCAATGATAGAGCCTCAGCAAATTAATTTATTGGCGAGTTGTTTTAATGATATTTCAACGGATTTGGCAACGCTTATCAAAAAAATAAAAACCCCCGAAGAACTTTTTAATTACAATACACCAAAAGTTATTATCAACACCCGCTCTGAGGCTATTTATTTTAGTAGGCAAGTGATTCCGTATTTAAAAGATGTTGAGCCAAAGGATTACCTAAAACATCAAACTTTTTACAAGCACATTGGCATTTACGGCTACAGAACCACCACGCTCGGAATTATAGCCGGGATGCAGACCGGAGATCTGGAAAATTCAGAAAAATTAGAACAACTCCGCTGGATTGAAAACGGCTGCACCATTAAGGTAGCCATTACAAACAAAGAAAGTTTAGCTATTGACAGTCCAGAGGATGTTGAAAAGGTGCTGGCGGCATTAAAAAAGTAAGCTCTTATTAATTAAGCCTCACTCACCCATTTTTTTGCTTGCTCCAGCTCATCCAATTTAAAGCCTTTTACCTCGCCTAAGCTTAAAAATAAAAATCCATTGGTGAGCTTTTCAACTGCTTTTTCATTGGTAACAACCGCAATTTTTTTCCATTTGGTGTAATGTTTCATTCCGGTCCACATATCCTCAACCCAAGCTCCGGGTGTCCAATTCTCAACGCCTGTGCGCAAAACCAATAAATAATTGATTTCGTTGTACTTATCCAGATTTTTTTGAATAGCCGGAATAACTACATTCTTTAAGTCGTGGGCGCTTACTTCATCAAAAGCTTCAACGCCAACAACATGGTCTGGTAAATTTTCGATAATGTTTAACATGGCAACAATTTTATTTTTAAACTGATGTAAACTATTTATCAAAAATTTCACCAAACCGCGAGTTTCAAGAAAATTTATTCTTGCAAAGGTCGCTTTTTTACCATTCCTCCGTAAGTATCATCCACGGTGTGCATTACAATAAAGGCCTGTTTATCAATATTTTTAACCAAATTCCGTAGTTTAGTAACCTCTAATCGGGTAACTACGGTAAATACTATTTTCATATTCACCTCATCCGGATTAAGGTTTTTGGTGTAGCCGCGTTCGCCCTTGTAAATGGTTACTGCCCTACCTAAAATTTTTGTAATAGCTTGTCGTATTTGTTCATTTTTAGCTGATATAATGGTAACACCAATATATTCCTCCACACCGTGAATAATAAAATCAACCGTTTTAGAAGCCGAGAGATAGGTCAAAATTGCATAAAGCGCAGTTTCCACATTTAAAACCCAGGCGGCCACACAAAAAATCAAGATATTAAACAGCAAAATAATATCGCCCACGCTTAAGCTTACGTTTTTTGAAATAAACAAAGCCAAAACTTCGGTTCCGTCAATCACCGCTCCGCCCCTAATGCTTAAGCCAATACCACCGCCTAAAAAGAAACCACCAAAAACGGCAATCAATAATTTATCGGAGGTTACTATCGGAAAAAAATCAAAAGAAAGCATCAGCGATAAACCTGCAATGGCTAAAACTGTTTTTATCGCAAAGTTTTTAGAAATTTGCTTCATCCCTAAAAAAACAAATGGAAGGTTGACCACAATTACCAACAAACTTAAACTTACACCCGTTTTTATGTTTAAAAGTAAGGAGATACCCATTGTGCCGCCGTCTAAGAAATTGTTGGGTAGTAAAAAGCTTTTTAAGCCGAATGCAGCAGATGTGATTCCTAAAAGAATGAGTGTGGTTTCTTTTAAAATAGTTGGTAAATGTGCTTTTCGGTATGCAAATTGCAACTTTCTTTTTAGCCTCATAGCTAACAAATATAAGATTCAATAGTTAAAAACGAATTGCTATTTGTTTTAAACCTTACAAAATGACAATCAAGAGCGTAAATCCGGTTGACGGATCGTTAATCCAAACTTACACAGAACTTTCTGCCGAAGAAGTGAATAAAAAAATAAGTGCAACACACAAAACATGGGCGAAATGGCGGGCAACTACCTTTAAAGACAGGGCCAAACCTATGTTTAAACTTGCCGACTTGTTAAAATCAAAAAAAGAACATTTGGCAAATATGATAACGTTAGAAATGGGGAAATCCCTGAAAGAAAGTATTGCCGAAGTTGAGAAATGTGCCACGGTTTGCGAATATTACGCAGAAAATGCCGAAGAGTTTTTAAAGGATAAAATTGTTGAAACAGATGCGCAAAAGAGTTATGTAAGCTATCAGCCAACCGGCGTAATTTTGGCGATAATGCCTTGGAACTTCCCCTTGTGGCAGGTTTTTAGGTTTTTAGCGCCCAACTTAATGGCAGGCAATTGTGGCGTTTTAAAACATGCATCTAATGTTTCAGGCTGTGCGCTTTTGATAGAGGCATTAACCGCTGAGGCTGGTTTTCCGGAGAATTGTTTTACCACGCTGTTGGTCTCGGGTAAAAACGTAAATCAAATTATAGAAAATCCTTTGGTAAAAGCTGTAACACTTACTGGCAGCACCGAAGCCGGAAAAAAAGTAGCGGCGAAAGCAGGTTCTGTTTTAAAAAAATGTGTACTTGAACTTGGTGGAAGCGATGCGTACATTATTTTGGCAGATGCAGATTTAGCTTTGGCAGCCAAAATTTGCTGCGATGCAAGGCTTATCAATAACGGGCAAAGTTGCATTGCAGCCAAAAGATTTATTGTGGTTGAATCGGTCTTAGATCAGTTTACTCAACTCCTCCTCGAAAAAATGAAAGCCAAAGTGACCGGAAATCCCTTAGACCAAAATGTTAATCTAGGTCCAATGGCAAGCACAAAATTAAGAGATGACTTACATAAACAAGTTCAACAATCAATAAAATTAGGAGCGATATGTGTTTTAGGCGGCAAAATTCCGGATGGAAATGGTGCTTTTTACCCGGCAACCATCTTAAAAAACGTAAAAAAAGGAATGCCTGCTTTTGATGAAGAATTATTTGGCCCTGTGGCCGCAATTATCAGCGCAAAAGATACCGAGGAAGCAATAAAAATTGGAAACGACACTGCCTTTGGTTTAGGCGGCGCTGTTTTTACAAAAGATATCGATAAAGGAAATACCATTGCCCGAAATGAGCTGCAAGCCGGAAGCGTTTTTGTTAACCACGGTGTAAAATCGGACCCGCGTTTACCGTTTGGCGGAATCAACGAATCTGGTTATGGCAGAGAATTAGGGTTTCACGGTCTTTTAGAGTTTTTAAATGTTAAAACAATCTCCGTCGCATAGTTTCTTACCTAATATCTGCCAATAGTTGTTTTGATTTTTCTATTTGCGCAGTAATGTCTCTTTTAAAACCCGATTCTTCCAGCACTTTGTTAAAATCTGCAATAGAAGAATTACAAGCATTTATAGCTACGGATTTGTTATAAACATCGGGTATTTTTTGACTTTTATAAAGTGCGTATTCCTGATAAGCTAAACCTCTGTTTTGTAACAACTTATAATCGTTAGGGGTTAAATCAAGGGCAGAAGTAAAGTCTTTAATAGCCCCGCAAAGTAGGTTTTCCCTGTCGGTAGATTTTGCATCTTTAAAAGTTGCTGCGTACAAAACTTTAGCCTTACCGCGGTAATAATATGCGGCGGTTTCGGTAGGCTTCATAGCAAGTAACCGGTTAAATGCGTTTATACATTTTTCGTATGCTGCAGCATGGTAATTGGAATAACCCATCAACCACAATGCGTTCATGTTGCTTCGGTCTTCCTGGTATGCCTTTTCAAAATATCCCGCAGCAGCGCTAAACTGCCCTCCTGTCATCGCTTTTTGCCCCAGCCGCTCGTAAGGCGTTTGCGCCGAAACCAAACCAGCCATTAAAGAAATACCCGTTAAAACTAAAATAAATTGTGTTTTCATGAGTTAGAATACCCTATACTAAAATAATACTAATACAATAACGCCCATTGTATTTAAATATTTCGCCCAAACGTTACTGACGTAATTTCACATTTTTTTATCACAAAATAGCAAATTTGGCCAAAAACGTTAATATAGTTAAGTAAAAATGGTTGGCATAAAGCTTGTAAATTATAGTTTCATATATCGTAATAGCTAAAATTACAGGTTCGCCTGTCAATTTGGCGTTTCATCATAAAAAATATACATGAGCAACTTTGATCAGTTCGATTTTAACCAAGCATTACCTTTAATTAATGAAGATACCGAGTTTTTTCCTTTAATGTCGCCAGAGGATGAGGAGGAAATGAATAATGAGCAAACACCAGAAATCCTTTCGATTTTACCTTTACGCAACACGGTTTTGTTTCCGGGCGTGGTAATTCCTATTACCGTTGGTCGCGATAAATCCATAAAGTTGATAAAAGACGCTTACAAAGGCGATAAAATTATTGGAGTAGTTGCGCAAACAGACGTAAACATTGAAGATCCAACTTATGAGCAATTAAACAGCATTGGAACGGTAGCTATCATCGTAAAAATGCTGCAGATGCCGGATGGCAATACAACAGTGATTATACAGGGTAAAAACAGGTTTAAATTGGGCCAGCAAACACAAAGCGAGCCTTATTTTAAAGCAACCGTTGAAAAATTTGAAGAAATTAGGCCCAAAGTTGATAAAGAGTTTAAAGCCATGGTTGCATCTGTAAAAGAGCTTGCCATGCAAATTATTCAGTTTTCGCCAAACATTCCGTCAGAGGCTGCTATCGCTATAAAAAACATTGATAGCGTTCCGTTTTTGATCAACTTTATTTCCTCAAACATGAATGCCAGCGTTGCTGATAAACAACTCATGTTGGAGGTTGCAAATTTACGCGATCGGGCTACAATGGTTTTAAGCCATTTAAGCATGGAACTGCAAATGCTGGAACTAAAAAACCAAATCCAAAGCAGGGTAAAAGTTGATTTAGATAAGCAGCAACGTGATTATTTTTTAAACCAACAACTCAAAACAATTCAAGAAGAGTTGGGCGGCAACTCTCCGGATATGGAAATTGAAGAGTTGCGGGAAAGATCGAAGAAAAAAAAATGGGCCAAAGAAACCGAAACACATTTTAACAAAGAGCTGGATAAACTAGCCAGAATGAATCCGGCTGCAGCCGATTATTCTGTGCAGATTAATTACCTAGAAGTATTGCTTGATTTACCTTGGCAAACTTTTACCAAAGATAACTTTGATTTAAAAAGAGCCCAAAAAATACTGGATAAAGACCATTACGGTTTAGATAAAGTTAAAAAGCGAATTATTGAGTATTTAGCGGTGCTAAAGCTTAAACATAACATGAAAGCACCAATTTTGTGTTTGGTTGGCCCCCCGGGAGTTGGTAAAACTTCTTTAGGAAAATCTATAGCAAAAGCTTTAGGTCGTAAATACGTTCGTATGGCTTTGGGCGGCATAAGAGACGAGGCCGAAATTCGCGGTCACCGTAAAACTTATATTGGCGCAATGCCGGGTCGGGTAATTCAATCGCTCAAAAAAGCGGCTTCATCAAACCCGGTTTTTGTTTTGGATGAAATTGATAAGGTTGGTAACGATTTTAGAGGCGACCCATCTTCGGCCTTGTTGGAGGTTTTAGATCCAGAACAAAATAACGCTTTCGCGGATAATTTTGTTGAATTGGACTATGACCTATCAAACGTGATGTTTATTGCCACCGCCAATTCTTTAAATAACATTCAACCAGCCTTGCTTGATCGGATGGAGATCATCGAAGTAAATGGTTATACCATTGAAGAAAAAGTGGAGATTGCCAAAAGGCATCTGCTGCCTAAGCAAAAAGAAGCACACGGCTTAAAACCAAAAGATTTGGCTTTAAAACCTGCCATCATTGAAAAAATTATTGAAGATTACACCCGCGAATCTGGTGTTAGAAGCTTAGAAAAGGCTTTAGGATCTGTTGTGCGTGGCGCAGCTACCAAAATTGCTATGGAAGAAGCCTATAACGTCAATTTTTCTTACGAGGATGTGCAAAAAGCGCTTGGACCTGCCTATTTTGATAAAGATGCTTACGAAAATAACGATGTTGCCGGAGTGGTAACTGGCTTAGCCTGGACGTCAGTTGGTGGCGATATTTTATTTATTGAAGCAAGTTTGAGCCCCGGAAAAGGGAAAATGACCTTAACCGGAAACCTTGGAGATGTGATGAAAGAATCTGCAGTAATTGCCCTGGCTTATATTAGGGCACACGCGGTTGATTTAGGAATTGATTTCCGGATTTTTGACCAATGGGATTTACACATCCACGTTCCGGCTGGGGCAACACCAAAAGATGGCCCTTCCGCCGGTATAACTATGCTAACGGCGCTAACATCAGCGTTTACGCAAAAACAGGTTAAACAAAATTTAGCCATGACTGGCGAGATTACTTTACGCGGAAAAGTTTTGCCCGTAGGCGGTATCAAAGAGAAAATCTTAGCTGCGAAACGAGCAAATATCAAAGAAGTAATTCTTTGCAAGGCAAATCAAAAAGATATTTTAGAGATAAAAGCTGATTATATCAAGGACATGAATTTCCACTACGTTACAAATATGTTAGACGTGGTAAAACTTGCTTTGATGCCAAATAAGGTAAAAAACGCCCTCGATATCAGCTACCGCGAAGAAAAAAAGACAGCTATAGCCAGCTAATGGCGAAAGCATTAGCAAATATTATTGTATTTTTAAAGCCGATCTCTTTTCGGCTTTTTTTATGCGCTCTACTTTCATTTTTTTACTTGCTTTTTTATTTAGCCTTTGCAGTTTTGCGCAGACCGGTTTTTATAAAAATGAACTCGGCTTCCGTTCGGATAACGACGCTTATTTAGGAACAAAGCAAGACAGGTATTATACCAATGGTCTTTTTATAAAATTTAGGCAAGCTATCAAAAACAAAAAAGACAGTGCTACAAAAAAAATTTGGGGCTTATCTTTAGGGCAAGAAATGTACAACGCCAAATCCGGGCAAACTAAATCAATTGAAAACGTAGATAGGCCATTTGCAGGCTATCTTTATGGCGAAGGCAGCTTACAGTGGCTTAAACCAAATGAGAACAGCGCAAGGGTAGCGCTTCAGGTTGGCACCATTGGTCCTGCAGCATTAGCAGAACAAGGGCAAACGCTTTTACATAATACAGTGGGATTTTATGAAATCTCTGGCTGGCAATACCAAGTAAAAGATGAAATTGGCTTAAACTTTTCTGCTGATTTACATTACTTTTTGTTCAGAAACAAAAATAAAACCTTCGACTTTTCTGTGCCTGTTAACGCAAGTTTAGGAAATACCTATTCTGGTGTAAAGGCTGGCATTTTATTTAGAACCGGCAAACTAAATCCCTTCAGCCATTCGGCAGCTACTCAAAGTAATATTTCTACAAAGCTTGAACCAAACATCAATAAAAACGAGTTGTACTTCTTTGTAAAACCATCTTTAAACTTTGTAGCCTATAATGCCACTATACAAGGCGGCTTATTTGTAAAAGATAAAGGACCAGTAACTTACCAACCAAACCGGATTGTTTTTGCACAACAAATTGGCGCTGCTTATGCTAGTACGCGGTGGACGCTTGACTTTTCTGTTATTTTTAAAAGCAAAGAATTGCCAGAAGCAAAACGCTCTGAACAATATGGCTCAATTGGCATCTATTATCGCTTTTAATCGAAATTTGTTCCTCGGTTTATTTTTTTGAGAGCCTGCTTCCTTTTACCATCCAAGCGCTTTTGTACAGCTGCAAAACTAGGTTTAGATTTTTTTCTGGGTTTTTGAACCAATAAACTTTCTGTAATAAGCTGAAAAGCCTTTTTAACCGCTATTTCTTTGTTTTTTAGCTGCGATCTTGCTTCTTCTGCGGTAACGGAAAATACGCCTTCGGAATTTGTTCTGTTGTTTAGTTTTGCGCTAATGATTAAAATTTCTTCCTCTGTAAATACTTGAGTAGCATCTAAGTCCCAAAGTAACTCTACTTTGGTTTCTACTTTATTAACATTTTGTCCGCCCTTTCCGCCGCTTCTGGAAGTTTTAAAGCTAAACTCCTTTTGCAAAAGCTCTTTATTAAATTTCATAATTAAAGCTAAATTAGCCATATCATGTTTAAAAAGATTTTCTTCCTGCTTTTTTGTGCGATATTTTTTATGATGGAGCTTTCCAGTGCGCAAACGGGCGGAAAAGGAGTTTTTCGCTTTTTAAACTTACCAAATTCTGCAAAGGTTGCAGCCTTGGGTAATGCTTTACCCATGCAGGTTGACGCAGATTTTGAAGAAACATTTATTAACCCATCTTTGATAGCAAATGAGCATCAGAACTCACTTTCATTGAATTATAGCAATTACGTTGCCGACATAAATTTTGGAAATATTCAGTATGCTTTAAAAGTTAAGCCTCTTGAAACCGTAGCAATAGGTTTGATGTTTATCAATTACGGAAATTTTGAAGAATACGACGCAACCGCTACGCCGACTGGCGGTAAGTTTACCGCCGGCGATTACCTGTTAAACTTGGGCTATAGCAAAAACTGGAAAAACAAAATTTACTATGGTGCCAATGCAAAGTTGATTTACGGCTCTTATGACATTTATAATTCTTTTGCCATTGCTACCGATTTGAGTTTAACTTTTAAAGATACCCTCAATAATTTAGCTGCCGGAATCATGTTAAAAAACATTGGCTATCAGCTAAACGCTTTTGACCAACAACGGGAAAGCCTACCATTTCAAATTGCTGTATCTCTCTCTAGAAAGCTAAAATTTGCGCCATTGAAATATCATATTACCTACAATAATTTGCAACAATTTAACCTCACTTATTTAAACCCAAATTCAACCGACGATACTGATTTGATTACGGGCGAAGCCATTGATAAAAGTTCAACTTTTGTAAATAAATTCAGTCGGCATTTGATTTTTGGTGCAGAGTTACTGTTATCCCAAGCGCTTAACCTGCAAGCAGGCTACAACTTGCAGCAGCATAAAGAATTAAACATCAACGGACTCGGGGGTTTATCTGGCTTTTCCTTCGGCTTTTCCTTACATCTTAAAAAAGTAAATTTAGGCTACGCACATTCTACCTTAAACCTTGCTGGCAGCAACAATTATTTTTCCTTAACGTTAAACCCTGCTTTTTTAAATTTTAGAAAGTAGAATTTCATTCCAATACACATTTCTACACCAAAGGAAGAAAAAGGATTAAATCCAATTTCTGTTCTCGCATTACGGTTTTGTTTGCGTGTTTAAGATAAATAAAGCTGATATCGTTAAGTCCAATCCCTAGTTTAATCGTTAACAACGTTCATCCAAATTTCTTACCTTTACCATTGATGAATAAAAATATTGTGGTTGCAATTGATGGCTACTCATCTTGCGGAAAAAGCACTTTAGCAAAGGCGCTGGCTAAAAAACTCCATTTTGTTTACGTGGATAGCGGCGCAATGTACAGAGCGGTAACGCTTTATTTTTTACGTAACAACACCGATTTAAAAAACCACGATTTAATTATTGACGCCTTAGAGCATATTGAATTAAATTTCCATTCGAGAGATTACCAATCACATATTTTGTTAAACGGCGAAGAAGTGTCGGATGAGATTAGGCAAATGCCGGTTTCTGAAAATGTTAGTTCAATTGCTTCTATTAAAGAGGTGCGCAAAGCAATGGTGCGTAAGCAGCAGAAAATGGGAAAATCTAAAAATTTGATTATGGATGGTCGCGATATTGGCACCACCGTTTTTCCAGACGCCCAGGTGAAGTTGTTTATGACTGCCGACCCAAAAATACGAGCTGAAAGACGTTACAATGAATTACTTGCTAAAGGCGAAGAAGTGAGTTTAGAAGAAATTTTTGACAACTTAGCGCACCGAGATTTTTTAGATACTACCCGAGAAGAAAGCCCGCTAGTGCGAGCTGATGATGCCATTATTTTAGATAATACCAATTTAACCGAAGAGCAGCAACTGGATTTTGCGATAGAAAAAGTTAGGCAGTTTATAGTTTAGTAAGCAGCAAGCATTTTATCCGATATATTTTGCGCTAACGATTGAAACGGCATCCTTTTTGGCTTTTTTTGCCAAAAAGATATAGTGAAAAGCGTGTTAAAGCGCCCATAAAATTAACTAACTAGCGGCAAACCAGCGTAAAATAATAGGTCCAGCAGATAATAATTAGTTGTTCGGGAATTTTAAACAGCAAATAAATAGCTCCTTTCCCGGTGTAATTTCCTCTCTTGATGCTAACGTTACCTAAACAGGCGTTAATTTGGGTAAACAAACCTGACACCAAATAAAGCAACAAGGCCGGCACCATCATTTTTGCAGTATCTGCAAAAACTAAAGCGGCTGCAAACGCAAATTGTAAATCGCCAATGATAAAAACCAGTTTAATTCTGTTAAGCTGCGTTAGAAATTTGGGGTAGCTTAAATAAATGCCCTCGCGATATTTGATATGCAAAATCCCCGAAAACACGAACATGATGGCCAATGCTAATCTGCCCGGCCCGGCAATTGATAAATTCCCGTACAGGATAAAATATCCGCTGCACAACAGAAAAAAAAATGCCAGTAGTACAAGTAATCTCAATCCAGTGAATTTTTTAAGTTTAGGCGCAACGCAGCGCTATGCAATTTCTAAAAATTTTTAGATAAAAGTATTTAGGCTGAAAACAATTTTTCCTTTATCTTTCGGCGTATTTAAAAAATTCGAATTCAATTTATCTTATGGAAACTTTAAAGCACTATGTTGAAACTTATAAAAACACTGCCGAAAAAAACGATTTTATTTGGGAGCATTTTAAAGAGGAGGTAAACAAAAATGCGCTTTTAAAGAAACATAGGGACTATGTAGAGGAAAAACAAGCGGGTTTTGGCGACCGCTCTTTCCATTATATGTGGTATTTGTTGTTAAATGATTTAAAAGAGAGAACGGGCGAAATTTCTTGTTTGGAAATTGGTATTTTTAAGGGTCAGGTGATTTCTTTATGGGCCTTAGTTTCGCAGGCTATTGGTTTAAAAACTAATATCACTGGCATTTCTCCGCTAGAAGGTAATTACCCGGATAATCGTTTTTTCAGGAATTATTACATCAGGAAAATACTGTCGTACATTGTTCCCTCAATTCGCAGAGACTTTGCTGACGGGAACATTCATATCCAGGAAGATTTTTTAGCTCATATTGAAAAGATGTTTAACAATTTTGGTTTGGATTTGAACCAGGTTAACCTGATCAAAGGTTATTCAAACGATGAAAACGTAGCATTGCAAGTTCAAAACCAAACGTTTGACATTGTATATATTGATGGCGACCACAGCTATAAGGTTTGTAAGGAAGATATACAAAATTACGCTAAATTAGTTAAGCCAAATGGCTATTTGGTGATGGATGATGCCGCTAATTTTAACCCTGGAAGTAAGTTTTTTAAAGGGATTATGGAGGTTTCAAAAGCCTGCGAAGAGATTGACCCTAACCTATTTAAAAACATCTTAAACGTTGGACATAACCGCGTTTATCAAAAAATAGCTTAACATATAGATGTGTTAAAAGACTCATTTATAAGACTTTTAGCCAATTTTTGCTGAGTAAGCCCAATTAAAACGGCTCTATTTTAGTGGGGATTTAAAAACCATTTTATAGTGTTTTATATTGGCTTCTTCAAACTGATCGCCTTGAGTTGCAAAACCCATTTTTTGGTAAAGCGGAACTGCCGTTAGTTGGGCGTGTAAATAAATGTACGTAGCGTCATGGGGTAAATCGGCTAAAACAGTTTTAATCATTTCTTGTGCGATACCCTTGTTTCTAAATTCTTTTAAAACTGCAAAACGTTCTAATTTATAACCCTTTTCGGTTTTGCGCCAGCGGCAAGCGCCGGCGCTTTTTCCGTTGTAACTGGCTAAGAAATGAATAGAAACGTCTTCGTTTTCCCACTCCAATGCTGGCGGACAATTTTGTTCTTCCACAAAAACAGTTTTGCGTATGGCGAAGACTTTTTCTAAATCATGCTGATTACTTACTTTATCAACAACTATTTGCGGCATTTTAATTAGGCTTTGTACAATTCCTGATAAGCGGCATCTAAACTTCTTTCAATACCATCGCCCTTCCACTCGTCTGCACCTGGGATTGTGGTCGCTTTTAAAATTTCGTCTTTTGATTTGCCGGCTTTAATTTCTTTTCCTACAAAATCCAATAACTTTTCCAAATACCTTTGATAAGCTTTCAAATCCTCAACGGTACCCACAATTTCTTCTGGGTTATAAGCATGTCCAAAAATATAATTGGCTTTTGCACCAAAAGTAGCCATTGCTTTATCTAACACCTTTATCCAACTGCCAATATCCGCACCGGCACTTTTATCAATATATGGGTATCTTTTGTTAAAAACCAAATCGCCCATGTGCACTGCATTTTGATTTTCAAAATGAATCATCGCATCTCCGTTGGTATGCCCGGCACCAAAATAATGTGCTTTTATGGTTTCGTTACCAATTTTATATTGATAATCAGCCGCAAAAACGGTGTCGGGAAAATACTGCTCTACAATTTCTTTTCCGTTGGATTTTGCCATTTCAGCAACCTGCTTTTGGTTGGCCAAAGAATTTTCATGCGCCAAAACATGCTTTACCAAGCCTTTAAAAACAATATTCCCACTGGTATGGTCTGCATGATGATGTGTATTTATCAGCAAATCAAAAGGCAATTCTGATTTCTTTTTTAACGCTTCAACCAAATGTTGTGCAGGGTTAACAAATTGCGAATCAACAACCACCAAACCGCTGTTAGCGCCCTTTTCGGGAATCAAAAATGCAATAGTGCCGCCTTGTTCTGTAAAAACACCCAAATTGTTGGTTAGCATTTTAATTTTATACGGCTCCTGAGCTAAAACCGAAGCTAAACTTGAATAATTACTCAACGCCAATGCGCCCAAAGTGATGCCAGTATTGGCTAAAAAAGATCTTCGTTTCATAATGATGTTTAAACGCTTATTAGGTTTAAATTGTTTTGCTGGGTTTGGGTTGGTTTGTAATTTGTTGCTCAATTTATTTATTTGGCAGCAATTTGAAAAGTTTTTTTTGATTCTTGAAACCCCCTCGTTTATGTTAAAAACCGAAACGCTTTTGTGTTAAATGATAAATTACACAATCTATTCATAAAAAAAAGCGAATTCTCTTGAAATTCGCTTTTGGTTTTTTTAGAAAATTTTAGAGTTGGTCTGCGTCTCTATCAATCCCGATGGCTCCTTTATTAACGCGAGATTTATCGGCTAATGTACTGGAGTAAGAACCTTTTTTCTCGGGTATTTCTTCTGCTGTAGTTTCTTTTCCTAAATCCTCTTTTTTAATCGGGCTTTTAGCTTCCAACTCATCTTTAAAATCGTTCATTCTTTCTACTGGACTTTTCATGATTGCTCTTTTTTTGTTTTGATAAATAGAATATGCATGGGTTA
>DASVGY010000095.1:0-2993 GCA_036379295.1 Pelobium sp.
GGCATTTTCATCCGCCCGGTTAAAGCGGTGTAAGATGAAATAATGTCTTTTAATTGGGTATGGTAAATGAAATAGTAGTTCAGCTCTCCGCCTTGAGCGGCAAAAGAAGAAAAACGATCATTACTCGCCCCAAAATTGAAATCTGTTTGGTAAGTATTGTCTAAAAATATCCCATAGTTTAAGCCGTCATGAATTCCCATGTAAAAAGGGATGGTGCTGTAAATTGGGTCGCGGTTGGTAGCGTAACCAAAAGCATCGGTATTCCAGTTGGTATAGCCTTCGCCACGTCTATCTAAATTTCCTGTTTTTTCTCCTAAGCCAATAAAACGTTCGCCGTTCTGCATGTGTTTATAAGCGGTAACTTCTTCATCTACCCAACTGTTTTGCAAACCTTTTTCATCCTGATTGATGATTTTACCATCTAAAGTATAAAAGGCAACGTTATAAGGTTTTTTACTGATGATAACCTTTAAAGAGTCTGTTGAAACGGTAATGGCTTCATCTGTTTGCGTAATGCGGGTTTTGGTTTGCTGAGGCTGTGCAATTACCGCATAAGAAAAATCTTTTTGTAGTTCCTTTTTATCGAGCCTGACTCTAATGATATTAGAGCCGTAAACGATGATTTCTCCAAACGCATTTTCTGTGGTAAACTTTATGTTTTGCCCCTCTATTTTAACCTTTTCCACATCGCCAACAGATAAAACAGGATTAGTTTGTGCTGTGGAGATGAAGGGTATAATAAAAAATAGATAGAAGTGGAGGGACTTAATATACATTTTAAATGTTCTTTAAAAAATCTGACTTAAGCTTAATTACGCTTAAATCAGATTCATTATTTAAGTAAACTTTGGAGCTTGGTTATCTTACTGGAAAGGAATACCAAATTTATCTCCTAAACTGCCGGCATCCCCAACCGTTCCGGGACAATACGGACTCAGTCTAGTTCGGAAATGGACTTTAATTTTTATAATTTTTGAACCAGCGGGAGGGAATTTCGGACTGGAGGTATCTCCAATTCTAAAAAATTTAGCAGGTACAATAGTCCACGAGAACAGCCCGTTACCTTCATCTTTTGCTTTAAGCGCAATATTATCGGCAACTGTTGTTTGCCCGGTATAATAACTGCCGTCACTAGTGTTTAGTGGTTCGCAGTACTGCGAAACTTGAAAATTCCCAGTAGAGCCATCTGGGCGCATATAATCTACGTCTGTAAAAACATAAACTTCAGTGGCATTTTTTAATGCAGTTTTACTTGGGTCTAACAACTTTTTATCCATATAAAACGTTACAATATCATCCTGAGTAAACTTATTTGGAAAAATTCTAAACACGTTTGGAGCATACACTAATGATTCGATTGTAGCCGAAAAATCTACCGATTGGTTGGCGTCCTGACCACATCCTCCGGCTTGAGAAGCTTTAAATAGGAAGCCAAAAGTGGTTCCGATTTTTGCCGGCGTAGCGTTGAAATAGTTGGTTAAAGTTAATTTGTATGACCATTTATTACCACCTTCATCAGTCATTTTTGCTCCAGATTGATCAGAACAAAAGTCATTATATAAACCAGGTCCAGCTTGATTAAATGCATATATATATAACTGACCTTTTGTAGCCAATGATGTTCCTGTAACGTCCACGGTTATTGTTATTAGATCTTCGGCCGTGAATTTAGCCGGAGAAATAGTGAATGTAGGATTTGCTTTTTGTGCTTTTGCCAAACCAGCGCTAACCAGCAGGATAAGCAATACGCTTAATATTTTTTTCATGATTTGATACCTTAATTACGGTTAAAATTAAATTCATAACTTAAAAAAACTTTACCTTCACTATCTGCCCTACTAAATTTTAAACTCAGCTTATTTTCTGAGGCTCGATATGCTTTTGCAAAATCCAAGAATGCGGTTTGCGCACCTGAAACCAATTTTACCCTTAATGGTCCATTTTTAGTTCCATCTAAAGACCAGGTTCCGGTTAAAGGAAAAAATAACGGGGCGCCAGCAGGGTTGGTTATAGTGTAATTTCCTGTAGACTCTCCGTTAAAGGCAAACACAACAGTATTGTATGGAAACTTAGTAGTCAAGTCCAATTTTTGAACCTCTAAAGGGAAATTTTTATTTACTGCGTCATTATCAATCTGAGTCGCTGAATTAACTTTCCAGGTGCCTTTGATATTTTCTTGAAGTGATATGGGCTCACCAACATCAGCATAATTAATCTTTTCACAAGACACTAAAGCTATTGACGCGAAAATAGCAAGTGTGGAAAAAAGTGTTTTTAATTTTTTCATGTCTTAAATTTTTAATTCTGTACTATATTTGGGTTCGCTGTTATTTCAGAATCAGGGATTTTTAACAGCATTTTGCTGTCATTGTACACCACTCCTCTAATGGTGGCTTTCAATCTTCTCAATTCGTGAAATCTATCACCTTCAATTGCTAGCTCAACATGCCTTTCAGTTCGGATAGCTGAAAGTAATGATGAAGCTCCAGAGGTTGTATTGTCAGCAGCAACATTTGCCACCGCCCTTACCGCATTATAATCAGCTCTAACGTCTGCATCAACAAACCCACCTTTCTGTACCCTAGACTCTGCCCTAACTAAAAACATTTCTGCCAAGCGCATAGTTGGGACATTAATTGCGGCACCCCCAGACCATTTTAAAGAAACTGGCTTATTTGCAACAGCCGTAAGCTGCGTTTTCCTGTCACCGCCTTTGGAGTTAATATCTGCGTAAAGCTGAGTGCTGAGCGGTAAAAATGTAGCGTTTAAATCTGTATTCCAAAAATTCCCTCTTAGCAAGCTACCATCTGAGACCGCTAAAAATATTACGCCAGTTGGTAGTGGAGATGGTACAGTACCACCGGTAGTATTAAAAGGATAATTAACAGAATTGCCTAAGCTGAAGCCGCCGTTATTAATCACATCGTTTGAATAGTTAAAGGCATTTGGATAATCGCCCATATCAAAATAAACTCTTGCTAAATATGCTTTTG
>DASVGY010000096.1:0-9280 GCA_036379295.1 Pelobium sp.
TAATCCCTCCGTAGGTTATACCGCAGATTTATTGGTGACTTTAGGCGCTAAGGTTTTGTTGGCCGAGTTTCCGGAGTTGTGCGGAGCTGAGCAAAACATGATTGATAGAAGTGTAGATAAAGCCACCGCAGAAAAGTTTATTCGTTTAATGACGGATTATGACGCCCAGGCACATGCGGTAGGTTCAGGTTTTTTTATGAATCCTTCGCCAGGAAATATTAAAGATGGCTTAATTACAGATGCTATAAAAAGTACGGGAGCTGCAAAAAAAGGCGGTACATCGCCAGTTGTTGATGTTTTAGATTATACCGAACCAGCAACCAAGCCAGGCTTAAGTTTGGTTTGCACACCAGGGAATGATGTAGAGGCAACCACAGGTAAAGCAGCCAGCGGCGCTACACTAATTTTATTTACTACTGGTTTGGGTACGCCAACAGGCAACCCGGTTTGCCCGGTGATTAAGGTAGCTACCAATTCTTCTTTGGCAAAAAGGATGAGCGATATCATTGATATTGACACGGGAGGGATAATTACAGGTGAAAAAAGTATCTCGGAAATGGGCGAAGAGATTTTGGAATACTGTATTAAAGTAGCAAGCGGAGAAGAAATTCCGAAAGCGGTTCAGTTGAATCAGGATGATTTTATTCCGTGGAAAAGGGGAGTGAGCTTATAAAATTAGCTTAAATGTGTTTTCTGCATTGTTTAAGTTGCGTTAACGATAGCAACGGCATCCTTTTTTTGCTATAGCCATTAAAGCAAATGGCAAAAAAAGATAAAGTGGATAGCGTGTTAAAACGCCCAAAATAGTGCAATAATCGAAAGCTGGAAATCAATAAAATAATTTAAATGAGATGTTTAGTTTAAAAGGAAAATCTGCAGTGATTACAGGTGGAGGGAGTGGTATTGGGAAAGCCATATCGCTTTTGTTTGCCAAGCAGGGCGCTGTTGTTCATATTGTAGAACTAAATAAGCAATCGGCAGATGATGCTGTATTAGAAATCAACCAATTTGGGCAGGCGTATGCTTACGCTTGCGATGTTGCCAACCAAAAGCAGGTTAAAGAGGTTTTTGAGGGGATTGGGAAGATTGATATTTTAGTTAATAACGCCGGCATTGCAAACATTGGAAAAGCTACAACAACGGAGGAGGCTGATTTTGACAAGGTTTATCAGGTTAACGTAAAGGGAGCGTACAATTGTTTTTACGCAGTTATCCCGCTAATGCAAAAGCAGGGTGGCGGCGTACTCCTCAGCACCGCTTCTATCGCCTCTTTAGTTGGAATTTCTGACCGGTTTGCCTATTCAATGAGTAAAGGAGCCATTTTTGCGATGAGCATGTCGGTAGCAAGAGATTATATGGCAGATGGAATTCGTTCAAATAGTATATCGCCAGCAAGGATCCATACGCCTTTTGTAGATGGTTTTATCGCTAAAAACTACCCAAATAATCAGGAAGAAATTTTTGAAAAGCTTTCTAAAAGTCAGCCAGTTGGCCGGATGGGTAAACCAGAAGAGGTAGCCGCTTTGGCTTTGTATTTATGTTCTGATGAAGCTGGATTTATTACCGGTTGCGATTACCCTATTGATGGCGGATTTGTAAAGCTGAATAATTAGGTTTTTGAGTATTAAGTAAAAAGTAAAAAATATCAAGTAAAAAGAGTTTTGGTGCCGAAGAAGGTCTGATGCGTAAACTTTAAAAACAATCAATCATTCTCTCATTCAACAACTATAAAAAACTAAAAAAAAATGAAACTAATAAGATACGGACAGGTAGGAAAAGAAAAAACAGGGGTAGTTATTGATGGTAAAAAGTATGATACATCCTTATTTGGCGGGGATTATGATGAAAAGTTTTTTGAAACGGATGGTATTAACAGGTTAGCTGCTTTTGTGGAAGCCAATAAATCCACGCTTCCACAAATTTCTGACAGCGAAAGGTTGGGAGCGCCAATCGCTCGCCCGTCTAAAATTGTTTGTATCGGTTTAAATTATGCAAAACACGCACAAGAAACCAATGCGCCAATTCCAAAAGAACCTATTATCTTTTTTAAATCCACAACATCTGTGGTTGGGCCAAACGATAATATTATGCTTCCAAAAGATTCTGTAAAAACGGATTGGGAAGTGGAATTGGCCTTAGTGATTGGAAAAAAAGCGAGTTATGTGGCTAAAGAAGATGCTTTAAGTTATGTGGCGGGCTATGTTTTGCATAACGATGTAAGTGAGCGAGCTTTCCAATTAGAACGTGGCGGGCAATGGGCTAAAGGTAAAGGTTGCGATACTTTTGCGCCACTTGGTCCATGGTTGGCTACTAAAGATGAAATTGCCGATCCAAATAATTTACGTCTTTGGTTAAAACTGAATGATAAAATGATGCAAGATGGTAACACAGACGATTTTATTTTTGACGTTGCCCATGTTGTTTCTTATTTGAGTGAGTTTATGACGCTTTTACCAGGCGATGTGATTTCTACCGGAACGCCGCATGGTGTAGGCCTTGGTTTTAACCCGCCAATTTATTTAAAAGCGGGCGATGTGGTAGAGTTAGGGATTGATGGATTAGGAACTGCTAAACAAACGATTGTGGCTTATGCTAAAGATTGATACACACCAACATTTTTGGAAATATAGCCCGCACCAACATGCTTGGATAAGTGATGAAATGGCGGCAATCCAAAGGGATTTTTTACCGGCAGATTTACAGCCATTGCTAAACGAATTTGGGATAAGTGCGTGTATTGCGGTACAGGCAGATGAAAGCGAAACTGATAATGATTTTTTATTAGGCTTAGCTAAAAAAAATGATTTCATTAAAGGTGTAATTGGTTGGCTTGATTATTTGGATGAAGGTATTTCATCAAAACTGGCTTATTACAGTGATTTTAAAGAGTTAAAAGGTTTTAGGTACGTATTACAGGGGAAGGAACAGCGAGATTTAATGCTCGATAAAAATTTTGTACGCGGAATTGCGGCAATGAAAGCTTATGATTTTGTGTACGAGCTTTTGATATATCCAGATCAACTGGGTTATGCAGCGCAATTGGTTGATCAGTTTCCAAACCAGGTTTTTGTGCTAAACCACATTGCAAAACCGCTGATAAAACTAGGTGAAATTGAGCAATGGAAATCGGCTGTTACGGCACTTGCACAATACCATAATGTTTATTGCAAAGTTTCGGGCATGGTAACCGAGGCAGATTGGATTAACTGGAAATATCAAGATTTTGTGCCTTATTTGGACGTGATTTTTTCGGCTTTTGGTACAGATAGGGTGATGTTTGGCTCAGATTGGCCGGTGTGTAATTTGGCCGGAAACTACCCAAAAGTAGTTGGGATTGTTGATGCATATCTCGGTAACTTATCTTTAACCGAACAAGAAAATTTTTGGGGCTTAAATGCGTCCAAATGTTATAAATTGTAAATTAAACATAATGGATTTAAATCTGAAAGATAAGGTAGTTGTAATTACGGGTGCCGCAAAAGGAATTGGCTTTGGCATAGCAGAAAGCGTAGCGAAGGAAGGCGCAATTACCATAATTATTGGCAGAAAGCAAGCAGATAATCAAAAAGCGATTGACCTGATTGCTAAAGATGGCGGCAAGGCTTTTGGGGTGGAAGCAGAATTAACAGATCCGGAAGCCTGTAAAGCTGCAATTAACCAAGTAATTAAGCAATTCGGAAGAATTGATTGTTTAGTGAATAACGCTGGTTTAAATGATGGGGTAGGGCTTGAGCATGGAACTTACGATGGTTTTATGGCAAGCTTGCATCGCAACTTGGTGCATTACTATTTGATGGCGCATTACGCTTTACCCGAACTTATTAAATCAAAAGGAAGTATTTTAAATATATCTTCAAAAACCGCAGAAACGGGGCAGGGTAATACTTCTGCGTATGCTGCCGCAAACGGCGGTAGAAATGCTTTAACCCGCGAGTGGGCGGTTGAATTACTAAAATATGGTATCCGCGTAAATGCCTTGGTAGTTGCAGAATGTTGGACGCCGCAATACGAAAACTGGATTAAAACATTGAATAATCCGGAAGAAACCCTAAACAAAATTACGGCTAACATTCCGCTTGGAAACCGCATGACTTCTATAGAAGAAATTGGCGATACCGTGGCTTTTTTGTTAAGCGAAAAATCAAGCCACACCACTGGTCAAATTATACATGTTGACGGTGGATATGTCCATTTAGATAGGGCCTTGGCTAATGCATAAAGCAAACAGAGGGGATAATTAAATATCCTTTCTGTTTTTTAGATTTTACGCTCTCCAAATCAATTCAGCGCAGGTTTTAATCATTGCGTTTCTTTAAGCAAAAAAATATTGAATAAAATTGCACCCTCAATTGAGCAATTCTTCCCCTTATAAATTTAAATAATCTGTATTTTTGGTTTAAATCCTAAAAAACCAAATATGTATAAAAAAACTTTTCTAAGCGCAATGCTGATTATTGCCGCATCTTGTAATCTGGCAGTCGCTCAAACTAAAGCATTCACTTATAAAGAGTGGGAAGATGAAAAAATTATCAATATCAACCTTGAAAAACCACATGCCACTTTTACGGCTTACCAAACTATCGCCGATGCACTTAAGGATGAATTTTCTGCATCTAATAGCTACAAATTATTAAATGGTCAATGGAAATTTAACCATGTAGACCAACCAGAAAAGCGCCCGTTAAACTTTTATCAAGCTAATTTTGATGATAGTAGTTGGAAGAATATTAAAGTACCTGGAAATTGGGAACTCAACGGTTTCGGAATTCCAATTTATACTAATATTGTTTACCCGTTCCCTAAAAATCCGCCATTTATCGATCATTCTTTTAATCCGGTGGGTACTTACAGAAAAGACTTTACGGTACCAGAAAATTGGGATGGAAAAGAAACTTTTATCCATTTTGGTTCGGTATCCGGTGCTATGTATTTGTACATAAACGGTCAGGAAGTAGGTTTAAGCAAAGCTAGTAAAACACCTGTTGAGTTTAACATCACCAAATATCTTCGAAAAGGAAAAAATGTAATAGCTGCTCAAGTTTTTAGATGGCATGATGGGAGTTACCTGGAAGATCAGGATTTTTGGCGTTTATCTGGTATTGAAAGAGACGTTTACTTATTCGCAAAAAATGAGTTTAGCATAGCCGATTTTTTTGCTAAAGCCGATTTAGAAAATAATTATAAAGACGGCTTGTTAAATGTAAATACTAAGTTTTCTAATGCTAAAAGCCAAACAGAAGCTAGCTATAATGCAGCTATTCAGTTATATGATGCTAACGATAAGCTGGTTTTAGAGCAGTCGAAAAATATAGCTGGTGCAGTTCAAGCGTTAGACTTTAGTGCGAAAATTAAATCACCTTTAAAATGGACTGCTGAAACGCCGAACCTATATACTTTAGTGATTGCGTTAAAAGACAAATCAGGCAAACTGATAGAAGCTACCAGTAGTAAAGTTGGTTTCAGAAAAGTTGAAATAAAAGATGCTCAGCTTTTAGTGAATGGTAAAAAGGTTTTTGTACATGGCGTAAACCGCCATGAGCATGATCAAATACTAGGGCATGTGCCTAATAAAGAAGGTATTATTAAAGATATGCAGTTGATGAAACAAAACAACATCAATGCAATAAGATTAAGTCATTACCCAAACGACCCTATGATTTATAAACTTGCGGATGAGTATGGTTTTTATTTGGTAGATGAAGCAAATGTGGAAGTACATGGAATGGGTGCAAGTTTACAGGGTAATTTTGATAAAAGCGTACACCCTTCTTTTTTGAAATCATGGGCTCCATCTATTCAAGATAGGATTGAAAGAATGTTTGAGAGGGATAAAAATTACCCCTCAATTATTATTTGGAGCATGGGCAACGAATGCGGAAATGGCCCCGTATTTTTTGATGCCTACAAGTGGTTAAAAGCAAACGATTATAGCCGGCCAGTGCAGTTTGAGCAAGCTGGCGAAGAAGCTAACACAGATATTGTTTGCCCCATGTATCCAAACATCCAACACATGATGGATTATGCTGCCGACCAAACTAAAACCCGTCCGTTTATTATGTGCGAATATGCTCACGCCATGGGAAATAGTACGGGTAACTTTCAGCAATATTGGGATATTATCATGAGCAGCAAGCACATGCAAGGCGGGTTTATCTGGGATTGGATTGACCAAGGAATTAAAACAACTGATGCCGACGGGAAAACATTTTGGGCTTATGGTGGTGATTTAGGTGGTTTAAATCTTCATAACGATGAAAATTTTTGCGCTAATGGATTAGTTGCCGCAGACCATACGCCACACCCAGGTTTACATGAAGTAAAAAAGGTTTATCAAAATATTTTGTTTAAAGATAAAGATTGGAAAAAAGGATTAATTACTGTTCAAAATGTTTTCAGTTTTAAAGACCTATCTGATTATCAGTTCAAATGGATCATCATTAAAAACGGCGAAGTATTTAAATCAGGTAATTTTACCGCTGATGTAGCTGCCCAACAAGAAAAGCAGATTAAAATTAATTTGCCGGCTGTTGATTTCAGCGATGGTAATGAGTACTTATTAAACGTTTATGCTTACACAAAAGCCGCCGCCGCTTTGATACCTGCAAATTTTGAAATGGCAAGGGAACAATTCGGTTATGATGCGGTCAATTATTTCGCAAAAACAAAGAAAAACTTAGGGGAATTAACAACAAGCAAAGTGGGTGTGGCTATAAATTTCTCTTCGGGCCAAATTTCTGGTTCCTTTAATACCAAAACCGGTATGTTAACCAACTATTCGATTAACGGAAAATCTGTGTTAAATGCTTATCCTGAGCCTTATTTTTGGCGAGCGCCAACCGATAATGATTTTGGTAATAAGATGTACAATGTGAGTAATGTTTGGAGAACTGCCCACCTCAATAAAATAATCAAACAAGTAGAAGTTGGTGATAAAAGTGTTGACGGCTTGCCTATAAAAGTGGTTTATTACCTTAACGATGTTGATGCGATTTACACACTTAATTACACCATTTTAAATGATGGCGCAATAAAAATAGAATCAAGCATAGAGATGAATGGAAAAAACCAGCCAGAACTTCCTCGTTTTGGTATGCGCATTAAATTACCTTTAAGTGCAGATGATTTATCTTACTACGGACGCGGTCCTTGGGAAAATTATAGCGATAGAAATACTTCGTCTTTTTTAGGCCTCTATCAGGATAAGGTTGAAAACCAGTTTACGGCTAACTACATTCGCCCACAAGAAAACGGTTACCGCACAGATGTCCGTTGGTTTAATATCAAAAACAAAGATGGTGTTGGTGTTCAGGTTATCGGGTTACAGCCGCTGGGTTTTAGTGCCATTACTTACACAGCCGAAAGTTTAGACCCGGGTTTAACCAAAAAAAATCAACATCCGTCTGATGTGCCAAAAGCAAATGCAGTGGTGGTAAATATTGATTTAAAACAGCGTGGCGTTGGAGGTGATAATAGCTGGGGAGCATTACCTCACGCACAATATCGACTTTTAGATAGCAAGTATTCATATAGTTATATTTTAAAAGCGATTAATAAATAAGAAACAAAGCCATTCTGATTTTTCAGAATGGCTTTTTTATTTAAGTGATAAAAATGAACGACATCGGATAAACCCAACGTTTTAGCATAGCTAATACTCGTACTTTCCTTTCCAAAGTTCTTTCAAATGTGCTCTGGTTTTTTGTTCGGCTGGGTTTGGTTGCGGGTCGTAAAGTTTAGTGCCGCTTAAGTCATCCGGAAAAAACTCCTGCTCGGTAAAATTGTTTTCAAAAGCATGGGCATATTTATAGTTTTTGCCATAATCTAAGTTTTTCATCAGCTTGGTGGGGGCGTTACGTAAATGTAGCGGAACCGGTAAATCGCCAGTTTGTTTTACCAAGGCCTGTGCTTTGCCAATAGCTTCGTAAGCGGCATTGCTTTTCGCAGATGAAGCCATATAAGTAACCGCTTGCGAAAGTATAATCCTCGACTCGGGCCAGCCAATCACATTTACTGCCTGAAAACAGTTGTTTGCCAACAATAAAGCGTTGGGGTTAGCATTCCCAATATCCTCCGAAGCCAAAATCAGCAATCGCCGGGCAATAAATTTGGGGTCTTCGCCGCCTTCAATCATTCGGGCTAACCAATAAACTGCCGCATTGGGGTCGCTTCCGCGGATAGATTTAATAAAAGCCGAAATAATATCATAATGTTGTTCTCCGGTTTTATCATACAGTGCCATATTTTGCTGCACATGGCTCAACACAAAATCATTGGTGATGGTTACTTTCTTATCGTTTGCGGCGTTTACCAGTAGCTCAAAAATATTTAAAAGCTTACGTCCATCACCACCTGAAAGCCTAATTAAAGCTTCTGTTTCTTTAAGTTCAATGTTTTTTTCTTTTAAAACTTCATCGTTTTTTATGGCATTATCTAATAAACTAATCAGTTCTTCTTCTTTCAGGTTTTGCAAAATATAAACCTGACAGCGGGAAAGCAAAGCAGATATCACCTCGAAAGACGGATTTTCTGTGGTAGCTCCAATTAGCGTAACCAAACCTCGTTCTACAGCACCCAATAAAGAATCTTGTTGAGATTTTGAGAAGCGATGAATTTCATCAATAAATAACACCGGCACAATTCCGCCTTTTTTATATTGGGCAGCTTTTTCAATCATATCCCGCACATCCTTTACGCCAGAATTAATCGCACTTAAAGAAAAAAACGGCCGGTCTAAATTTTTAGAAATAATAAAAGCTAAGGTGGTTTTTCCTACTCCCGGCGGCCCCCAAAAAATCATCGAAGGAATATGGTTGTTTTCAATAGCTTTCCGTAAAACCGCACCTTCGCCTACCAAGTGCTGTTGCCCCGTATATTGCGATAAAGAATTGGGGCGCATACGTTCTGCTAAAGGATCTGATAAAGCCATTTTTTTTAATTTGATGATTTTTAATTAAGTTTATAGTGCTACAATCACAACGTTATAAAGGTTTATAAAGTTTAAATTCCGTTGGCTAATATATTGCTTAAAGCATATTCAATGCCGATAAAAAGGCAAAGCATAAAATTTAATATTCACCTTATAAAATTAGGAAATGAAACTGATTCTTGAAATTTTGATTATGGGCATTGCTGTTCTTTTAGCTGCCTTTTTAATTCCCGGAGTAACCGTTGATGGTTTTGGAAGTGCAATTTTAGTTGGGATTTTACTTGCTTTGGTAAACGCAACTATTGGGTTTATTTTACGGATTTTGACTTTCCCCATTAACTTTCTCACCTTGGG
>DASVGY010000097.1:0-27461 GCA_036379295.1 Pelobium sp.
TTAAAATTGATTTTGTGTTTACAATTTCGCCACGGGCGGCATTTATAAAGAAAATAGGTCGTTTAAAATGGAGCAAGTACTCATCATCTACCAACTGCCTGGTTTCTTTAGTTAAAGGAATATGCAAGCTTAGTATATCGCCGTGTTTAACTATTTCTTCCATACTTGCTTCGGTAGCAAACTGGTCAGAAAAACCTGTTTTATATTTATCATAAGCTAAAACCTTAACTTCAAATCCTTTAAGTTTCTTAGCGAAACTGCTGCCATTATTGCCATAGCCAATTATTCCCACGGTTTTGCCCATCAGCTCGTAGCCTCTATTACCTTCTCTATCCCAAATACCGCTTCTTATTTCCGCATCAGCCTTATTAAAATTGTTCATTAAAGAGAGCAACATCCCCACGCAATGTTCGCCTACAGCGTCTCGGTTTCCTTCTGGCGCATTAATTAACTGAATGTTTTTTTCATCGGCCAAAGCCACATCAATATTATCCATACCTGCACCAGCCCTTGCAACAAACTTTAAATTAGGGGCGGCTGCAATAACCTCGGCATCTACCCTAAATTTCGTTCTGATTGCCAAACCTTCATAATTTTTTAGTATTGCTAAAACCTCGTCCTTTTTTATTAGCGGACGGTCATCTACTTCAAAACCCATCTCCTCTGCCGCCTGCTTAAAGGCCGGGTGTAAATCATCAACTATTAATATTTTCTTCATTTTTTAAATGCTTGCGCTGTTTTTTCTGAACCTTTTTAATTCTGCTAAGGAAAAGCTCAGCTTTCTATTAATTTCCCAGGCTAACGTTGCGTGTGGCAAAATAGGCTCTGTTTTTACAATGATTGAATCGCCGCTTACGATATAGTTATCATCAATTGCCCTAAACGTTAACCCGCCAATATTTTGCTTTATCTGCAGGTAAGCCACTTGGTAATCTGCTTCTTCATGATTGCTTTTGTCTGCTTCCAGCCTTTTTAGTAGCTCATCTTTATAGCCTTTTAACACAAAAACCTGACCTGCTTCAGCCAATTGCTCTTTAAGCGTGTACAATTTTCCATCCCTAATTTTTAGTGTTTTGTAAATGGTAGTTTCGCTTGGGTATGGCCCCACAAAAGATGTTTGAAAAACCAAAGATATTATGTTCGAATTAGAGAACGTTTTCCGATAGTTCAAAAAAGTATAGCCACAGCCACAGTTTTCATAATTTTCTTTAATTCCAAAAATCCTTTCACCTAAAATTTCCTCGGGCGTTACACTTTTTGCTAAAGCTTTAAATTGCGGGTTAATTACCGGAAAAGAGATCGTATCTACCCTATTTTTGTACTTCATCAAGGTAATTGAATCTCGCAAAATAATGTTTTGGAATGCGGAGCTGTCTAAACTAAGGTTTTGGGTATTTTCAACTTCACCCGCATTATTTCGGTTGCCACAGCCGGCGCTAAGTGCAAAAGTTATTACAAAAAAAACTTTATGTATATTTCTCATTAGCAAGTTGAATTAAATTGGTTAAATCCACAAAATCGTTCACACTCAAACGCTCTGCCCTCAAAGTCCAAACTCCAGCGTCGTTTTGTTTTTCTTTTGGTATAACACCCGATAAAGCATTGCTTAACGTTTTCCTACGCTGGTTAAAACCCGCTTTTACCACTTGCCAAAATAGCTTTTCGTTACAGCCTAGCTCAGCGGTTTCATTTCTGCTTAGCCTAATCACTGCAGAAAGAACTTTTGGAGGTGGGTTAAATACACCGGCTTTTACCGTAAACAAATACTCGCACTTGTAGTATGCCTGCAAAAAAACGCTCAAAATCCCGTATTCTTTAGTCCCAGGTTTGGCGGTGCAGCGTTCGGCCACTTCTTTTTGAAACATTCCCACAACTTCTGGCACCAAAGCCCGGTTTTCTAATATTTTAAACAAAATTTGCGAACTAATGTTGTAAGGAAAGTTACCGATGATGGCAAAACTAGAAGCGAAAACATCTTTAAAATTAAGCTGTAAAAAATCGGCGTTTAGTAGCTTATCGCCTAAATCGGGATATTTTTTTCTAAGAAAGTTAAACGATTCTGTATCAATATCAATCAGGTAGGTTTCAAACTCTTTTTTCTGTAATAAAAAATCAGACAAAACACCCATTCCTGGGCCAACTTCTAAAACATGGTTATAATTTTTGTGGTGTATTAGGCTATTTACAATCTTTTCAGCGATATTTTTATCGGTCAAAAAATGTTGCCCCAAATGTTTTTTGGCTTTTACCAGACTCATTAATTGTAATTAGATGAGCCACAAATTACGGAAAGTTTAATCTTTAAAATTAACATTCACGCCAAAATCTTTATTTTGCAAAAAATTAAAAAAATCTTTGTTGTATGAGCGAGTTGTTAAAAGTAGGAATATCCATCGGCGATGTAAACGGAATAGGTTTAGAGGTGATTATTAAAACACTTTCAGAAGCTCAGATTTATAAGTATTGCACCCCAATTGTTTACGGACATACAAAAGTAGCATCGTTCCATCGTAAGGCGGCGGGTATTCAAGAATTCATTTTCCAGGTGATTAACCAAGCAGAGAGTGCTCACGATGGAAAAGCGAATATGATTAATTGCTGGGAAGAGGATGTAAAGATAGAATTGGGCAAAGCCAATGACATTGGCGGTAAGTATGCTTTTTTATCTTTGCAAAGAGCAACGCAAGATTTAGTTTCTGGTAAAATAGATGCTTTAGTTACGGCACCTATTAATAAGCATAACATTCAAAGTGATGAGTTTACCTTTCACGGACATACCGAATATATACAGGCAATGGCCGGATCGCCAGATTCATTGATGTTTTTGGTGAGTAACGAATTAAAGGTGGGTGTGGTTACCGGCCATATTCCGGTTAAAGATGTTGCAGCAAATATTACACAAGAGGCGATTTTATCAAAACTACGTTTAATGAGCCACTCGCTGCGTTATGATTTTTGGATTGAAAAGCCAAAAATTGCGGTGTTGGGCTTAAACCCTCACGCAGGCGATAGTGGTTTAATTGGGATGGAAGAAGAAGAAATTATACACCCAGCCATTGAATTGGCTCAAAAAGAAGGGATTTTCGCTTTCGGGGCATTCCCCGCCGACGGTTTTTTTGGAAATCAAGCGTTCAGCCAGTTTGATGCCATTTTAGCAATGTATCATGACCAAGGCTTAATACCATTTAAATCTTTAGCATTTCATCATGGTGTTAACTTTACAGCAGGCCTGCCGGTTGTACGTACATCGCCAGACCACGGTACAGGCTATGATATTGCAGGTAAAAATGAAGCGTCCGCAAGTTCTTTTAGAGATGCCTTGTTCCAGGCGATACATATTGTAAAACGAAGAAGAGAGCAAGAAACAATGGTGAGTAACACACTTCCATTTAGTAAACACAGTAGAGATAGAGATTAATAAAATTAGCGTTACTTGGGCAGAAAAACACCAAATTTTTTTAAATAGCCTTTACACATATTTAGTTTAGCAAGTTTTTTGGGTAGCAATGATAAATCTTTTTTTTGCCTAAAAAGCCGCCCCTTCTTGTGCTAAAAGCAGCTTTTTATGTCAATTTTATGGATAAATAGGCGATGTGATTTAGCACTTTTCATTTTTCAAAAAAAGACTTTAGCCCTTAATATTTTTTCCTAAATTTGCAGGCTGAATTGTGGAACTTTGAAATCGTTAAAACAATATTCAATACCCTTTACGGGATTAAAAATTGGTCAACATCAATTTGATTTTGAAGTTGATGGGCGCTTTTTTGATGAGTTTGAATATTCCTTGGTAAAAGACGGCTTACTAAAGGTAAGTTTGTTGTTAGAAAAGCGAGAAACTTTAATGGTTCTCAATTTTGATATTAAAGGAAGCATACAATTGAGTTGTGATAAATGCTTAGCAAATTTTCCATATCAGGTTGATACAAAAGACAGGTTAATTGCAAAATTTACTGAGTCTGATGAAATGGCGGATAGTGAAGAGGTGATTATTATCACAAAAAATGAAAGCGAAGTTGATGTTTCTACATTTATATACGAAATCATCAATTTGGCGGTACCATATTTAAGTATATGTGAAAACCCTGGAAATACCCCGGCTTGTGATTTAGAGATGCTCAATAAAATTAAGGAGCTATCAATAAGTAATGACCAGGAAGTAGAAAATAAACAGGAAGACCCACGCTGGGACGCATTAAAGAACATTAGGAAAAATTAAAATAGGAAAAAATGGCACATCCAAAACGAAAAATCTCCAAATCAAGAAGAGATAAGAGAAGAACCCACTATAAAGCAACCGCCCCAACATTATGGCTGGATAAAGAAACAGGTGCAGTGCATTTGCCACACAGAGCTTATAACGTTGATGGAAACCTTTACTTAAGAGGTAAATTGTTAATCGAAAATACTTCTATTGCATAGTGATATGCATTAACAATCCTTGTGTGGGTAAATAATTATTTATTACCTTACACAAGGATTTTTTTAAACTCGAAACCACTATTTAACTGGTTTTGAGAACAATTTCATTAAAAGTAAATTATCTCGATGAAAATTGGTTTAGATATAATGGGCGGTGATTATGCGCCAAAAGCAACCGTTTTAGGAGCAATTGCAGCACATCAAACCCTATCGAAAGACCAACACCTCGTATTATTTGGAGATAAAGACCAAATTATTCCCTTACTAACAGAACAGAGTTTTAACCCAGATCTTTTTGAGTATGTACATACTACAGAAGTGATTGGCATGGGCGAGCACCCCACAAAAGCTATTGTTCAAAAAGCAAATTCAAGCATTTCGGTAGGTTTCCAATACCTTAAAGAAGGTAAGGTGGATTCTTTCGCCTCGGCCGGAAATACTGGCGCAATGTTGGTTGGCGCCATGTTTAGTGTTAAAGCCATTGAAGGCGTATTAAGGCCTGCAATTTCAACAGTTATCCCAAAAGAAAAAGGCGGATTTGGAATGTTGTTAGATGCGGGCGCAAATGCAGATTGCAAGCCAGAACATTTAGTGCAATTTGCCATAATGGGTAGCCTATACGCAAAGTATGTTTATCAGATAGAAAACCCAAAGGTAGGCTTGATGAATTTAGGCGAGGAAGAGGGAAAAGGAAATTTACTTACCCAAGCTACTTATCCTTTATTAAGCGCATCATCATTGGTGAATTTTGCCGGTAATATTGAAGGGCGGGATTTGTTTAACGCAAAGGCCGATGTTATGGTTTGTGATGGGTTTACCGGAAACGTTGTTTTAAAATTAGCAGAATCTTTTTATGTATTAACCTTAAAAAAAGGGCTTAAAGACGAGTTTTTTGACAGGTTTAATTACGAACAATATGGCGGCAGCCCAATTTTAGGAGTTAATGCGCCAGTAATAATTGGTCACGGGATTTCTAGTCCCGAGGCTATAAAAAACATGATACTATTGTCTAAAGACATGGTTGAAACCCAAATTATTGAAAGATTTAAAACGGCTTTCAATTCTTAAATAACATCAAAAATATGAGTAAAGTTCATGCTGCAATTACCGCTGTAAATGGCTATGTACCAGATTATGTTTTAACAAACGAGGAGTTAGAAACAATGGTAGATACCAATGACGAGTGGATAACTACCCGCACTGGAATAAAAGAAAGAAGAATTTTAAAAGGTGAGGGCTTGGCCACTTCAGACATGGCGGTGCCAGCTGTTGAAGGTCTCCTAAAAAAAAGAGGCATTGGTGCAGACGAGATTGATTTAATTATCTTTTGCACATCAACACCAGATATGCCATTTCCGGCAACGGCAAATATTTTGGCTGATAGAATTGGTGCTAAAAATGCATGGGGCTTTGATTTACAAGCAGCCTGCTCGGGGTTTATATTTGGGTTAAGCACCGGTGCTCAGTTTATTGAAGCAGGAAAGCATAAAAAGGTGCTGGTAGTAGGCGGTGATAAAATGTCATCCATCATTAATTACCAGGATAGGGTAACGTGTATTATTTTTGGTGATGGTTGTGGCGCAGCGTTACTTGAACCTAATGAGGAAGGCAACGGAATTATAGATTCTATTTTAAAAAGCGATGGCGCCGGAAAAGCTTACCTTAACATAAAAGGAGGTGGTTCTTTAAACCCAGCTACCCACGAAACCGTTGATGCAAACTACCATGCAGTTTACCAAGAGGGGCAAGCTGTATTTAAATTTGCCGTTACCAATATGGCAGATGTTGCGGCGGAAATAATGGAGAAAAATAACCTTACCGCAGATGATATTGCGTGGCTAGTGCCTCATCAGGCTAATAAAAGAATTATCGATGCTACCGCTAATAGAATGGGAGTTGGATCAGATAAAGTGATGATAAACATTCAAAAATACGGCAATACAACAAACGGAACTATTCCGCTTTGCTTGTGGGAATGGGAAGACAAATTAAAAAAGGGAGATAATTTAATTTTGGCCGCTTTTGGAGGTGGTTTTACCTGGGGTTCTTTATACCTCAAATGGGCATACTAAATTATTTTTACAGATAATTGTTATATTAGATTTCTAAAATTAAACACACAATTTAAACCACACCAATATGGGAATGGACATTAAGCAAATTCAAGACCTGATTAAATTTGTTGCAAAATCAGGCGTGAATGAAGTTTCTATCGAAGAACAAGATTTCAAAATCACTATAAAAACCACGCAAGAGCCAACCTACGTAAATGCCACTTTAGCAGCGCCAGTTGCGGCAACGCAAATACAGGCTGCCGCTCCAGCACCGCAAGCTACACAAAACCCAACGCCAGCGGCACCAGCCGTAGCTGCGGATGACCACAGCAAGTATGTAGTAATTAAATCACCAATGATTGGCACATTCTACCGTTCTTCCGCACCGGACAAGCCTAACTTTGTAAACGTTGGAGATGAAATAGCTGCCGGACAGGTGTTGTGCATTATTGAAGCTATGAAACTTTTTAACGAAATTGAATCGGAAGTTTCTGGAAAAATTGTTAAGATTTTGGTAGAAAACTCTCAACCGGTAGAGTACGACCAACCTTTGTTCTTGGTAGATCCGTCCTAGTTTATTTGTATTTTTTTATCAGAGCTTTTAAGAGTTCTCCGCACAAATTAACAGATAGATAAAACCGTTATTATGTTTAAAAAAATTTTAATTGCTAACAGAGGGGAAATTGCACTCCGTATTATCCGCACTTGTAAAGAAATGGGGGTAAAAACAGTAGCAGTTTATTCAACCGCAGATAGAGAAAGTTTACATGTTCGTTTTGCGGATGAGGCTGTGTGTATTGGCCCGCCCCCTAGTAAAGATTCATACCTAAATATCCCTAATATTATCTCTGCAGCAGAATTAACAAATGCAGATGCAATTCATCCAGGCTATGGTTTTTTATCTGAAAACGCCAAATTTTCTGCTATTTGCCATGAATATGGGATTAAATTTATAGGAGCCACCGCAGAACAAATCAACGGAATGGGCGATAAGGCTTCGGCTAAAGACACCATGAAAGCTGCCGGCGTACCAACAATTCCTGGTTCTGAGGGTTTGTTAACCGATGTAAAAGAAGGAATAAGAATTGCGAATGAAATAGGATACCCGGTTATTTTAAAAGCCACAGCAGGTGGTGGCGGCCGCGGAATGAGACAGGTTTGGAAAGATGAAGATTTTGAAGATGCTTGGAACTCCGCCCGTCAGGAATCAGCTGCAGCTTTTGGCAATGATGGGATGTATCTTGAAAAATACATAGAAGATCCTAGGCATATTGAAATCCAAATTATTGGCGATCAGTTTGGCACTGTTTGTCATTTATCAGAAAGAGATTGCTCTATTCAACGCCGTCATCAAAAGTTGGTTGAAGAGGCACCTTCGCCATTTATGACGCAAGAACTACGCGAAAAAATGGGTGCAGCGGCAATAAAAGGTGCAGAAGCTGTGAATTATGAAGGTGCTGGTACTGTAGAGTTTTTGGTAGATAAGCACCGAAACTTTTACTTTATGGAAATGAATACACGTATTCAGGTAGAGCATCCGGTTACCGAAGAAGTCATTAATTTCGACCTCATTAAAGAGCAAATTAAAGTTGCGTCTGGAATTCCGATCTCGGGAAAATCTTATTTTCCAGAAATGTGTGCTATCGAATGCAGAATTAACGCCGAAGATCCATACAATAATTTTAGACCGTCGCCAGGTAAAATCACGCATTTTCATTCTCCGGGTGGCCATGGTGTTAGGGTAGATACGCATGTTTATGCAGGCTACTCAATTCCTCCAAATTATGATTCGATGATTGCCAAGCTAATTTGTGTGGCACAAACCAGAGAAGAGGCGTTAAATACGATGGAAAGAGCGTTGAGCGAATTTGTAATTGAGGGAATAAAAACAACCATACCTTTTCATCTTAAACTTTTAAAAGATCCAAACTTTAGAGCCGGTAACTTTACCACAAAGTTTATGGAGTCTTTTGATTTAGGAACCGAAGATTAATGAATATAATATAAAACTTAAAATACCATTTTGACGTAATTCAGAATGGTATTTTAGTTTAGGGTAAACAGCAATGGGTAAAGAAAGAAAAACAGACTTAGTAGCATCTGTAAAAAATAAAGGCAAAAATTTAGAAGCAGAAATGTCGTTTTTTGACCATTTGGCCGAGTTAAGGATTCACCTTGTTCGTTCGGCAATTGCCATTATTATTACCACTATATTTTGTTTTATTTACTACGATTTTATTTTTGATACCGTAATTATGGGTCCGCATAAGCCCAGCTTTTGGACGTACCGCATGATGTGTAAAATAGGTGATTATTTTAACATGGGTCCAGGTTTTTGTATTACCAATATCCCCGGTAAAATAATTAATACCGAGATGGCAGGTCAATTTACCTTACAAATAAATTCGGCTTTAATGACGGGTGTGGTTTTAGGATTTCCGTATCTACTTTGGGAAATCTGGCGGTTTGTTAAGCCCGCATTAAAAGATAGTGAAAGAAAATCTGCCACTGGCTTTGTTTTTTATGCAAGTATGCTTTTTATTGTTGGCTTGCTGTTTGGCTATTTTATAGTTGCACCCTTGTCTGTAAATTTTTTGTCTAACTACAGTATAAGTCCTGATATTGAAAATACCATTACTATTGATTCCTACTTTTCATCCGTAGCTACCTTAACGTTATGTACCGGAGCGGTTTTTGAGCTTCCTGTGGTTATTTACATTCTTTCACAGTTAGGAATAATGACGCCAAAGTTCATGAAAGATCAAAGACGTTACGCCGTAATTATCATCCTAGTGATTGCTGCCGTAGTAACGCCCACACCAGATATCCCCACCATGTTGACGGTAAGTTTGCCCCTGTTTTTGCTTTACGAACTGAGCATATACGTATCAGCCCGGGTAGAGAAGAAAAAGCTGCGTAAAGAGCGAGCGTTTTTTGCGGAATAAATACCTGCTTGATTTATATGCGTAATGCTTAGCTAATATTAAAAAGCTAAGCCGCTACCTTAGCAAAGTCAAAAAAGTTTGCTAACGTTGAAAAAGGTCAACATAAACGTGGAGTTAGCTTAAACGGCAAAGCAAATCTTGTAGGCTTTAACTCATTTAAAAGGTTCCGCAAACTGTGGAACAGTCGAACCATTTTTACACGCATTTCCCCAGTTTTGCACTGTAGTTATACTTTTAGCATACTTCTTCAAGTCGCTTCGTTACAATCGAATTAGGCAAAAAACACCCTTAAAACCAGCTTAAACTTATTTTTTAGGTATTTTCCTCACGCCCTTATCCGTAAAAAACAGACTGTGGTATGTTTCTAGCATACGCTGTTGCAGCTGAACTTTTTAATAAACCAGCCGTATAAAGCGTATAAATTATAAAAACATGAAACGTTTAATTATAGCATTACTACTTTTAACCGCTATTGTTGCCTGTAAAAAAGAAAATTCATCAATTGTTGAAGAAGGTAATAGTTCAGAAAATATTGCTCCAAACGGATTCAATTTTTCCACTACAAAAACTATAAAAATTGCTTTAAAGGCTTTAACAAATAACAATCAGCCAATTGCAAACGTACCTGTGACGTTGTATAATGCTAAAAACGGAAATCAGCTATTAAAATCGTTAACAAATAAAAACGGAAATATAGATTTAGACTTAAATGTGGCCAGTTATATTGATCAAATTATTGTTAAAACAAACTATGTTGGCTTGCAAAACGAAATTCTTGGGTATTTAGACAACAACAAGTTAAGTTTAACCATTGGTGGAAAGAAAGGTTTAGAAGGTAACTTTATTGTGCCAACAAATAACAAAGCTACACAAAGCAAAACATCGCAGGCTGTTAAAACAATGGACGCTGCTTACGGATATTTGGGGACTTATGATGACAACGGACGGCCTAACTATTTAACGCCACAAGCCGGCCAGGTAAGTAACAGTCTCTTAAATCATATCAATGCTTCTATTCCAGATGGATCTGATGTACGCGTACACCACCCATCTTTTCTCGCAAACAGCGCAACCCAAACTTTAAACCTTGTAAAAACAGGCGAGGTTTTCGTAACCTTTGTTTCTGAGGGAGCGGGTTTAACCAATGCTATAGCCTATTATAGCTACCCAACTAATAATCCCCCTGCAAATGCATCAGAAATTTCAAACGTGAAATATATTTTTCCAAACGCTTCGGCAATTGGCTCAAGCGGGGCTATGATTTCAGGCGATCGCGTTAGCCTTGGAACGTTTAACGCAGGTACTAGTATCGGCATTCTTTTACTATCGAACGGATGGGACAGCGCTGCTAAACTTGTTAAAAGCAATGCTGCTAAATTTTACAGTAACCAAGAATATAACCCGGAGAGTACAAACGTTCTAAAAAAACACATTGTACTGCTTAATTTTGCACAGGAGGATATTTTTGTTATCGGTATTGAGGACCTAAACCGTGAAACCGAAGCTTTTTGTGATCACGACTTTAACGATGTAGTGCTATATGCAGATTGTTACCCAAAAGATGCAATATCAAAGCAAGGCGTTGTTACGCTGGATACACCACAAGACACAGACGGAGATGGCGTGTACGACCAATTAGATGAATACCCGAACGATTCGCAAAAAGCTTACAATAACTACTTTCCATGTAAAGATGGTTGGGGAACACTTGCTTTTGAAGATAAATGGCCTTTGAAAGGAGATTATGATATGAATGATTTAGGCATAAACTACCGCTATAAATATGTAAGCAATGCCGAAAATAAAGTAGTTGAAATGACCGCCGACTACAAAGTAACAACTGCATTGGCTTATTTTCATAACGGATTTGGTGTGGAGTTTCCATTTGCTTCTTCTGTGGTTGCATCAACAGCTGGGCAGCTAAAATCAAAAAGTTATATAAAAACAAACGCTAACGGAACAGAAGCGGGGCAGCAGAAAGCGGTTATTATTCCGTTTGATGATCAAAAAGCGCTTTATACAGAAAATGGTAGCTCAACCGGGGTGGTTAGCGTTGAAATTATTTTTACAAGCCCGCAGGCTACAGATATTTTAAGCAATGCGCCTTACAATCCATTTTTAATAAGCGATGGACGAAGAACTCACGAAATTCATCTTCCGGGAAAAACACCAACATCCCTTGCTGACGGGGCATTATTTGGTTATGAAGACGACCGTTCAAAAAAAGAAATTGGAAAATATTATATCGGTACAAATAACTGGCCTTGGGCTTTACAATTTACCGAAGAATTTAACTATCCGGCCGAAGGTAAACCGGTAAACGAAGCGTATCCAAAATTTAGCGCTTGGGCAGCTTCGGGCGGCACCCAATTTACCGATTGGTATAAATAAAAATAAGCTGTCAAAAAAAAGGTTGTTTTTTTAAACGAAAACAACCTTTTTTGTTGGATTAGAACTGACAAGCTGACACCCTTTGATTTTCCGAGATTTCCAGTGGCTGCCGTAACTGGTGAAAATTTGACATTTTTTTTATTTGGCATATTGTATGATGAGCAGGGGGTAGAAAAGAAAATTTAAATAATAAACAATTATGGCATTGAACATTAAACCTATCGCAGATAGAGTAGTGGTAGAAGCTGCTCCTGCAGAAGAAAAAACCGCTTCAGGTATCTACATTCCTGATACAGCAAAAGAAAAACCTCAGAGCGGAACCGTTGTAGCAGTTGGAAAAGGTAAAGTAGATGAACCAATGACTGTTAAAGTTGGAGACCAAGTGATTTACGGAAAATATTCGGGTACTGAAATTACCTACGAAGGTAAAGAGTATTTGATTATGAAAGAATCTGATATTTACGCAGTTTTATAAGTATTGCGTATTGAGATGTGAGTATTGAGTACTCATCATCGTAATAAATTAAAATAAATTAGTTTTAAATTTTTGGTATTAGTGAATTGCGACTTTAAATTCTCAATACACAATACTCAAATCTCATATCTAAAAAAAAATGTCCAAACAAGTAAAATACAATGTAGAAGCCCGCGATGCTTTAAAACGCGGCGTAGATATTTTAGCCAATGCAGTTAAAGTAACGTTAGGTCCAAAAGGAAGAAACGTAATTATCGATAAAAAATTTGGTTCCCCAGCAATCACTAAAGATGGTGTAACGGTTGCTAAAGAAATTGAGCTAAAGGATACCGTTGAAAACATGGGTGCTCAAATGCTTAAAGAAGTAGCATCTAAAACCGCTGATATCGCAGGTGACGGAACAACAACTGCAACCGTTTTGGCACAGGCTATTGTTACTGCTGGTATTAAAAACGTGGCAGCTGGTGCAAATCCGATGGATTTAAAACGCGGTATTGACAAAGCTGTAGCTAAAGTTGTAGAGAACTTAAAAGCCCAGTCACAAACTGTAGGCGAAGACAATAACAAAATCAAACAAGTAGCTTCTATTTCTGCAAACAATGATGATGTTATCGGTTCTTTAATTGCAGAAGCGATGGCTAAAGTTGGTAAAGATGGTGTAATCACTGTTGAAGAAGCTAAAGGAACTGAAACTGAAGTTAAAACTGTAGAAGGTATGCAGTTTGACAGAGGTTACCTTTCTCCGTACTTTGTAACCAACGCGGATAAAATGGAGGTTGAATTGGAGAATCCGTACATTTTAATCTACGACAAAAAAATCAGCAACATGAAAGAATTGTTGCCTGTTTTAGAAAAACAAGTTCAAACTGGCAAACCGCTTTTAATTATTGCAGAGGATTTAGACGGCGAAGCATTAGCTACTTTGGTAGTTAACAAAATACGTGGTTCTCTGAAAGTTGCTGCTGTTAAGGCTCCAGGTTTTGGCGATAGAAGAAAAGCTATGTTAGAAGACATTGCTATTTTAACCGGCGGAACTGTTATTTCTGAAGAAAGAGGTTTCAAATTAGAAAACGCAGAATTGGCTGATTTAGGTCAGGCAGAAAAAATCACTATCGATAAAGACAATACCACAGTTATCAACGGTATTGGTAAATCAGAAGACATCAAGGCTAGAGTAAATCAGATTAAAACTCAAATTGAAACTACCACTTCTGACTACGATAAAGAAAAGTTACAAGAGCGCTTAGCTAAACTTTCTGGTGGTGTTGCTGTACTTTATGTTGGTGCTGCCTCAGAAGTTGAAATGAAAGAGAAAAAAGACAGAGTTGATGATGCTTTACACGCAACCAGAGCAGCGGTTGAAGAAGGTATTGTTGCAGGTGGTGGCGTTGCTTTCATTAGAGCGGTTGCTTCTTTAGACGATTTAAAAGGTGAAAACGAGGATGAGACTACTGGTATCAAAATCATCAAGAGAGCTATCGAAGAGCCATTACGTCAAATCTGCGCTAACGCCGGAATTGAGGGTTCTATCGTTGTTCACAACGTAAAACAAGGGACAGCAGATTACGGATATAATGCCCGTACAGATGTTTACGAAAACTTAATTAGTGCAGGTGTTATTGACCCAACTAAAGTTTCCCGCGTAGCTTTAGAAAACGCAGCTTCAATCGCGGCAATGCTGTTAACAACAGAATGCGTGTTGGCAGATGAGCCAGAAGAAAGTGGCGCAGCATCTCCAGCAATGCCTCCAATGGGCGGCGGCATGGGCGGCATGATGTAATATTCTGCTAAGACTAATAATCCAAAAAAAATCCCTGCGCTTTAAACAGCACAGGGATTTTTTGTTTTTCGTTTGCAGGGCGGATGACGAAGTACCTTGTTATGCTTTCTACATCTTTCTGTTAAAGTAGTAACAAGTAATCTTATGATATTGCCAGATTAACTGTTAAATCAATCCTCCATCCGTATTTGATTCTACATAAGGTATTTCCCTAGTAGAAGGTTTGTTAGTATAATCAGAAAAAAGCCAAAATATAAACAGTAAAATAGCCAAGCCCAAACAAAAATACCATGAAAAGTATCCATCGATATTTTTTAAATAAAAGGCGGCAGGCACCAGCAATACTGAAGCAGCAAGTTCAACAAGGCCATGTATTTTTGGTGGGATAAATTTTACCAAAGCATATTTAAAATTGGTACAAATAGTTAATACCAAATGGATGATGGCTAATCCGTAAACAACGACCGAACTGGTATAAGGTAAAGCAAATAAAGCTGGTGAAATAAAAAGGAAAGCGGCCAGGATATAGTCGATGATTGCGTGGATTCTTGAGCTGAGTGTCATTTGTGTACGAGTTTAATATCCTTACTTAAACAATTAACGTACCTAAATTTTGTTAAAATATTTATAGCCAGGTTTATACAGAAATCAGCATCAAATTATTAGTATTGATATCCGTTTTTAAACTAAAGATGTTTCTTGCCCAAATAGCTGCTATGTGGCTATGCAAGTTTTTAATTGACAAGACTTGACAACGTTTGGTAAAACTTTTTAAAGCCTTATTCCCTCGTAAATCTTAATTGTTTCTGGATGGCCGCCTTATGAAAAGCGTTGATTTTTTGGTTTAGCACATCAAAATTATAATCTTTATTTGTTCCGCAATCCATCATGTAGAAATAAACAGATGGCTTTAGGCTTTCAAAAAATTCAGTTAAATTACTGCTCCAAATGATTTGGCAGTTCCCCTTAATTTGTGGAATAATTGCGTTAATGCCATCCTGCAGTACTATTTTACGTACATGAGAAGATTCCAAATTACCTTGCGGGTAAAGCACCAAAACATTGCCCGCGGTACTTAAAATTTCGGCGGCATAAGCAACACTTTCACCAGCACTTATCTTCCCGGGTTCAACAGAAAACGAACCCGTGTACCTTAGCCAAGGATTTATTTGCATTTGCTTTTTAACCGACATAAAATTTAATGCTTTAATACCTCGCTGCTTATAAATGCTGTTGCGCACTAGGTAAGTTGCTAAAAAACCATCCCAAAAACTAAAATGGTTACACAATAAAAGGTAAGAAGTATCAGCTTTGAACTCAACAGTATTGATAATTAGTTTGTTGAAACGTTTGCTTACCAACCAGCTGATAAAATAAAACCCAATTTTAAAAAGAGGCGCCGGAAACTTTTTAGGCTTAATAATCATTTAACAAAGTTGATAAAGTTTGGGCAAAATTGTTATTAACCATATCATGATTTTCGTCAATAATGATTTGTTTGGCGAGCTTGATTTTTGGTATAATGGTTTCCCCGATTTTTGCCGGGAAGCTTGTATCTCTTTTTCCAAAAATAAAAATGCTTTTTATCTGATGCTGGTTTAGTTGCTGAACAAATTTTTCTGCATCTAACTTTAAAAAACGGAGATAGCTTGCGCAAGCAAAAAACGCAAAACGTAACTCAGGCGTGGCAATTTCCCTAAATAAAATTTCGTAAGCTTTGCGGTCGATGATTCTAATTTTTTTCAAAAGCTTTAAAGTGCCCAGCATCAAATTATCGCGTAAAGCCAATTGTTCCAGTAATTTATTGCCAAATGCATTGCTACTCAGAAAAGTGATGATTTTTCCAGGTTTTAAGCTTGCCGGGGCTGCAACAATTAATTCGTTTATTCTCTGTGGCGCTTCTTCTACCAAAGTACAGGCGTAAAAACTACCCATGGAGTAGGCAATTATAGAGAAATTTTCGATGCCCTTGCTTTCACAAAAATCTAAAAATAGCTGCGTCAACCTTTTTTTACTGATGCCATTTTTAACATTGAAAATACTTTCATCAGCAAGCTTGGTTTCTTTATGAAAAAATAAATCGAAACCGTAGAAAGTATATTCTGCGCCAAGGCTAGCCTCTAAATGCTTAAATTGTTTACCATGCATGCCGTAACCATGAAAACACAACATCGCTTTTTTACCGCTACCAAATTGGTAATAGTGCAGTTTTACGAGGGCATTTTCAAAGTAATGGTTTATCATTTTTATATAAATATCCTTTTATCAAAAGGGAATTTTTTTGTTTCGGTAATGGTGATGCTTTTGAAATCTTTGTGTTTAGGGTTTAAAAGAAAATTAAAATCGCCTTCGGTCACTACTGAAGGAATCCGAGCAACGCAAAACTTACTTTCTAAAATAAACTGGTCGCCTAATTTTTGTGTAGATGATGGATGAGGAAAAGCATTCCAGTTTCTTGGTAACTCGTCCTCGTTAATTTCCTTGATGGCTAAATTTTTTGGAATATTTATAGTAACCATCAAATAATCATCGGGCAAAGTAGCTAAAGTGAAATGCACTGCAACCTCTGCCATAGCTAAAGAACGATTGCCAGCAGTGTAAACCAATTCAAAACCGATAGAGTTCCACCTTCCACCTTTTATAGCAGCACCAGCACCCGAAAGCGTATTGGCATATTGTTCTCTCGAAAGCCTGTAAACCTCCATTTAAACCAGTATGCCGTAGTTAATTCTGGTGAGTTCAGAAATTACCAGCTCTTTACCGTAAGAATCTTTGATAAGCTCAATTGGCTTTAGGTTGCCGAGTGCATAACTTGGCGTGTTGAGCCAAAGTTTTAGTTTTTCCATGCTGCCAAACACATCTAAACCAATACTAGTAACCTCTGCCATTTCTAAAATTTTTTCTGAATGGATGGCTTTAAAATGAAAAGCTTCAGAAGTTTTATAGCGTTGCAACGATTTAGTAGAAATATCTAAAAAATCAGCCCAGTTATCTTCGGTAAAAGGGGCGTTATCTTGGATTACATCGAACATAGAATATGGAATACCGGCTCTTATAGCAGCAATTACCAACATTTTATCGTCAAAAAAATCAGAATAGCTAATATTTTTTGCTGGTTTGGCATAAGCAAGCATATCGGGCTCTTTAAATAAAGATGTTATTTCCTTATCTAATTTGTATTCAAAATTTTTTTTCTGATTTTCCATGACCAATTCGTTTAGACATCTGTCCACTAAAATAAGACAAATGTTTTAAAGATCCAAACTTATAATTTAATTTTAGCAATCGCTGCAGCCCAAACGTATTGGCCATCATGGCTTAAGCTCAGGCTGATTTGTAGCCTCCTGTAAAATACGGGAAGGCAAACGGAAGGTTTCCCCCCAATTTTTGAGCGCAAGATCTCTATTTTTTTAAATGAAAGTGGATTTGGGTACATTTGTTTAATGGCCTTGTACACAGCTTCTTTGGCCGCCCAAGTAGAAGCGTAGTGAAGAATAGCTTCATCAAACCGCTCGCAATAGTCAATTTCTTTGGTTGTGTAAACTTTCTTCTTAAATAAAGTATTAAAAGACTGTTCAAAATTGGGCAAAAAAACTACATCATTGCCAACAGCAAATTCTTGGTCCGGATTTAGTTCGTTAACCAAACTTTCCATTTAGATTTCTTCGGCCGGGACACCCATAATATTAAATCCACCATCAACAAAATGAATGTTTCCGGTTACCTTTTTTGATAAATCAGAAAAATAATATAAAGCAGCATCCGCAACATCAGCAGCTTCAATATTGCCAAGCGGTGCGGTTACTTTGCCCAATTTCCGCAGTTTACGTACACCGTTTATTCCGCCGGCAGAAGTGGTCATTACTAAACCCGCAGAAATCGCATTAACCCTTACTCCACTTTTTCTAAAATAACTGGCCAAGTAAAGCATAATGTTTTCCAAAGCTGCTTTATTAACCGCCATGCCGGCGTAACCCGGAAAAACCCTTTGCGACGCATTATATGTTAAGGTTAAAACCGAAGCGTTTTTAGACAGTAAAGGTTCCGCAACCCTGCAAATCCTCAACAAAGAATAAGCACTGATATTAAAAGAATCCATTAATTCTTCAAACGGAATATCAATATAGGAGGGTGCAGGTTTAGTACTGCCCGGTAAAGTATAACACATTACACTTTGGCTGCCGAAAGCAACGCCATGTAAAATGTAATCTATTGGGCCTAAATTTTTATAAATAGCCTTCAAAAATGTTTTAATTGCTTCTTCATCTCTCACATCAACATCCGCCGCTAAAGTTTTGTTCATTCCGTTTTGCTCCATTAAAAACAGAACTTCATCTTTAGTATCGGCAACATAATTTAAAACGACCTTACAGCCAGATTGGTGCAATTTTAAAGCAACTTGAAAACCGATAGAACTATCGTTTCTAACGCCAAAAACTACCGCAACTTTGTTTTGATTGTTAATCATCAATTATCTTTTGATATAGATATAGCGCTATTTGTACCGCCAAAACCGTAATTTAAACAAGTAATGCTGTTTATTTCTTTTTTGAAAGTTTGTTGAGGCAATAAATTGCGATAAGCGGCTAAAGGAGATTTTGAGCCTTCCCATGTATCCTTGGTTTGAAAAGTTTCGAGTTCTTCATTTAACTTATCAGAGTTTAAGCATGGCAAAACTTCCTGTTTTTGCAACATCAAAACCGCTGCAATAAACTCTACCGCACCAGCTGCACCCAACATGTGACCAAACTGCGATTTTGGTGCCGATATGTGGTAATCTTTGTCGCCTAAAACATCTACAACGCTTAACAGTTCGATAGCATCACCAACAGGAGTGGATGTTCCATGAACTTTAACCACATCTGGTTTTTTACCACCATCGGTCAGCAGGCCTTTCCACAACCTTTTTTGGCCAGCAAATGAAGGATAAAACATATCGCCATCGCCATCAGAATTATTAAAATAACCATCAATTACGGCTAAAATATTGGCGCCACGGGCTTTTGCCATCTCGTATTCTTCTAAACAAACCATGCCCGCACCAAAAGAACAAACAAAGCCGTTTCTATCTTTATCAAAAGGGCGAGAACTTTGCTCGGGACTAAAACCACGACTAAGGATTTGCATTGCATCAAAACCGATGAATGTCTCTAAAGAAGTGCCTTCAACGCCGCCAGCAACTGCTCTGTCTTGCAAACCAAATTTAATCAAGCGATAAGCATAGCCAATATTGCCTAAACCAGTTGCACAGGCAGAACCTATTGATTCGCACACGCCACGATTTTTTATCAGGCAAGAAACGTTTGCGGCGTCTCGGTAAACCATCGCTCGGTCAACAGTATGAGAACCGGCCAATCTGGTTTTTTTTCCTAATTCAAAGAAATTGTGCCATGCATGTCTTTGAATAACATGGCCGCCACCGCCAGAACCAACCACTACGGCTGTGCTTTCAGATTGTGTTTCTGCGTCAGTCCATCCAGACATTTTGATGGCATCTAATGAGCCCAGCATTGCCCAGATACTCCCCATATCGGCAGTAGCTTGGTTAATATTTGGAATACGGTTAAGTAAATCAACATACACTTCTGGGTAAGTGGGAGCAATGGGATTATAGATTGCTTCTAAATTCATCTCGGCTTCCGTAATAAAACCCGAAACCGTGGAGCGAATTTTTTTGCCATGTTCAACAGCGGTATCCCATTCTCTAATTAAACTTTGGTTGGAGAAAAGTTTTTCAGAAAAATCTTCTAAACCGTTACAAGTTGGAAATGCCCCGCCCATACCTACTACAGCAACTTTTCTGCCTCCTAAATTCATCATTATCCTCTTTCTTTTGTGCGCAAAATTAGATCAACAATGTCTTTAACTGTTGAACCTAAACCGTCGATATCATCATCCTCAAACTCTACATCAAACTTTTGCTCGGCTTTGGCCGCAATGTTTATTAATTCTGTAGATGGCGTATTTAAATCAGCCAAAAAATCAGTTTCTTCTGTTACGTTATTCAGTTTTTCTTGATCTATCGTACGTACAGTTCTTAATATTTCTACTAAACCGTCAATAATTTCTTGTCTTTCCATGTTTTATTGCGTAAAAATCTCTTTTTTCAAAGCTCTACCGGTAATATCAAATAGCTCTGCTACTAAGGTAAAATCTTCGCTCAATTGGTAATTATTTAATTTTGTTTCGTTAAAATCGCTAAAATAAGCATCTAAATCTAATCCTTTTGGTACTTTATAAATTCGTCCATCGGCAACCATCTGTCTAAACTTATAAAACTTTATTTTTCCTATGCTTATAAAAGTTTCTCCTTCGGTTAAGTAATTGTGAAAGTAAACATTTCCTACACTAATAAATGCAGGTACAAATTTATCTTTTAAATCTTCTGGTTTCCAATTTTGTTTTTGGCACTCTAAAAAGGTGGCGCAAGAAACAATGGTTGCTTGTGCAAAAGCTTCAATTTGGTCAACTCCTCTAAATACCCCGAAATGATCATTTACGTCAAATGCGTTTGGAGTGTAACTGGCAACAATTCCTATTTTAGGTTCATGCCAATGATAATTATGCAACAAACGCTTTGTTGGGCCATGTAAAAGGATGTCTTTGGGCAAGGTGCCAATTAAATTTTCCATTTAAAAAAGCCCTCCGTTAATGTCAATATTACTTCCGTTGATGTACGATGCCTTATCAGAAAGTAAAAATGCTACAGTTTCGGCAATTTCATCGGCATTGCCAAACCTTTGTGCTGGTATCATTTTTAGGTATTTTTCTTTCTCCGTTTCCGGGATGGCGTCTGTCATTGGGGTTTGAATAAACCCGGGAGAAATGCTTAACACTCTGATTTGATGATTATGATATAATAAACCCACCTCTTTAGCTAACGATTTAGAGAAAGCAACTAAACCGGCCTTTGTGGCCGCATAAACAGATTGGAAAGCGTTTCCGGTTTCGGCAACGCAAGAACTTACGTTAATAATTACGCCTTTGCCCTTTAGTCCAAAAATTTTTGCAACTGTTTTGGAAATGACAATAGGTGCCTTTAAATTGACAGCCAGCATGGTGTCAATATCTTTTTCGGGCTGAAAGGTAAGCGGCTTATCTAAAGAAATACCGGCGTTATTAACAACCGCGTACAAATCATCGCCATGTTGAGTTTTTAATTGCTTGCAAAATTCTTTTAATTCATTAGGGTTGGATAAATCTGCTGCAAGAATAAAATTGCCTTCGGCCAATTCTTTAATGTTATCTGCTTTTGAGGCATGTAAGATTAAACAGTAATCGTTATTTAATTTTTTGGCCATTGCTAGGCCTAAACCCTTGCTTGCTCCTGTAATTAATACCTTTGGTTTACCCACAAATATTTCTTTAATTTTTATGATATTTCAAAAATAGAAAATATACATATAAATCCGTTCGATATTTATGAATCCTTTTTTAAATTCACGATAACGCGAAGGGTAAGGGTTAGTGCTTACAGATATAAAAAAAATGAGCCGCATTTGCGACTCATTTTTTTTAAGCGTGGTACGTAAATTTAAAATACTGGATCGGTAGGAGTGTTGGGATTGTTATCCCGCTCTTTAAAAGGATACGGAAAAAAATTACGCTTTCTTTCTGATGTTGGCCGGTTGAAACGCCTCATATCTTCCAGTTTTAGTCCAGACTGATAGAGCTCGATACACCTGTTTTTATAAATTTGCTCTAAGAGTTGTGAATCGGTTAAGCCTGACAACAAAGGTAAATCAGCACCGACACCAACGGCGTCACTTGCGGGAGTTTTCGTAATAACTTTATTTAGCTCAATAAGTGCATCTAAAAGATTTGGGGTAGTTTTTCGAACATTTGCTTCTGCTTTAATCAAAGTGATTTCTCCTGGTAAAATCAAAGGAATGGGTCTTGTAGCAGTATCAAAGAAGCCTTTTAACCTTACGGGAGGCGCAATTGTAGCGTTTATAGATGTATAAAATGGTATGCGTTTATCATTTGCATCTGGCTTTATAGAAGCGGGCAGTCCTAAATCTAAATTGGTAGGCTGATAAACATTATTAGTTGAGGTAACTACTTCAAAAATTGGATTTAACGTTGTTGCATCAAATGCCAATAAACATGGTTTGGTTAAGTCAACGCCGTTTGCAACGGTTAAGGCATTATTGTAGTCACCAGAAAACAATAAGTACCTAGCTTTGAGTGCCGTTAATGTATTAATCAAATTCAAGTTTGCAGGTACGGCAGCAGTAAACCCTGCACTTATTGGGTTTGCGGTATTGGCAGCCAAAGCTTTATCTATCGCTGTGATAGCTAATTTATAACCGTCAATCCTATCTATAAAAGTAACATTCTGTCCCGTACCAGAGGGCACTTTTTCCCAAAAGGTCGCCATATTTCCAATCGATAAAGCTTTAAATAGCGTTACGTAGGCTATTAGGCCACTTGCATAGCCTTTGTCTCCCAAACCTGAAGCTCCTGTAATTACTAGGTCGGCATCGTAAATAATTTTATTACTGGTTGTCCATAAATTGGTAAGTATGGAGTTAGTTCCGTCAACGGAATTGCCGCCTGTTGATAATTGTAACTCAGGAATATTTCCGGCGTTAAGTAGAAATATTTCATTAGAAGTAAAGCCCGAAATAGCTCTGGTATTAAATATTGAACCTAATCGCCCTGATACGTAAGTCCGCTGCAAACCAATAGCAAGAGCCGTTAACGCTTTATCTGAGGTTAGTGCTCGCTCGCTATCTACGCTGCCGGGATTTGTAAATTCTTTATCGCATGACGCGAAAAAAAGCGGAATGCAAATTAAATATATGATATACTTTTTCATTTTTTAATAATTAAAATTTAGTGCTTAAACCAAAACTCAAGGTTCGTGGGATAGGAATTGCTCCAAAATCAATACCACGTAAAATGGTACTTTGACCGGCTGCGTTAACCTCCGGGTCATATCCTTTATAGTTGTCTATAGAAAATATATTTCTTCCGGTTATTGATAATGTTAAATCTTTAAACATTTTCAATTTTCCTAAACGGTAACTTAACGATACTTCCCGTAATTTCACGAAGGAACCGTCATCAATTCTAAATTCTTCAATAGGATAAATGCCTGATATGTATCCTCTTGGTAATTCGCCTGTTTGCTCTTTTTCTGCCAATTTACCGCTACCAACACCCTGTCTTGTTCTATAATCCGCATTAAACACATCGGCGCCTTGCACTGCATCAAACTGAAAACGAAACCCAAAGGCTTTGTATTTAAATTCGTTTACTAAGGAAGCCGTGTAATCTGAATTTGGGTCGCCAATGACTCTCCTCAACGGCGTTCCGCTGGCTAATGGCTGTCCGTTCGCGTCACGCTGTGGTGTATACGAGGTAGGGCTGTTTTGTATTCCCCGTTCTATCTGAGGAATGCCGGCGGAATTTTTTATAATTGCACCAGAATTGTCTCTCGCATAAAAAGTTCCATAAAATACGCCGATTGGCTGCCCTTCTAAAATTGCAACCGGGGCACCGCCATTTGTGCTGAACAGGGTAAGTGCTTGCCCTATATTTACTGCTTTATTTTTGTTTTTATTAAATATGCCTGTTGCAGTCCAACTAAAATCTTTGGATTGTATCGGGGTTAATCCAAGTATTACCTCAAAACCCTTATTTTGCAAAGACCCAAAGTTGTCGAGAATGGTAGAAAAACCAGTTGTTGGTGCGGTCTCTCTGTTTATTAGTAAATCCTCAACATTTTTAATGTAGTAATTAAACCCTAAAGTTGCCCTACCTCTTATAAAAGACATATCCGTACCGAATTCTAATTCTTTCTGTTTTTCTGGTTTAACATTAGCGTTTGCCAACCTAGAGCTGGAAGTTAGATAAGAACTTCCTAAATATGCCTGAGGCGAGTACTGATTAAATCTGTCATACGGGTTAATTCCGGTTAAGTTCCCAGATTCTCCATAAGCAATTCGTAGCTTAAGCAAATCCCAATAGTTTGAAAGGCTAATATTTTTCCAGTAATCTGTAGAAGATAAAACGTAGGCGCCACTGCCTTTGAAATAAACCTGATTTCGCTGATTTTTTCCAAATACCGTTGAGCCGTCCATTCTTACAGCACCAGTTAAGAAAAGGTGATTTCTGTATTTAAAATTTTGTTGAAGGTAAGCACCAGAAACAATGTATTTGCTCCGTATATCTGAACTTGGTAAAATTGTACTAGCTGCATTTACGGTTTCAGCAAGCGGCGATAAGCCTCGGCCTTGGAGTAATGAGTACTTACTGTTTTCAAACTGAGTAGAATATCCTAGTTGTGAAACCGACTCAATATCGTTGTTGATCCTTGCGCTGTAGGTGGCGTTTGCTTCGCTATTAAGCAACAACGAATAATTGGAGGCAACGCTGGTGTAACCGTTAAGTGTAGGACTTAAAGTTGGTCCGCCACCAAAAAATCCTGTACTTACGTTATAATCAAAAGGCGGAATATAGGTAGAGCCATTTTGGGTTGAATTATCTAAACCAATCGAAAAATCTAAAATTACATTTTTAATGGGGTATAATTTTAACGATGAATTGGCGAGAATTCTACTGTTGAGTTGCTTCTGCTTTATATCCTCGATGATTGAAACAGGGTTAACACGACCCCTTTCGCCAACTGCTCGGATGTTACCGTTACCATCTCGTGTTTGAATGTCATGGAAATTTCCAATAATGTTAATTGAATTTAGCGGCGAAAAAAAAGAATTTCCGTCCGGCTTTTCGTCCGCACCACTATAAATATAGTTTAACCCGGTGGTAAAAGACGCCCACTTACTTAATTTTTGATCAAGATTTAATCGCAAACTTACGCGTTCAAAATCTGTATTTTTTACGATACCTTGGTTGTTGAAGTAAGAAACTGAGGCGTAATATTTGGTATCATCCTTACCGCCAGATACCGACAAGTTATTATCGGTTCCTGTGGCAGTTCTAAAAATGTAGTCTTGGTAATCGTAACGTGTTACGTTTGTTTTATTTGTTAAAGTTGGCGTAAGAATATCCTGTGTTTGGGTATCTACAGACCCGCCAAATTTAGTAGGAGACTGGTTTACTTCCAGTTTTTTACGCAGTTGACTAGTTGTAAAACTGGTTGAAAAGCTAATAACCGGAGCTCCAGTGCTACCACGTTTGGTAAATATTTGTACTACACCAGCATTAGCTCTGGATCCATAAATTGCAGAGGCCGCTGCTCCATTCAATACTTCGATTCTATCAATATCCGCAGGATTAATATCAACCAAGCGATTTTGACCCACGGTACCTACAAAGTTAGATCCATCATAACTGCTTTGCGTGTTGGTTACTCTGGCAGTTGAATTATTTACAATAATACCATCCACAATATATAGGGGGTCAGAAGATGAACTAATTGAGCTAATTCCTCTCAATCTTACAGACATTCCCCCAGCAGGATCGCCTGAGTTCTGACTGATTTGTGCACCAGCTGTTTTTCCCTGCAGAGCGGCTAAAGCGTTAGACGCAGCACCTTTATTTAGCTCGTCTGATTTTACAGTGCTAACGTAGCTACCTAATTGCTTTCTAGTTGTACCAGCAGAGGTTCCAGTGATAATGACCTCATCCAAACCAATCAAGTCTTGACGAAGTGTAGTTGATAAATCAACAAGCAATTTATCGCCAGCGGTAAATTGAGCCGTTTTAGTTTTGTAACTTATATAGCTATAGGTTACGTTGTAACTTCCTTTAGTTAAATTTGCAGTTATCAAAAATTTTCCTGACCCGTCGGTTTGCGAGCCAAATTTTGTATTTTCGATTTTCACAACAACCCCGGGCAAAGGTTCGCCAGTTTGAGCATCGTTAACAGTACCTTTTATAGTGTACGTACTTTGCGCAAACGTAATGAAGCTACAAAATGATAGCAGCATCGAAAGGAATACCTTTTTGAATTTTGGCAGTTCCCAATTTTTAATTTGGTTTTTTTTCATACAATTATTATTTAGTTAGGGTAAGCTTATTTTTCCCATCAAAACCTGGGGGTTATCTTTGGTCTCGCCGATTTTTAGGGCGCTTCCGCAAACAGTTTCATTTGCCAATAGCGCAAACAAAATAGCCTCTTTTTCGTCTGGATTAATCCCTAGAGAATTTATATTTTTAAATTCTCCAAAGCCTATCGTTTCTTTTAAATTTTCGATTAACAGGGGGTTGTGAATTCCTCCGCCACTTAAATAAAAAACAGGGTTATCGCTGGGCATAAAGCACTTTTTTATAGCTTGTTCTATACATTTGGCAGTAAACATATTTAGGGTTGCTAATTGATTGTTTAAAGTAATATGCCCTGTGTTTGATTTTTGAATCGCCTTTTCTAAATAACTCAGGTTAAATAATTCAGGACCCGTGGTTTTTGGGAAACCCTTATCAAAAAATGGATGGTTTAATAATGTAGCTAGTAGGGCTGTATCAACGGCTCCTTTTTTAGCTTCTAATGCTTCAAAATCTGCCGACTTATTAAAGTGTTTCTGCATAAACTGATCCATCATAGTGTTGCCTGGGCCTACATCGGTACTGAAAACGCCGTTTTCATTTATGCTTGATGGCAAATAGGTGAAGTTAGCGATTCCTCCAATGTTCAGCATAATGCGGTTTTCTGCCGGATCTTTAAAAAGTAAATAATCGCCGTAGATTGCTAAAGGAGCACCCTCCCCGCCCGCGGCAATGTGCTTTTGCCGAAAGTCACTGAGCGTGATTATCTGTGTTTTTAAAGCGATGTGATCACCGTCGCCTATTTGTAAAGTTGCATTACCATAGCTATCTTTTTTTCTTAATCTTTTTGGCGAATGAAATATAGTTTGCCCATGACTTGCAATTAAATCCACGTCGCTGTTTTTTATTTTCCACTTTTTCAAAAGTTGGTTTATGATGTCGCCGTGAAGATTGCCAATTCTTTCATTTTCAAGACAAACCTGCTCTAAATCAACATTTTTTTTCGAAAAGATTTTACGGATTTCGTTTTTAAATTCGGTGGGATATGGCACCGTTTCAAATTGTAATGATTTTACCTTAGTATCAAGTCCAAACCCTTCCACTTTACAAAGGCTTACATCTAAACCATCTAAAGATGTTCCCGACATTAACCCAATAATCAATCTTTGTTTGTGTGTAGCTAGCTTATACAACCTTTGAACCCAATTTGTTGACATACAGCAGTAAGTTAAATAAAATACAAATTATGTAATTAATTTGATTAACGCAAAAAACCGCAAAATAAATCTTTATAAAAGCTAAAACATGCAAATCATAAATGGTGAAGGCTGCTCGGTAAATTTCAATATATGAACTAAGCCTTATTTAAGCGGATATTTGGGGTAATTGATTATGATGTCAACCTATTTTCTGTCGCAAAAACCGAATTCCCCGGTCCCACC
>DASVGY010000098.1:0-6313 GCA_036379295.1 Pelobium sp.
TTAGCCACAAATTATAAATGGGTTACCAATTCGCAGGGTACTGGCTTTTATCTTCCGCAAGGAAACAACGATTACCGCATTGAACTGGGCTCGCAAAGCACCCCAGATTATACTTCATTAACGGGAGCACAAACCAATACAGCAAATTTTGCCAGAGCTTATTTGGTACATGGCAACCAACCACCAACAAGCGCACCTGCAAAATACGAGTATGTGGTTGCACCGGGAGTTACGCCAACAGAGATGAAAAATTTAGCGTCAACATTAGAGAGCGGCACAGTTTACAAGGTTTTAAACCAAACTGCAGATTACCACGCCATTAAATACATCCCTGAAAACACTATGGCTTTTGTGTTTTTTAAGCCCGTTTTAGCAGTTAACCAAGGATTGGTGAAAAGTATTTCTGGCCAGGCAATTTTAAGCGTTAAAGAATTTGACGGCGACAAGGTTTTGGTTACCATAAACAACCCTAACCTAAACCCGGTGTTTGATGCCCAAGGAGATTTTGTTTCTGGTGTTTCAAACATCAACCTGGCTTTAAACGGAGCTTACACTATCATTAACAACCCAAATGCATCAAGCACCAACCAACAAGGCAACTTATTAACGCTTGGTTTCTCGCTTAAAGATGGTTTCGCAGCCAGCATCTTACTCCAAAAAAACACCCTTACTCCTATCAAGTTATTAAAGTTCGAAGGCGCTTACCAAAACCCGTCAGTGCTTTTAAATTGGGCAAGTGCCAAAGAAAAAAATGTAAACCACTTTGTGCTTTATAGCAGTATTGATGGGCTCAATTTTAAGGAAATTACCAAGATAATGGCAAAAGGAAATTCTACCCAACTTCAATCATACAGTTATAATGACAAAAGTTTTGATGCAAATGCAAGCACCCTTTACTACAAACTACAAAGTGTTGATACCGATGGAACTATAAGCGCTGAACAAATTACCGCAGTAAAAGTGCCTACGCAAAGTGCTAAGATTTCTTTTTACCCCAACCCGGTTTCTTCGTTCATCAATCTAAGTTTTATCGCTCAAAAAAAATGCACAGGTACTGTGGAGGTTTACAGTTTAAACGGGCAATTACAATACAAAAAACTTATAGATATACAGTTAGGGTTTAACCTTTTCCCTGTGTTTTTAGAAGACCTCAACACCGGAGAATACATCATCAAACTTACATCAGAGCATAAAATAGCTACTCAAAAATTTATAAAACTTTAAAAAATAATTAACTACTTAAAATTTAAAATCATGAAAAGAAAATTACTATTAAGCGTAAGTCTTTTATTGGGCGCATATTTTGCGCAAGCACAATTTAGCAACACAAACACAGCTAGCGATACAGTTAAGGTTCAATTTAAAAGAGGCCCATCCCCTACAAATGATACAACAGCAAACGGTGTCGCCTCCAAATTTTACGAATCCCCAACCAGTGGAAGCTCATCATATAACGGCCGGTTTTTTCCAAATATTACTGATGCATCTTATAAATTAAGAGCAATCTGTTACCCTACAGACGGACAATTTAATTTAAGTGGAGATATTTTATCGCTCAAACAATCTGTAACCGCTAACGGTGGTGCTAAATTTGCCGTTTACAGTATCGCTAAAGCAACTTCTGTTGTTAAGTTTTCGTTTACGTTAGATTTAAGTAGTTTTACTGGTAATAATGGAAACGCGTTAACAATTGCTTTCGGTAACGCTGCCGGCGGATCCACGTTAATAAGTAGTAGTTCACCTTTTACTAGTGCTCAAGGCGATATCTTCGGTGCTTTCAGAGTAATAAAAAGTGGAAGTATTGTTACACAATTTAGAACCGCCGATGGTACCACCCAAACTAATACTAATAAGTATCTGATAAAGCCTTCTGCGTCTCAAACCGTCGAAATATTTGCAAATACTACTGCAAATGCCGTGGCTTATAGGTATAGACCATCAGATACCGCCGATTCTACAATCGCCGCTAATACCTATAATGTTTATGTGGATGGAGTTAAACACGTAGAGAATTTCCCCAAAGTAGGTGCTACTTATGCTCAATCTACTATTAACGCTCTTTCAATCACCTTAGCCGGAAATAACACAGTGCCCGCGGTTACTGCCGAGACAATAAAAATATCAGATTTTAAGGCGATATATTTAGTAAGTACACTCCCAGTTTCCCTAACTTCTTTCAGCGGGAAAGCAGAGGCCAACGGTATCCGATTAAGCTGGAAAACAGCTTCAGAATTAAACAACGACCATTTTGATGTTTTGCGTTCTACAGATGGGAAAATGTTCAACACTTTAACTAGCGTTTCTGGTAACGGTACAACTAACAAAGTAAATACCTATTCTTACTTAGATAACGCACCAGCAAGCGGAACCAATTACTATCAATTAAGTCAAGTGGATAAAGACGGCACCGCAACCAAGTCCGCTACTGTTGCCGTTGATAACACCCTAAGTGGGCAGCAAGCTTTCAGATTAAACGTTAACGGCAACACTTTGAATGCCTCTTTTGATGCAACTACCACCGGAACTGCAACTATAAATATCACCGATTTATCTGGACGAAGTGTTTTCAGCACATCGCTTTCAGTACAAAAGGGAGCTAACAATATTAATTTAACTGTTCCAACGTTAAACAGCGGAGTTTATGTTGCAACCCTATTGCAAAACGGAAAAAGCAAAAGCGTAAAATTTGTAAAATAAATCAATAACCTCAAGCAACCAACCTAAAAACTCAGTCTTCAAAAATTGGGTTTAGGGTTGGTTTTTTAGGTAGCAGACAATTGGCTTTTTTAAAACCTAAAAAATATTGCAAATTGGAAATGGGCACACCGCTTTTTTTTGGTAAACCGGATTGATGCGGTAAAAAACAAAGACAACAACTTTAGATAGCGCTATGAATTGCAAAACACTTTTTAAATACATTTCTTTAGGAATTATTGTAGCTTCAACAAGTATTTCACTGGCTCAAATTAAGGTAAAAGACCTTTTAGAAAGCACTGTCCCTACCACATGGAATGCCCAAAACGGCAAACTAAAACTTAGCGATAAACATTACAAACTGGGGCAACAATCATTAAAATGGGATTGGAAAAAGTCAGACGCAAAAATCACCGTTACTGATACCGCGTTCCAATCCATCGCTAAAGATGATAGAAGCACATTTGTAATCTGGATTTATAACGAAAAACCAAACACCGACCATCTACTTTTCGAATTTCAAAAAGACAATCAAACGGCAAGTAATTTTAAATTCAACCTCAACTTTAGCGGCTGGCGCACCGCTTGGGTAATGTATCATAGAGATATGGACGGAAAACCTATTGATGGGATGAACAAAATGACCATCTATGCGCCAAAATCCGAAAAAAAAGGAACATTATATTTCGACCAGGTAATGTACAACGTTAACATCAACCCTCGGTCGCCGATGCGAGATGAGCAAGTGCCCTTTGTAGCTTTAAATTCTGATAAAGCGGCAAATTCACATTGGACTGCGCTTTACACTTTTAGCCGCATTCCGCATTATCTTCCTTTACAAAATGCACTTACTACTACTACTACTGATATCAAAGATTTAGAAACGATTAGTAGCCGGTATCACGATATCATCCTGCCAAAGGGAAAATACAAAAAACTAAAATTAACCAACATCGAAAAAGATTTTGCTTTTTGGAACATCCAGCGCCAAGGCAACACAATTACCGGCAGGGCTGTGAGAGAGCTTAACGATACCGAGCTTTACGCGGATAAAGCCGACCGGGAAGAAAGAGACAACTTTAAAACTTACAGTATTGAGGCATACAGCACTTTAATGATGGAAGTAGCCGGATTGTACAACGTTAGCAACAACATTGATGAGCAAAAACGATTGGCGCAAATTTTTATGGATTTGTTAGACCATGCCAACGACCAGGGTTGGGCGGCTGGTAGCGGTATGGGTGCGGTGCATCATTTAGGCTATGCTTTCCGCGATTTTTATTCTGCTTGCTTATTAATGAAACCCGTTATAAAAGCAAACAACAAACTACAAAGAACACAGCAAACAATGGCGTGGTTCAGCGGATTAGGTCGCTCACAAGCAAAACCAGAGGACATTCACGATGGTAACATTGATGTTTTTAACACGCTTTTGGGCAGCATGTTGAGCTCCATTTTAATGATGGACGATTCGCCAGAAAAAGTCCGTCAGTTACATGAGTTTTCTAATTGGCTATCAAAATCCATCATGCCAAACACGGCTATCGAAGGCACTTTTAAACCCGATGGCGCTGTTTTCCATCACGGAACTTTATATCCCGCTTACGGCGTTGGTGGCTTCCAAGGCATCACACCGATACTTTATACGTTAAGTGGCAGCACTTTTCATGTAAAACCAGCAGCACAAAACTATTTAAAAAAGACACTGACCACTATGTCATACTATACCAACCCTATCAAATGGCCGGTAAGTATTTCGGGCCGTCACCCAACAGGGACCTGGAAAATCGCAGATGATGCTTTCGCTTATATGGCTTTAGCTGGCTCGCCCGATGGCAAAGAAAAGATAGATAAAGATATGGCAGCCATCTATCTAAAAATCTTGGGCGACAATCAAAATGCAGAAACCAAAAGGTTAGAGAAAGCTGGAATTAAGCCGGCTGCTTACCCTCAAGGACATTGGAATTTAAACTACGGCTTGTTGGATATCCATAGAAGAGCAGATTGGCTGTTGACGGTTAAAGGGCACAACCGCTATATTGTTTCTCATGAATCATATCCGGGCGCAAATATTTTTGGGAGATACTCCAGCTATGGTCAACTGGAAGTGATTTACCCGCAAACCGCAACTGATAATGGCGATAGCTTTAAAGATAAAGGCTGGGACTGGAATAATTTGCCGGGCACCACAACACTACATGTACCGCTTGATAAACTTAGAGCAAATATTATTAATGCCGATGATTTTAGCGGTGTGGAAGAAATGCTTTTGAGCGATGAAATTTTTGCGGGCGGAACCAATTTAAACAATTGGGATGGTATGTTCGCCATGAAACTGCATGGGAGCGATAAATACGATATGGGAAGTTTTAGGGCAATAAAATCGTGGTTTATGTTTGATGATTTGGTAATTGCTTTAGGTTCAAATATTACTAACGACCGCAAAGATTACCCAACGCAAACTACACTTTTCCAAAATTATTTGAGCGCTAAAAATGCTAGTTTTAGTTTCGATGGACTTAGCAATTCTAGTTTTCCGCTGGAGAAAAAATGGTTAGCTAATAGTGCTTTAACAGTATTGGATAACCGCCAAATCGGTTATTACATCCCTGATAGCAAGGAATTGGAATTCAGTAAAATGGAGCAAACTTCCAGAGATCAGAAAGACAAAGTATTTACCAAAGGCGATGTAGCTAAGCTGGTTTTTAATCATGGCAATGCACCAAAAAATGATAGCTACCAATATGCCATGCTTATTAAAACTGACGCTGCAAATCTAAAAAGCTTCAGTTCAAAAATGCTTGGTAAAAAACCCGTTTACCAAGTTTTACAGCAAGATAGCTTGGCGCACTCGGTGTTTTATGCCCCAAAAAATATTACGGCGAGCGCTATTTTTAAAGCGAACGAAAAATTAAAAGACTCCTTATTGTTAAGTACAGACAAAGCTTGTTTAGTTATGTATCAAAAAAACAATAGGGGTTTTGAATTATCAGTCACAGACCCAGATTTGGCTTTCTATTCTGGCGCAGACGATACCAAAATTTTACCCAACGGAAAAAGAAAAGAAGAAAGTATTTATTCTAAACCTTGGATAACCGCTCCTTCAAAACCATCGATAATTTGTTTGGTGGTTAAAGGTTTGTGGCAAGTTTCGTCTGAATCTGGCGAAGTAAAATCGGTAATTGTTGACGGAAACACGGAAGTAAGTGTTCCTTGCAAATATGGGATTGCAACGCCGTTTAAGTTAACATACAGCGATGTTGAACGGAGCGAAACACCAAACAAATAAGCCGCAGTTTAGCAGGGCAAATTGCAAGTGGGATGTTTCCTTTCATCAACTTGCCGAAACTTCGATAAGAAATTCTAATCTCCGTCAGACCGAAACGGTTGAACAAGACAAGGGTCTGTGAAGACCTGTAATAAAGAATAAATTTAAAACAACAGCATCATGAAAAGAATTAACATCTTTTTTTCTTTTACCTTATTGGGAGTAATCATAACTACCAGTTGCAATCACCAAAACAAAAAAACTGCGGAAAACAAAAAACCCAATGTCATCATCATTTTAACGGATGACGCCGGTTATGCCGATTTTGGTGCTTACGGCGGCACAGAAATC
>DASVGY010000099.1:0-37360 GCA_036379295.1 Pelobium sp.
GGCGTAAGCCAAACAAAGACCGTTGTTTTAAAATTGGAAGGGTTGCCTAAATCTAAAAAACTGACGAATCAACAGGTCCCAGATTCCGCAAGCGCATATTCAAGTTTGCAGCAACAAATCAGAGCGCTCCAATTCTCGGGATATTTTGATGTAGATGTAAAAAGCACCACGTTAAAAAACGACACGCTTTTCGCGGAGCTAGCAACAGGCAAATTGTACTCGGGCTTAACCTTACAAAATGGCAATGTTTCAAACAATTTACTAAACGATTTAGGTTTAAAATCTGCTTTTCAAAAGAACGTACCTACTACCTTAGCCAACCTCCAAAGAACTTATTCGGTCATTTTAAATTATTATCAAAACAATGGTTACCCCTTTGCCCAGGTTTGGTTAGATAGCCTTAAAAGCGAAAATCAACAGCTACAAGCTAAAGTTTTTATAAATGAAGGAGAAAATATTACGCTAGATACCCTGAGATTAATTGGTTCTGCAAAGATGAGTCAGGCTTATTTGTCTTCTTATTTAGCGTTACGAAACGATGAAAATTACAACGAAGAGAAAGTCCAAAACATAGAAAAGCGCTTACGTGATTTACCCTTTATTACTTTGCCAAAGTCTCCAGAGGTCGTTTTTAGTGGAAACGACGCAAAAATTAATATCTTCGCCGATAAGCAAAATGCCAATCAGTTTGACGGGATTATCGGTTTTTTACCCAATGCACAAACGGGGAAACTTCAGTTGACCGGAGATTTCAAACTCAACCTAAAAAATGCGCTAAAAAATGGCGAAACCTTAGATTTTAATTACCGGGGTTTACCAGCGCAATCTCAGGAATTGAATTTGGCATTCGTTTATCCCTACCTTTTTAAAAGTCAGTTGGGTATCAGCACCAGCTTTCAACTATTTAAAAGAGACAGCAGTTTTTTAAATCTTAATACCAAGCTTGCTTTTGATTATAATTTTAGCCTCAACAAAAAAATCAGTTTCTTTCTAGAGAATTTCAGCGGTAATCAGGTTTCTACAAATCAAATATCCACCGTACCCAACAATGCAAATATTAGTTCTATATTTTATGGGATAGCGCTCGCTTACGTCAATCTTGATAATAAAATTGTTCCGTTAAAAGGTGCCGATTTAAGTTTGCAGCTTTCTGCTGGGCAAAGAAAAATCACACCATCGCAAAACTTTAATCCAACAGATTTTTTTGAAAAAACAAAAAGTCAGCAATTTAAATTTCAGGCTGACCTTAAATATTATCTAAAGCTTGGCGCAAAATCTGTTGTTTATTTACACAATAACTCCGCAGTTATAACCGGTAAAAACCTGTTCGAAAACGAGGCTTTCCGCATTGGAGGTTTTAAAACCTTACGCGGTTTTGATGAGCAATCCATCAGCGTAAATAGCTTCAGCATACAAACTACCGAATTCAGGTATTTTGTAGAGAAAAATTCGTACTTAAATGTTTTTTACGACCAGGCGTATATCTATCAAAACCTCGTTAAGCAAAAGTCTACAGATTTTCCTTTGGGCTTTGGCGCTGGAATTACCTTCCAAACCAAAATTGGTATCACATCTTTAACCTACGCAATTGGTAAACAGAAAAATATTCCATTAGATTTGCAGAAAGGTAAAATTCACATCGGCATTTTGAGCTACTTTTAGGTTTATGAAGCAATTTTTTTTGGTCTCGTACGTATTGCTATTATCTTTCGCCGGTTTCGGATTTCAGCAACAAGATAGTACCCACAACGTTGATACTGCCCAAAAACAAGTTTACAAGGCTTCAATTGTTATAGATTCTGCCGCTTTAGCTCGTAAAAACTTTGTTAGAGATTCAATTACCTGGTATTTTTTATCTCCAAATCCTAACCGGCCAAATCCGTACGTAGAAAAACTACTAAAAGATAACGTTACCACAGATCCATATTTGTTAAGCTTACCCAAAAATTTTAAACGGGTAAATAACACTTATGGCGTTGGCGTTTACCTTATAAAATACCCTGTTTGGTTTTTAGCGGCGGTTTTGGTTTTGTTAACCTTATTTGGCGTAGTACGAGTGGTTTTTACAAAGGAAATTACAAATCTTTTTAAGGCGTTTTTTGATAACCGCATCCTCAATCAAATTGATAAAGAAGATAATGTGCTAATTACTTGGCAGTTCATCTTTCTTTATTTGATCTTCTCATTTACCGTTGGGCTGTTTATCTGTTTACTTTTATATAAAACAAACACCTCATCGTCGGTTTTAAATTTCTCTAGTTTTTTGATGATTTCTTTCATCGCATTTATATGTTGTGGGCTTAAAATTTTGGTGATTAAGTTTATCGGCTATCTTTTTGAGCTACAAAAACTTACTAAAGAATACCTTAATATAATTTACCTAACTTACATAAACTCGCTGTTTTTACTTTTGCCGGCAACCTTTGTTTTAACTTTTGTTGGCGTTAACCACGGTGAAGTGGTACTTTGGAGTTTTATCATCGTTTTTGTGCTGATCATAGGTTTCCAATTATTCAGATTAATGGTGCGGATTTTATTAAACCATCGTATATCAAAATTTTATTTATTTCTGTATCTTTGCACCCTTGAAATTTGTCCAATATTGCTGTTTGTGAAAACGGTGAATATTAGTTTATAAGTTTATGAAATTTAATTTGGAAGACAGAAAAACTAAAGTTAAAAGTGTGTTAGTCACTTTGCCAGAGCCTGAGGGAGAAAAGTCGCCTTATTACGATTTGGCATCAGCGTTAAATTTAAAAATCGACTTTAGGTCTTTTATACATGTAGAAGGGGTAGCCGGAAAAGATATTAGAAAAGATAAAATTAATTTAGCTGATTTTAGTGCTGTTATTTTAACCAGCAGAAACGCTGCCGACCATTATTTTAGGGTGTGTGAGGAAATGCGGTTTGATGTACCTGCAGATATGAAATACTTTTGTTTATCAGAATCTATTGCCTTATACCTACAAAAGTATATACAATACCGTAAGCGTAAAATATTTTTTGGCAAGCAAACCGCAAAAGACCTGGCAGAAGTTTTAAAAAAGCACTCTACCGAAAAGTTTTTGTACCCCTGCTCTGATGTTGCTGCAGAAGCCACAGAAACTTTTTTAAAATCACAAGGTATAGATTTTACTCCCGCCGTATTATTTAAAACGGTTGTTTCTGATTTGTCTGATTTGGCAGATGTTTTCTACGATATTATTGTGTTTTTTAGTCCGTCAAGCGTACAGTCTTTATTTACTAACTTTCCAGGCTTTAAACAGAACAATACACGCATAGCAGCGTTTGGTAAAACCACCCAACAAGCCATTATTGATGCAGGTTTAATTTTAGATATTCCTGCTCCAACACCAGAAGCACCATCAATGACAATGGCGATAGAACAATACATGAAATCAATAAAATAGGCGTTTTTATCATCAAAGCACCAAAGCGACTTTACAAAACAGTCGCTTTTTTTTTGAAACTTTCTAAAATTGACTACGTAATAGGAAGAAATTAAAAGCTAGTAAATACCCATTGATAGGTATTTGTTAACTGATTTTGAGAATTTAACTTTGAAAGCTGCGTTAGAATTAAGCTTTATTTTGGTTAAAAAAAAATATTTTATTTGAAAATGTTGAATTTCTGTATATTAGAAACGTTTTTTTACACAAGAAAAACACAATAAAACTTGAAGAGCACATGAGAAATTTATTCATATCTGGATTGATATTGATTAGTATTGCCCTTTTTAGCTGCGGTAAAGGAGATGGAAGAGGGGAGCTAGTTGGTGTTACATCCAAAACTGTTAAGCAAGAGTTGCCCTATGGTATGGTTTACATACCTGCCGGAACCTTTGTAATGGGACAAGTTGACCAAGATGTTACCATATCCCAATTCCCTCAAAATAAACAAGTTACAATTTCTGCGTTTTACATGGATGAAACCGAGATTTCAAACAGCGAGTATAAGCAGTTTGTAAATTGGGTAAGAGATTCATTAGCGATAAAGAAATTTAAGGTTGTGCCCGAAACAGATAAAAAATACTTTATCACTCAAAAAATTAAAGGCCCAGCTGGTACAAATCCAGAAAAATACATTAATTGGAAAAACGTAAATTCTAAAAAAGGGCTTTGGTCTGATAAAAAGCTTATTGCAAAGCTGGAAGACGCCATGTATTATAAAGGGAAATCAAAGTTTTTTAATAAAAAAGAATTAAACGTTGAACAACTAAAGTACGATTACGCTTGGATCGACTATAAAAAAGCGGCTGATTACCGTGGGTCCAGAAACCCTAATTTAAACAACGGAACACCGTCCGTAGAGCGTGAAGAATTTATAATGAAAGAATCCACATATATCTACCCAGATACCTTAGTGTGGATTTCAGATTTTACCTACGCTCAAAACGACCCGATGGCAAAAGGTTATTTTTCGCATCCGTCGTTTTCTAATTATCCTGTAGTAGGTGTTACCTGGGAGCAAGCAAAAGCCTTTACAGTTTGGCGCTCCAGACTGAACGAATCTTACAGAAATTCCAAAAAACTGCCTTCAAGGTTAGACTACGATTTGCCAACAGAGGCCGAGTTTGAATATGCAGCCCGTGGTGGTAGGGTAGCAACTAGCTATCCGTGGGGCGGCCCTTACATTAGAAATGCAAAAGGATGCTTGTTAGCAAACTTTAAACCTGGTAGAGGTAATTATATTGATGACGGTGGCGCATTTACCGTTTACGTAAAATCGTACTTCCCTAACGATTACGGTTTGTATAACATGGCCGGAAACGTTGCAGAATGGACAAGCTCAATTTATAACGATGCCGCTTCATCCTATGTAAGTACAATCAACCCATCTTTTAACAAAGCAGTTAAAAAAGGCGATCCGGATTACAACAAAAAGCGTGTAGTAAAAGGCGGTTCATGGAAAGATATTGGTTATTTTCTCCAAAATTCTGCAAAATCTTACGAATACCCAGACTCTGCAAGGTCATCAATCGGTTTTAGATGTGTAACCCCTTTCTTGGGTAGGGATATTAAAGACAAACCGGGCAGAATGAAACCATAAATATTAGCACAAATCTAAACACAATACAACAATCTAAATCCAAACTCTTAAAAATGGCAAACAAAAAAAAATCTATTTTCACGTTAGATGCAATTATATCTTGGGGTGCAACCGTTGTTATCATCGGGGCAATGGCTAAAATTTTACACTGGCCAGGTGGCGAGTTGATTATCGGTATAGGTTTAGCTACCGAAGCCGTTCTTTTCTTTATTATGGGCTTTGTACCTCCACACAAAGATCCAAAATGGGAAAAAGTATATCCACAACTTTCAGAAGATTTTAACGGCGGTGCCATTGACATGTCTAAACCGGTAAAGTTAAACGAACTTGAAATCAAAGGTTCTGCTGGTGGCGGTGCCATCCCCGATTTAAAAATCGGCGACGATGCCATTGCAAAAATCAAAGCAGGTTTAGAAAACTTTACCAATAAAGTTGGCGCAATTTCTAACGCAGCAGACGCTTCTATAGCAACAGAAGACTTTGTGAGCAATGTAAAAACGGCATCTGGCAAAGCAAGTAGTTTGGGCGTTGCTTTTGACCACGCAACCGCTGGCGTTGCTGCCATAGCTACAGCTTCTGAAGGTGCTAAAGAATACAATAATCAAGTGAATAATTTAGGTAAAAATATTTCGGCGTTGAATGCAATTTATGAGTTAGAACTTCAGGATTCTAGCGCACATTTAAAATCTATGAATAAGTTTTACGCTAACTTATCGCAAACCATGTCTAATTTTAATGATTCTATGGACGATTCAAAGCAGTTTAAGGATGAGGTTGCAAAACTTTCTAAAAACCTTTCTAGCTTAAATGCAGTGTATGGCAACATGCTATCTGCAATGAACCAACCAAGAGCATAATCATTAATATTTAATTTAAATAACGCTTTAAAAATTAAGATATGGCAGGCGGTAAGGAAACCCCAAGGCAGAAGATGATCGGTATTATGTACTTGGTGCTAATGGCAATGTTAGCATTAAACGTAAGTAATACCGTGTTAGATGCCTTTAAAACAGTGAGAGACGGTTTAGAAAAAAGTAATGATAACATGAACGACCGTTTAAAGTTTATCATGACGCTTTTTAAAAACTACTATGATAATGCGCCTAAAAAGGCAGAAGAAAATTACAACAAAGCACTTGAGGCAAAGAAAGTTGGCGACGGCATTGTAGCAGAGATAGAGAAGGTAAAGCAAGAGCTAATCACCATGACCGATGGTTTGACGGAAACCGGAGATTTGAAAAAAAGAGATGATCTGGGTGTTTCGCACAAAGAACTGGTAGAGAAAAAGAAAGGTGATGCTTTACAGAAGAAAATTGACGAAGCGGCAAAAAAGATGGCGGCGCTGATTAACCAAACACCAAAAGGTATAGGTCTTGAGCTAGAGTGGCCAAAAATAAACCCAAGTACAAAAACACCGCAAAGCTGGTCTGATTATAATTTTGGCGAAGGAAAGCCGTTAACTTCTACAATTACATTGTTGTCAAAGTTTCAGAACGATGCAAAAAATGCGGAAGCTTACGTGATTAATAAATTATATCAAGAAACCACAGGCGGTGGCGTAGTTGATTCGTACCGGGCAGTCGCGGTGGCCAAAAGCAGCTACATTCTTGCGGGCCAAACTTACGAGGCTGATGTGTTTTTAACAGCGGGCAGTTCAAGCATACCAATCACAGCAACAGTAAATGGTTCGGCGCTTCCAAACCAAGATGGGGTAGCTAAATACCGTTCTGCAGGTGCGAAAGAGGGTGTTTACAAATGGACGGGCACCGTTTCATTTAAAGACCCCACTTCCGGAGAAATAAAATCATTTACAACAGACCCAATAGAATATCAGGTTGCTAAACCATCTGCGGTTGTATCTCCAGACAAGATGAACGTTTTTTATATGGGCGTGGATAATCCGGTTTCTGTTTCTGCACCTGGAATCTCCAAAGAAAAAATAAAAGTTAACGTTTCTGGCGGCTCAATTAGTGGGTCTAATGGAAAATACGTGGTTAGGGTAAGTGGCGGCTCTGAGGCAACTGTAACCGTATCTGCAGAAATGGAGAAAGGTAAAACGCAAGTTTTAGGAGCAACTAAGTTTAGAATTAAGCGTGTTCCTGACCCGGTGGCAACCTTTGCAGGTAAGGCATCAAGTACGCTAACATTAGCCAGTATAAAAACATTTAATGGGCCAGAAGCAGAGCTAAAAGATTTTGATTTCGACTTAAAATTTAGAGTGATAAAGTTTACAGCGATAGTTTCAAAATATAAGCAAGATGATATTGTATTGGTTTCAAACGATGGAACTTTTACCAGCGAAATGCGCAGAGTTATTGATGGATTATCATCCGGAGATAATATAATTTTCCAAGGTATAAGTGCCAGGGGCGAAGATAATACCACCAGACAGCTCGATAACATTATTTCAGTAAAGGTAAGATAATATGAAAAATTTCATTTTTGGTTTACTCTTAATTTCCTACTTTCCGGTTTCGGCGCAGGTGGCTGGTGCAAAAAAACCAGTAGAACCCATCTATTCGATATTCCAAAAGTCGGAAGAGAACAAGATTAAAAGAGAGGATAGCCTGGTTAAAGCACCCTTAAATTGTGCCTCGCCACTGCCGCGGGTTAAAAGTGATGACGTGATTTTTGCGAAGAAAATTACCAGAGACATTTATTTTGTTGACCCGGCAAACCGTTATTTGGTGCCTGCCTATATGGACAGAAACATCATCGATATTTTATTAAAGGGGGTTAGGAATGACTCTATTGCAGCTTACCAAGTTTATGATGGTAGTTTAAATAAGTTTGACCAGCCAATAACCAACAATGCGATATCTAACATCGATACCATTATATACAATAAAATTGGGCTTTTTGCTCCGAAGATGTATGGCGATACGGCTGTTTTAAAAAACATGGCCTTGCGTTTGGTGGAAGATTGGTATTTTGATACCAATCGGTCGGAATTTAAGTCGTTTATCATTTCCATTGGTTTGATGTATTCTGGAAAAAAAGATATTGAAAGTCGACCTCCCGCAGATAGGAGCCTTGCTTCGAAAGGAAGTAGGCTAACCGCCGTAGGTAGCGATATGGGTTCTTTGTTTTACGTTAATTACCCAACTATTAGAAATTATCTTTGTAAGTTTAGAATATACAGTCAAAACGAGAAAATAAGGTACAGTTTTGATGATGTTTTCCAACTTCGTTACTTTTCAAGTTTAATCATCAAAGAATCAAACGTTGGCGATGTTGCAATTGGTGAAATGAAAGCAAACAATGCCGATTTATCAGGAATTGATAAGCTTTTAGAAGCGGATAGAATCAAAAAGTCTTTGGTTCAGTATGAGCAGGATATGTGGGAACACTAAACAAACCAAACAAATAAAAAAAGCCTTTCTTAATTGGAAAGGCTTTTTTGTTGAAAAAAGTTTAGTAAAGCCTGTGTTTGTTTGGTATTGATAACGCTAAGAAGTTCATTTTCCGTGGCTTCTTTAATTTTTTTAACAGATTTAAAATGTTTAAGTAGTTTCTGCGCCGTTGTTTTGCCTATACCTTCTATTTGCTCTAGCTCTGTTTTTAAAGTGCCTTGGTCTCTTTTTTTACGGTGGAAGGTTATACCAAAGCGGTGTGCCTCATCTCTTAACTGTTGAATAATTTTCAAGGTTTCTGATTTTTTATCAAGGTAAAGCGGAACCGGATCGCCGGGGTAATAAAGTTCTTCCAAACGTTTAGCAATTCCAATAATGGCAACCTTATTGTAAATCCCCAGCAGTTTTAAACTTTTTACGGCAGAAGATAGCTGTCCTTTTCCGCCATCAATCACAATTAGCTGCGGCAAAGGTGCTGTTTCTTCAAGCATTCTTCTGTATCTTCTAAAAACGGCTTCCTCCATTGTAGCAAAATCATTAGGGCCTTCAACAGTTTTTACGTTAAAATGCCGATAATCTTTTTTTGAAGGCTTAGCATCCTTAAAAACAACTATTGCAGAAACCGGGTAATTACCCTGAAAGTTTGAATTATCAAAACATTCTATATGCCTTGGTGGCTCACTTAACCGCAAGTCTTTTTGCATTTGTACTAACAGGCGTTCTGTTCTAAATTCTGGATTTAACTTTTCGTATTGCTCAATTTTATCTTTTTTAAAGAATAGCACATTTTTCTGAGAAAGTTCTAAAAGTTTTTTCTTTTCCCCTTGTTTGGGAACGGTGAACCTTACGTTTTCATCATCAATATCCATATCAAAAGGAACGATAATTTCTTTTGATGAACTGTGAAATTTTGAGCGGAACTCGGAGATAGCGATTGATAGCAATTCTTCGTCAGTTTCGTCTAGCTTTTTTTTGATTTCAATGGTTTGCGTTTGTATAATTGTGCCATGCATTACCTTTAAATAGTTAACAAAGCTTATCTTATCATCCGAAGCGATGCTAAAAACATCCACTTCTGTAATGGAGGAATTTACTATGGTTGATTTACTTTGGTAGCGTTCTAACAAATCGTATTTAGATTGTAGGCGATGGGCCTCTTCAAAATTTAAATCACCTGCTGCCTCGGCTATCTGTGATTTTAGGTTCCTTAATACATTGCTTATTTTTCCGTTAAGGATATCCTTAATTTCATCGATGTATTGGTTATACGCGTCCTCAGACTGGTATGCCTCGCAAGGGCCTTTGCAATTTCCAATTTGATATTCAAGGCATACTTTAAATTTACCGGCTTCAATGTTTGAATTGGTTAAGGGTAAGCGACATGTTCTTAATGGATAGGTATCTCTTATCAAATCCAAAATATGGTGCATCATACTCACCGAGGGGTAAGGGCCAAAATATTTACTACCATCTTTTATTAAGCGCCGCGTTGCAAAAATACGGGGAAAAGGTTCGTTTTTGATGACAATCCAAGGGTAAGTTTTATCGTCTTTCAACATTACGTTGTAACGTGGTTGATGCTTTTTGATTAAGCTATTTTCTAGCAACCACGCATCTATTTCTGTATCAACAATGGTAAAAGTTAAATTGCGAATTTTACTTACCAATACCTTAGTTTTTGCGTTTACCTTAAAGTTATCGTTGTTAAAGTACGATGCTACCCTGTTGCGCAGGTCTTTCGCTTTTCCAATATAAATGAGTTCGCCATCGGCATCATAATATTGGTAAACGCCTGGTTTATGCGGAACGTTTTTTAAAGCAGATTTGTAATCAAACATAAAGCAAAAATAAAAAAACCACCTTTTGGGTGGTTCAATTTAGTGTAATCAATTTACTAAAACCCTAATCTTTCGTCGGGGTTGGCTGCTGGTTCCCCTGGTTTCTGGGTTTCTTGGTCTTGGTACTGGTCACAATCTAAAGTAACCGTTAAACCATTTTTCGGTGGCGGAAAATCTACATTTTTCTTAATTCCTAAAGAGGGGTCGGCGTAAACTTTTTTCATAAAGAGCGCAAAAATAGGTAACGCAGTATTGGCACCTTCTCCTAAATTGGTGCTTCTAAAATGGATTGCCCTGTCTTCGCAGCCTGTCCAAATTCCGGCAACTAAATTTGGTGTAATTCCCATAAACCATCCGTCTGAGTTATCGTTTGTTGTTCCTGTTTTACCACCTATCGGGTTAGTTAATCCGTATTTATAGCGCAGCCTAACACCTGTTCCCTGTTCAACAACGCCTTTAAGCATATAAGTCATCACGTAGGCGGTTTGCTCATTTAAAGCTTGCACAACTTTAGGCTTACGTTCGTACAAAATGTTGCCGTTTTTGTCTTCCACCCTTAAAAGATAAGTAGGTTCTGTCCACACGCCGTGATTTACAAATGCGCTGTATGCACCCGTCATGTCATACACTGATGCTTCAAAAGAACCCAGTGCGATAGATGGGTAGGGTGGTACATCCGAAGTTATTCCCATCCGTTTTATTAAAGTAGCAACTGCAGTTGGGCCAACTTGCTGCATTACCCAGGCTGTAATGTAATTCTGTGATTTTGCCAAAGCTTTTCTTAAGGTTAAAAAGCCCGGGACAGAGCCATATCCGCGTGGCGTCCATGGATCGCCATATCCAGTAACGGTGTACGGTACGTTATTTACTTGGTAACAAGGCGAATAACCATTATCAATCCCTACTGCATAAGTAAAAGGCTTAGCGGTTGAGCCTACTTGGCGGGTTCCCATTTTAACCTGGTCATACTTAAAATGTTCAAAATCTATTCCGCCAACCCACGCTCTTACCTCTCCGTTTAGCGGATCCATGGCCATCATGGAGTTTCTTAAAAACATTTTATAATATTTGATGGAGTCTAAAGGTGTCATAGTGGTGTCTATATTTCCCCGCCAACTAAAGATTTCCATTTTCACCGGATTTTCAAAATCTGCTTTTATTTCTTCATCGGTTTTGCCCTCTTCTTTTAACGCAGCATAACGGTCAGATCGCTTCATGCCCTGTACAATCAAATTTTCATTACCCTTAAAAGGGTCTCTGCCTTTCCAATGCCTGTTAAACTCAGCTTGCAAATCTTTCATGTACTCTTTTTGCGCCTGCTCTGCATAAAGCTGCATTTTAGAATCTATAGTGGTGTATATTTTTAACCCGTCTCTATCCAGATCATAGGCACTGCCATCTGCCTTTGTAATAGAAAGTTTGTCAAAAGTTTTTTGAATATCTTGTTTAAGAATGGTTCTAAAATACGTAGCTAAACCCTCGTTATGGTTGGTAGGGCGAAAGTGTAAATCCAAACCTTTTACTTTCGCCGATTCGTAAACATCTTCGGTAATATAGTTTGCATCTGCCATTTTTCTTAAAATCAGGTTTCGTCTCCCTAAGGAGCGTTCCGGATTTCTTGTTGGCGAATAAAGCGTAACGCCTTTTAAGATACCAATTAGCGTTGCGGCTTGCGGTGCACTTAATTTTGCTGCACTTGTGTTGAAATAGGTACGAGCTGCGGCTTTTATTCCGTATGAGTTATTCCCGAAATCAACCGTATTTAGGTACATTGTGATAATTTCTTCTTTGGTATAATTACGTTCTAATTTAATGGCCACAATAAGTTCACGTAATTTCTGAGGGATTCTTTTTAAAAATGATTTCGCTCTCCCTTCGTCAGAAAAAAGATTTAATGCTAGTTGTTGAGTTATGGTACTTCCACCTTGTTTTTTACCTATCAAATTGTAAAAAAATATGGTGAAAGTTCGTTTAAAATCTATCCCTGAATGTTCTTTAAACCGTTCATCTTCTGTAGAAATCAAGGCGTTTATTACGTTTGGCGATATATCCTGATACCGAATGTTTGAGCGGTTTTGAACAAAATAATTGCCCAGCTCACTTTTGTCTGACGTATATATGATTGATGCTTGGTTACTTTTTGGGTTTTCCAGATCTCTAAAAGACGGCAACTCCCCAAACAGCCCAAAACCTGTGGCCACAAATATCAAAACGATAAATGAAATGATACCCAGCACAATTTTCCAAAATATTTTATTGTACCTGCTTATATCTGATTTTGTTAATGGTTCTTTATTTTGCATTATTTTTTGGGAGTAAGGGTATTAAGGTATTGATCTAAAGCCGACTTATCGGTAAGTAATTTCAAGTTGTCATCGCTAATTACAAACGGTATATATTTAACATTTTTCCAACTATTAAGCTTGGGTAATTCAGCTTTTAGATCTTCTAAAACTTGGTCTGCTTGTCTTTTTGTGTAAAACGCGTTTGAGCCGTTTATCAAAATCACTTTTTCTGTTCCGCCAATCACTCTAATAAATAGCTTAACGGCAGAAGGGTCAAACTTTGTAGAAAAATACTGCGAAAGTTCAAAAAATGGCGTTGCAATATTTTGTTTGGCGTTCTCTAAGCTAATGATAATTTCATGTCTTTGTGTGCCATCGGTGCTAAAAACAATTCCTTTAGGCTTCTCTGGTTCAGGGTCGGGTTTTTTTTCTGCGATAACAGGTTTTACTATTTCAGGCATTTTAGCGGGCTCTGTTTTTGGGCTAGGTGTGGGCTGCTCAGCAGCAGTTGTTTTCTCAGGGCTTTTAGCTTCTGCTTTTACTTCTGCAAATTTTGGTTCTGGTTCTATTTTAGCGGGCATAGTTTGCACCACAGCGCTTGGTTCTTTATCTTTTTCAACAACGGGGGCAACATCAGCCTTTTTAGGCGCAACGGCAACCGCTGGTTTTTCTGCCTTTGGCGTTACCGTAGGTGCAGGCGTTAAGTTAGGCTCTTTTTCAACGGTGTTAAAAACCATTTGCGGCTGGGCATAATTGTATTCGCTATTATCATGTGCGAGTAAAGCGGTAGGCCTGCGGTCAAAAACAGATCGGTTTTTTGAGATAAATTCCATTTGTTTTTTTACAATCGGCGTCACTTCCGTATCATCGGGGTAGTTGCCCGCAATTTGACTTAAGCTAGCCAAAAACATCGGCGTTTTTTGTGTATGGCCCACCGTAAGCGCTTGCAGATAGGCAAACTTAGGTTCAAGCTCTTTAAAGCCCGAGTATCTTGGTTTTAAAACATTTAGCTGGTTAAGCACTTCGCTATATTTTTCGTTTTGATATAGTTTGTAAACTTCTGCATACGCAGTTTTCAAAGCGTTTAGCCTAAACTCTTTTTCTTTACCAAAATTAGGTTCTTTTATCGCTTTTGCATAAACGCTATTTGGAAATTCGCTGAGGAGTTTGTTTTTAAATTTGTTTGAGTCATCAGGATTGGATTCTGCCGATAACCGATAAAGTTGATAGTATATATTCGCTAAATTTTTATCATCAGGGTAATTTTGAACAATGGACTGAAACGTTTTTGCTGCTTCTTGCTCATCTTTTAATACATCCTTGTAAAACAAGGCAATCTCGTAAAGAGCGTTAGTTATTTTGGTGTTGGCTTCTTCTTTTGCAACTGCGGTGTACGGAAGTGACCTAACTAATCTGGATTTTATCGAATCCCGATTTTCAACCACCGGCGCTGCAAAATCCGGATCGTTAGGGTTTAGCCCTTTATCCGCTACAGCGTTTAGGTTCCCAGAACTTATACGCCAGTCGTCAGTTAACTTTCTATTGCCCCAGCGGCGTTTAAACTCACTATATCCTTGCCCTATTGCTGCGGTATTGTAAAAATAAAAAGTGCCCGCCGGTTTGTTTGATGCTGATAATTCATTGGTACTTATTGGCTGCAAAGCCTCATTTGTTGCTGCCCTTTCTTTAATTTTTGTTTTCTCTAGCTCAGTAAATAAAGAATCTACCCGTTTGTCTATTTGTTCATCGCTAAGGCTTGCTAAATACAAATTGTTACGCTCTGTTTGGATAATCGTTAACCTATCAGCAAGGTATTTTAAATTAGCGGCCTTTGCTGCAATGCTTTGGTAAAGAGGATAGTTTTTGGGTAAAAACTGTAAAGTACTATCGTAGTATAGTTCTGATTTTGTGTAATTTTTTAACTCGTTAAAGTTGATTTCTGCCAGTTTTAGATAAGATAAGCCTTTTTGTTTTGCAGTACCAGGGACGGTGTGCGCAGAAGTAACGTAATTTTTTGATGCTTTTACAAAATCATCTTTCTCCTGATAGGTTTTGGCAATCTGGAAATAAATCTGATCCTTAAACTGCTGGTTTTTATCTTCTTTAAGCAGTTTTTTTAGGGTTAAAATTTTGTCGAAGTTTTTTCCTTCTGCGTTTTCGCTGATTCTGATTTTAGAAAGATTAGCGTTAAAAGCAATTTCAAAGGCGGCATTGCTTCCCGCAATTTTATCATAGTTAGCTGTTGCAGCTTTGGTATCTCCATCAATTTCTTGTAGTTGTGCAAGTATGTACCTCCACCTTGTTTTTTGATAAGCATTTTTAGAATCACTTACTGCCACCTTAAGATGCTCAATTGCTTGTTTGATGTTATTTTTTTCGATAGCCAATTTTGCCTGCACCGCCGCCAATTCATCTTTATCGTATTTATAATGGAGGGCAGTAGCTAATTTTATTATTGAGTCGGCCTCGTTAACCAAACCAAGTGCAAAATCGCTTTTAGCCTGCCCTAAATACGCTTTTAGTTTATTGCGCTTTTCTTTTTCAAAGGTTTGGCTAACATAACTATAATATTCAATGGCATTGTAATAATCGCCTTTAAGGTATTCAGCATCTGCTAAAAGCAAATATGAATCATCCAGCCAGTTGCTTTCGTATTTCTCAATAGCGATAATATTTGCCCGGCTAATTACTTGGTTTAAATTTTCTGTTTCGTTAGCTGCTGTCTCTGCCGTGGATAAAGGAAATACATCTAATAACTGACTAAAGTCGTCTTCGTGGGCGTTTCTTAGTGCCAGTTTACTTTCGTCAAGGGCTTCTTTTGCGTTAAAATAAATATTGTAGTGCGCCGTTAAATTCTTCATAAATTTAACTTTTGGTTTGTCCTTTTGCGTTTTGCATCCCCATACAAACAGGCATAAAACCATTACACACATTGCATAGGTGGATTTATTTAATATTTTCAATGTCTTAAATTTGATATCAGGATTTAATACGGACAAATTTATTTTATATTGCCAACTTTGGGCGAATAAAGATATTAATTAAGCATAGAAAACACGGCGCTTTTGATCGGTAAAAGAAAAAAACTCATAGATAAACTAAAGGAACGGTACAAACTAGTTGTACTTAACGATGATACTTTTGAAGAAAAAGCTTCGTTTAACGCCTCGTTGTGGTATCTTTTCATCGGTGGAGCCACTTTCGCGATTTTGCTTATCGTACTAACTATTTTGATGGTGAAGTTTACGCCGCTGCGTGAATACGTGTCTGGAATTTCTGAGGCGAGCTCAAAAAAAGATATTGTTGATGCCTATATTAAGGTTGATTCATTAGAAGAACTGGCAAATGCCAATCGGGTTTACCTAAAAAATCTGAAAAATATTATTGACGGAAAACTGCCCAAAGAAGAACATAAAAAACCAAATAGTGATAATAGTAAAGCTACAGATAGTATTAAATTAAATCAAAAAATATCTAAAGAGGAAAGAGAGTTGAGGAAGCTGATTGAATCTGAAGGGAAATTTGATTTAAATGCCGAGGAGAATACTAGCGATAATTCGGGGATTGCTTCTTATTCGTTTTTTAGTCCCTTACGCGGAAAAATTAGTGATGAATTTGACCCGAAAATTCAACATTACGGGATAGATATTACAGCCCGGAAAAACGAAAATATTAAATCAACACTTGACGGGACGGTGGTTTTTTCAAATTTTACGTCAGAAACAGGCTACGTAATCGCAGTTCAGCATCGCAACAACCTTATTTCAATATATAAGCATTGTTCGGTATTATTAAAAAAAGTTGGTAGTTTCGTTAGGGCAGGAGAAGTTATCGCCGTGGTAGGGAATACCGGTGAATATACCACCGGCCCACATTTACATTTTGAGTTATGGTTTAACGGAACGGCCGTAAACCCTAAAAATTATATGACATTTTAAATCAAAAGCAATGTTTGGCAACAAAAAGGCAGAAAAAATAAGTGGCGAACAAAAAGCCGGTTCTATTAATATCATAGGTTTCGGTACAGAAATTAGTGGCGACTTAAGTACAAAAAGCGACATTAGAATTGACGGTAAAATTATTGGCAACGTAAAATCAAAAGCCAAAGTGGTGGTAAGTGAAAGCGGGGAGGTGATTGGGGATATTTTTTCTGAAAGCGCAGAACTCTCTGGAAAAGTTTCTGGCGATGTAACCACCAGCGAAATGCTATTTTTAAAAGCAAGCGCCAATCTTAACGGCGATGTTTTTTCAAACAAATTGGTGGTTGAGAGCGGCGCCAACTTAATTGGAAAATGCCAAACAGGCATCACACAAACCAAATCAATTTTAAAAACCTCGGTTGATGGAACAGCAGAAAGAAAATCAGGAACCAGAGAAGCGTCCGCTTAATACCTATGCCAGATATTCGGCACTGGGTTTCCAAATGATTGCCATTATTGGTGCATTTACATTTGCGGGTTACCAGTTAGACAAATCTCAAGCCAGCGCTATCCCAATTTATACAGCCATCTTAAGTTTGGTAGGTATTGGTATCTCTTTATATTTTATTTTTAAAGGACTTAAATAAATTTTCTTTGACGCTACGTAAATTTTTTCTTTTGTACACTGTTTTAGTGACTGTTTTAGCACTAATATTTTGGTTTATAAACTTGTTTTTGTTTGATGGTACATTTTTGATTCCGCGGTTTTGGGTAATGTACGGCTTCATGGCCGGGATTACTTTACTTGTTTACCTATTGTCTTTAATTGGTATAAAGCGAGGTGGCGACCATGAAAGCGCAATTTTGCTTGCGGCGATTGTGCTACGTTTATTATTAACGCTTTGTTTTATACTGTTTTATGTATCCAAAATACGTGTGGATGCTGTTTTATTTCTCGTAAACTTTTTTTCTACATATTTATTGTTTACTGCCTTTGAAATTTATTGTTTGTTGTGTAACTTGCGCCACCAAATTAAGAAGTAAAAAACACGTAATAAATGTATTTCAGCCACATTTTAAATTTTAAAAATCTCACCAGCAGAGTGCTAATCGCTCTTTCTCTTACGTTTTTAACGTTTAATTCTTTTGCAATGCAAGAAATTGAGGCTGAAAAAACAATTATTGAGGTTGAAAAAGGTGATGTTAAACACGAAGAGAAATTTGACCCAACGGTAATTATTCTTGAACATATTGGCGACTCACACGGGTGGCATTTATGGGGGCATACCGCTATCCCTTTGCCTGTAATTTTATTTACACCAAACGGGTTGGATGTTTTTTCATCTGCAAATTTGGTTGATGAACACCACGAGCCAACAGCATATACTAGTGCAAAAAACACCTATTTGCTGCAAGAAGGCGCCATAAAAATTTTGAACGCCGATGGTAAAGTAGATGAAGAGCTCTCTGCAAAGGTTTACGATTTTTCAATTACTAAAAACGTAGCGTCTTTGTTTATCTCTGTAATTGTTATACTATTGATATTCAGCAGTTTGGCGAGTGCCTATAAAAAAAGAGAAGGAAAAGCGCCAAAAGGTATGCAATCTTGGATTGAGCCTATTATCATCTTTGTTCGGGATGATATTGCCAAACCCAACATCGGTTACAAATTTGAACGATTTATGCCGCTATTACTTACCGTTTTCTTTTTTATTTGGATAAATAACCTTATGGGTTTAGTGCCAATTTTTCCGGGAAGTGCAAACGTAACGGGAAATATCGCAGTAACAATGGTTTTATCGGCAATCATCTTGGTAATTGTTAACATCAACGGAAACAAGTATTACTGGGCGCATATTTTTAAGCCTGATGTGCCTTTTTGGTTGTTGCCAATTATGTGGATTGTAGAAATTATCGGTATTTTTTCTAAGCCATTTGCACTAATGATTCGTTTATTTGCGAACATCACTGCAGGTCATATCATTGTATTGAGTTTAATTTCTTTGATTTTTATATTTAAAACCCTTGCAATGGCACCGGTTTCTGTTGCTTTTGTGGTTTTTATGGATATTTTAGAATTATTGGTAGCCTTTTTACAGGCCTTTATTTTTACGATGCTTGCAGCTCTGTTTATTGGCACAGCAGTAGAAGAGCATCACCATTAGTAGAAACTAAGGAGTTAGTACGGAAGGATATAAGAGTGAAGAAGCAAGACTGCGAGGAATTGTGAATTGCTTTTTAAAGAAAAGAAACATTTTGTTTAACAATCATATAATAAATTAACAGTTATGGTAGGTTCAATCGCTGCAATTGGTGCAGGTTTAGCAGTTATCGGTGCAGGTATCGGTATTGGTCAAGTTGGTGGAAAAGCAATGGAAGGTATTGCTCGTCAGCCAGAAGCTGCTTCAAAAATTCAGACTGCGATGATCATCGCTGCAGCCCTTATTGAGGGTGTTGCTTTGTTCGGTGTAGTTGTGGCTTTATTAGGAAACAATCCGGTTTAGGAAATCCTAAAAAGAATCAGAAATGTAGCGATTGGCTGCATTTCTGATTTTTAAAATGATTAAAAACAAAACAACATTTAAACGTAATGGAATTAGTAACCCCTAGTATTGGTTTGGTATTTTGGACCTTAATATCATTTTTGGTTCTTTTAGTATTGTTAAAAAAATTGGCTTGGAAACCTGTTTTGGGAGCTATTCATGAGCGTGAGCGTTCTATAGAAGATGCTTTAAACAAAGCCGAATTAGCCAGAGAAGAAATGTCTCGGTTATCTAACGAAAATGAAACGCTTTTAAAAGAAGCAAGGGTAGAGCGTGATCAACTTTTAAAGGAAGCTAAAGAGTTGAAAGACCAAATAGTAGCCGACGCAAAGCAAACAGCGCAAGTAGAAGGCGCCAAGTTGATTGAAAAGGCTAAAATTGAAATCAATAACCAAAAAATTGCAGCATTGGACGAGGTTAAAAATCAAGTTGCTGCGCTCTCGTTGGATATTGCCGAAAAGGTTTTGCGTAAGCAATTTGATGATAAACAAAAACAGGATGCGTTAGTTAGTGACCTGTTGAAAGATGTGAAATTAAATTAGGTTTTAAGTAGTAAGTTATAGGTAGTAAGTAGAAAGTGAGAACTTAAAACTTAAAACCTAGAACCTTTAACTAAAATAAAATGTCAGAAATAAAAGTAGCATCCAGATACGCAAAATCTTTGCTTGATTTGGCTATCGAAAATAAGGCTTTAGAAGAAACGAAAGATGATATGAGTCTTTTTGTGGATACTTTAAGAGCAAATTCTGAATTGCAGGCAGTGGTTAAAAATCCAATTATTCCTTTAACAAAGAAGAACGCGATTTTAAAAGCTGTTTTTGGAGAAAAAATTAACAAAGTATCTGCTGCGTTTTTAAAAATCGTGGTAGATAAAGGTAGGTCAGAGATTATCTACGGCGTTGCAAAAGAGTTTTTGAGAGAATATAACGAATACAAAAATATTGTTACCGCAAAAGTGGTTTCTGCGGCAGAACTTACAGACATTGCAAAAACCGAAATTATAAACAAAGTGAAGGCAGTAACAGGCGGAGATGTTAAATTACACGCTACTGTTGATACTGATTTAATTGGCGGTTTTATACTTACCGTGGGCGATAAACAATTTGATGCAAGTATTTCAAGTAATTTAGCGAAATTGAAAAAAGACTTTTCACAAAAAGTAATCGCATAAAACCAAAAATAAATTTTCAAAATAAAAATCTTAAATAAATAAAGATGGTAGAAGTAAGACCAGATGAAGTTTCGGCGATTTTACGTCAGCAATTATCAGGCTTTAAGTCAGAAACTGAATTAGAGGAAGTTGGTACCGTACTGCAAGTTGGTGATGGTATTGCTCGTGTTTATGGTTTAACAAAGGTACAAGCTGGTGAGCTGGTTGAATTTGAATCAGGCTTACAAGGTATCGTTTTAAACTTAGAAGAAGATAACGTTGGTGTGGTTTTGTTAGGTGCTTCTGATGAAATTAAAGAGGGTGATACGATAAAGCGTACAAAGCGTATTGCATCTATTAAGGTAGGTGAAGGTATGTTAGGGCGTGTAGTAAATACTTTAGGTACTCCAATTGATGGTAAAGGACCAATTACTGGCACCACTTACGAAATGCCTTTAGAGCGTAAAGCGCCGGGAGTTATTTACCGCCAGCCAGTAACCGAGCCTTTACAAACGGGTATTAAAGCTATTGATGCAATGATTCCGATTGGTCGTGGACAACGTGAGTTGGTAATCGGTGACCGCCAAACTGGTAAATCGGCAGTTTGTATCGATACCATCATCAATCAAAAAGAATTTTACGATGCTGGGAAACCAGTTTTCTGTATATATGTTGCTATTGGGCAAAAAGCAAGTACGGTAGCTAACGTTGTTAAGGCGTTAGACGAGAAAGGTGCAATGGCTTATACCGTTGTTGTTGCTGCTTCTGCTGCAGACCCTGCTCCAATGCAATTTTATGCGCCTTTCGCAGGTGCTGCAATCGGTGAGTTTTTTCGTGATACAGGAAGACCAGCTTTAATTGTTTATGATGATTTATCAAAGCAAGCAGTTGCTTACCGCGAGGTTTCTTTGTTGTTAAAACGTCCTCCAGGACGTGAGGCTTACCCAGGTGATGTTTTTTACCTACATAGCCGTTTGTTAGAGAGAGCTGCAAAAATTAACCAGAATGATTCTATCGCTCAACAAATGAACGATTTACCAGAATCAATCAGGAGCATTGTAAAGGGTGGTGGTTCATTAACTGCATTGCCAATTATCGAAACGCAGGCTGGTGACGTTTCTGCTTATATCCCAACCAACGTAATTTCTATTACTGATGGTCAAATTTTCTTAGAGTCCAACTTGTTTAATGCGGGTGTTCGTCCGGCTATTAACGTAGGTATTTCTGTATCTCGTGTGGGTGGTAACGCTCAAATTAAATCAATGAAGAAAGTTGCCGGAACGCTTAAATTAGACCAGGCTCAATATCGGGAGCTAGAGGCCTTCTCTAAATTTGGTTCTGATTTAGATGCTTCAACCAAATTGGTTTTAGATAAGGGAGCCAGAAACGTTGAGATTTTAAAGCAAGGTCAGTTTTCTCCGGTAACGGTTGAAAAACAGGTTGCAATCATTTACGCAGGCGTTAAAAACCTGATGAGAAGTGTGCCAGTTGATAGAGTAAGAGAATTTGAACTAGAATATACCACACAATTAGAGCAACGTCATCCAGAAGTTTTAGCTGCCTTAAAAGCGGGTAAATTTGATGACAGCTTAACTAGTGTTTTAGATACTGTAGCGAAAGAATTATCAGCGAAATATTAATTTTAGTATTGAGTAGTGGGTATAGTGTATTGAGTAATCAATCGCAATACTCATTACTCAATTCTCAATACTAGAAAATGGCAAATTTAAAAGAAGTTAGAATCAGAATAGCATCAGTAAGCTCTACACAGCAAATTACCAAAGCCATGAAAATGGTATCGGCTGCTAAGTTAAAAAGAGCAACTAACGCCATCATACAATTGCGTCCTTATGCCAATAAGCTAAAGGAAATTTTGGCTAATCTTTCCGCAAGTTTAGAGGATGGTGTTTCTGTTTACACTCAAGAGCGGGAAGTGAAAAACGTTTTGGTGGTTGTTGTAACTTCAAATCGCGGTTTGGCGGGTGCTTTCAATACTAACGTTATAAAAACTGCGAATAACTTAATTTCCGATAAATACAGTAGCTTTCAAAAGTCGGGAAATTTACACATAGTTGCCATTGGTAAAAAAGCTCAGGATTATTATGAAAAGCGTAACTACAAAGTTATTGGAAACAACAACGATGTTTTTAGCGCTTTAAACTTTGAAAATATTTCTGTAATTACCGAATCTATTATGGAAGGTTTTGTAAAAGGGAAGTATGACAAGGTTGAGGTAATTTATAACCAATTTAGAAATGCAGCGGTACAAATTTTAACCACAGAACAGTTATTGCCTGTACCAAAAGTTGCGCAATCCCAAAGCACATCAACTACACAGGTAGATTATATTTTGGAACCCTCTCAACAAGAAATTGTTGAGCAATTGATCCCTAAAAATATTAAGTTACAGCTTTACAAAGCAGTTTTAGATTCTCATGCTTCTGAACATGGCGCCAGAATGACTGCTATGGATAAGGCGACAGATAATGCGGGTGATTTATTAAAGAAATTAAAATTAGCGTATAACCAAGCCCGTCAGGCTGCAATTACTACAGAGCTTTCTGAAATTGTGAGTGGCGCAGCGGCTTTATCTAACGGGTAATTTTTAATGCTCAAAGAGTAAGCCTTGCGGCCGAAGGTATTAAAACCTCAATCATTTAAAATGGTTGAGGTTTTTTCATTTCCCAACGGATCATTGTTGCTATAACATCAGTCTTTTGTAATTACCATTTTGCTGCTCACAAGGTACAATAGTATAAATTGATATATCGGCTGCTGAAAAGGTATAAATTGGTCAACCAAGGAATAACCGTCAATTTTAATCCTGCTTCGTTATGAAAAGCAAGCCATCTCTCTTAAATTTACCTTATCAAATGTTTGTGAACTATGGCTACCAGTGTTAAAAAATTGTTGCTTGTTTTAATGTTCCTTGTTAATCTTCCTTCTATAGCTGTTTTTGCTCAAAAATCAACAACGCAGCAACTTAGCGATAACTTGGTTAAATACTTTTTAACGGAAGACCAGCCAAGGCTAAATCATAAAATTGCCGATATAAATATCGATAAGGATGCGGGCGACCAAGTAATACTTGAATTGTACCAAAGACGTAAGGCTAATTCAATGGCTATAGAAAGCCTGCTAAACAATTTTAAAAGCGACGGAACTTGGTCTGATATTAATTACGATGATAAAGAAAACTCTGGCTGGGAGTTAAAAGCCCATGTGGATAGGCTGCTTTTAATCACCAAGGAATACCTGAGTCCAGAGTCTAAGTACTTTAACAATGCAAAGGTTAAAGCGCAAATACACCAAGCGCTGGCTTATTGGTTTAAAAATATGCCTCAGAATAAAAACTGGTGGTACAACCAAATAGGTATTCCAAAAACTCTGGGTCCGGTTTTAATTATGCTGCGTAGCGAGCTCAGCGAGCAGGAATACAAGGCCGGTTTGCGGGTAATGAACCAGTCTAATTTTGGCATGACCGGTCAAAACAAGGTATGGCTTGCGGGCAACATGTTTTATAAAGCTTTGTTAACGGATGATGAGCAGTTGGCCAAACAGGCCAGGGACACCATTGTATCGGAAATTAAGATTGGGCAAGGAGAAGGTGTAAAGGCAGATTTTAGTTTTCAGCAACATGGTGCGCAGCAACAATTTGGAAACTATGGGTTGGCTTATCTAACATCTATGGCATCATGGGCAAATATTTTTGCGGGCACTAGTTTTAAATTAGACGAGGAGGATTTGGCGGTGCTAAGAAATCTTTTTGATAAAGGTTATAACCAGATTATTTGGAAAGGTTTTTTTGATACCAATTCTTTAGGGAGGCAATTTTTTAAATTTGCACAAAGTCAAAAAGCGCTCGCTACCGCCTTTGCAGCCTATGATTTAATGAAGGTGGACGAAATGCACAAGCCGATTTATCAGGATTTTATTACAAGAAATTTTGGCGGGAATAATCAGCCGTTGCTTCTTGGAATATCCAATTACTTCAACTCTGATATGATGGTTTTTCGTTCAAAAGAATGGTATGCTAGTGTTAAAATGTCATCAGAAAGGGTTATTGGGGCCGAAACAGGTAACGGTGAAAATTTAAAAGGATACTACCTTGCTGACGGGGCCTGTTACATTAGCGTGAGCGGTAAAGAATACGATAATATTTTTCCGCTTTGGAACTGGCGCCATTTACCCGGTGTAACCTGTTATGAAAGTAATGAGCCCTTAAAAGTACTCACTTTTAAAGGATATAAAAACGGAGATGATTTTGCTGGGAGTATCTCAAATAACTTAAATGGATTAGCGGCGTTTATCTTAAACAGAGATTCGTTGACTGCTAAAAAAGCCTACTTTTTTCTTAATAATCAACTGATTTGCCTGGGCGCAGGCATTAGTGCGCCAGCGGCCGAAAAAGTTGTTACTTCTATAAATCAAACGTGGCTAAGCGGCAAAGTAGCTTATTTTAGCAACGGTGTAAAAACACTTCCATTAGCTACCGAACTAAGGCATAAGGCGGTAAATTGGGTTTACCATAACAATATCACCTATGTTCCTTTGATGGGTACCAAAATAGATTTTTCAAACATAACACAAAAAGGAAGTTGGTCTGCTGTTATAGCTAAATACCCCAAAGATAGTATAGAGGGAAGCATATTTACAATAAAGGTTAGTGCTGTAAGAAGTCCTGATAATGCAAGTTATGCTTATGCGGTTTTGCCAAATACTAGTGCCAAAAGTAGCGCAAATGCTGACTTAAAATTTGAAGTTTTGCAAAACGATAATTGTGCGCAAATAGTTAAAAGCAAAGATAGCAGTGTTTATTTGTTGGCGATTTACCAACCCCTTGACAAGAAACTTGACGAGATTGGAACCCTTAGTTTTAAGCAGCCTGGGCTTTACCAGTTAGATAAGCAAAATAACCATTGGGAAATTACCTTAGCCGATCCTACTCAAAAGTTAAAAACAATGGAACTTGTAACCAATGGCGAAATGAGGCAATTTACAATGCCCGGCGGGCTTTATAAAGGAAAGGCTATTCATGGGATTTTAAAAAACCATGAATAAAATAGCTTTGGAAATACGAAGGTTGTTCTCCTTTTAAAAAAAACACTCTTAAATTGACAATAGCAAATTATATTTAATGCCTAAAAAAATCCACGCTCAAAACCACCGTTTCGTATTCGAAGATTTTAGTTTTGAGGATTTCTCTGAGCAACGGATTCTAAAACATTTAAGGTCGCAAATAAGCGATGCTTCGCTTAAGGTTTATCCCTTAACTATTCAAGTGGACCAAGCGTTTTTTAGCTTACAAAGCAACACCGACACCAACCTGGTTATTAGTATAGTAAAAGGAGGGAAACAATTGCTCGTCAGCTGCGACTGTAGTTTTACTCACTCAGATAAGTTTTTGTGCGATTTTCAAGCGAAGGCGGTTTCAACGATTTTAAACAAGGCGGAGTACCGAATTTTTTTTGATGAAAAAGTAAGAAATCAGGTTTTTAAGGCAGAAGCCATAGATTACGGATTAGAAAATGAGGAAGATTTATCGCGTTATTTCGAACTAGCTTTTGAAAATAATAGCTATTCAGTTAAAACTAAAAATCCGCAGTTATTCCCCTTAAATTCATCGGCTTTAAAGCAACTGAAAACGAAAATTAGGGAAACTACTACTCCTTTTTTAACAGCTAGTACAACAGTAGATAAAACAAAAATCATCGTTCTAAAAAAGCATAAATATTATCATCATTTATGTATCGGTTTTTACGAAGCTCAGTTAACTAAAGACGGTGGTATCAAAAATCCACTTATTCCTTTAAATCCGTTAGACTTCATTTGGGACACCGAAAGTCCGCAGGAAATTAAATTTTTTTCGGCTTTACAGAAGTTTGCAAACCCTGTAGAGCAACAAATAACAAATACAGCATTAAATGCTTTAAAAGCCATTGTTGGCAATCCAAATAGCTATTTGTTTTATCAGCACCAAAAAGAGAAATCAGAACAACTAAATGCTTCAAGTTTAAAACCAATAGAACTGTATAAAACTGGTCTCAAAATTAAATTAGAAATACAACAAGCTAATGAATTTTTTCAGCTTCAGGCACTCGTGTCCGTTGGGAAAGCTCATTACGAATTGGCTGAAGTTCAGCTTATTTATGATTGTTTTATTGCGATTGCAGATGATTTTTACTTGATAGAACATCCGCAGAAACTGGCGATTATACAGTGGCTAAAACAACATTCAGACGGGATGCAAATCCACCAATCCAAATATTTGAGTTTCAAAAGAACGTTTTTGGAAAACATGGAAGACCATGTGGAAGTGAATTATAAATACTTAAAAGCGGCTTCCGCAAACCAGCTGAAAAGTAACGGTTTTTTAGCACCTTTAGAAAAAATCATTTACTTATCAGATTTTGGCGAACATGTGATGATAATCCCGGTGATGCGTTACGGCGAGGCGGAAGTGCAGGTGCGCAGCAGGAAGCAGGTTTACGGTTTAGGCGCCAATAATAAGGAATTTTTAGTTCAACGCAATGATGAAAAAGAGATAGGGTTTGTGGCCTTGCTTACCAAGCAACACCCTTATTTTGCCGAACAATTAGAGAACGGCTTACACTATTTTTACTTACATAAAAAGCATTTTTTAAACGAGGGATGGTTTTTAAATGTTTTTGAGGATTGGCAAAATCACAACATTACCATTTTGGGTTTTAATGAATTGGAAAACAATCAGTTAAATTTAAATAAGGCTAAAATAACTATTAAGATTATAAGCGGTTTAAATTGGTTTAATGTTAATATTAAGGCGGGTTTTGGGGCAAAAAAAGCAAGTTTAAAGCACCTGCATAAAGCCATCAGAAATAAACACAAATACGTTAAGCTTGATGACGGTACGCTGGGGATTTTACCTGATGAATGGATGGCTAAGTTTGCCAATTACTTTAATGCTGGTGAGGTTGTGGATGACGAGACTTTAAAAATTGCCAAAATCAACTTTACAGCGGTTGATGAACTTTTCGACGCGGAAATGTTAGATGAGAAAGCTGGCGAAGCGCTTAAGTACTACAAAACGCAATTTGCTAATTTTGAGCGTATAGAAGCTGTGGAAGTCCCCAGCGGGTTGAAAACTGAACTGCGTGATTATCAAAAGCAGGGCTTAAACTGGCTTAACTTTTTGGATGATTTTAATTTCGGAGGGATTTTAGCCGATGATATGGGTTTGGGTAAAACCGTTCAAATTATCGCGTTCATCCTGCTGCAGCAGCAAAAGGCAAAACAAAACACCAATCTGCTCATTTTGCCAACTTCGCTTATTTTCAACTGGCAGGCGGAGTTCAGAAATTTTGCACCAAGCTTAAATATTTTAACAATTTACGGCGACCAAAGACAAAAAAGCGTTGAGGATTTTGATAAATTTCAGGTTGTTATTACCACTTACGGAACACTTTTATCTGATGTGAACTTTTTAAAAAGCTACACATTTAATTACATCTTTTTGGATGAATCTCAGGCAATTAAAAACCCCGAATCTCAGCGTTATAAAGCGGTTCGCTTGCTACAATCGCGGAATAAAATAGCCATTACAGGCACCCCAATAGAAAATAATACCTACGATTTATACGGTCAGCTTTCATTTGCTTGTCCGGGTTTGCTGGGTACAAAACGCTACTTTAAGGATATTTATGCTATGCCGATTGATATGTTTAAGGATGGTAAAAAAGCATCGGCATTGCATCAAAAAGTAAAGCCTTTTATTTTAAGGCGCACCAAAAGCGAGGTGGATTTGCAGCTTCCCGAAAAAACAGAAATGGTGCTTTATTGCGAAATGGAAGCAGAACAAAGACGAATTTATGAAGCTTACGAAAAGGAATTTCGCGAATATATTTCGGCCATCACCAACGAAGAGTTGCGAAGAGATAGTATGAATGTTTTAAAGGGTTTAACCCGATTAAGGCAGATCTGCAATTCGCCTAAATTGTTAAAAGGCGACCGTTTACCGGGCGAGCAATCGGTGAAAATTGACATGCTGATTTCGCAAATTAGGGAACATTCGCCGCACCATAAGATTTTGGTTTTCTCTCAGTTTGTTGGGATGTTGGATTTGGTGAAAACACAGTTGCAGCAAGAGAAAATTGCTTTTAGTTATTTAACGGGGCAAACTCAAAATAGGAAATCGGTGGTGGATGAGTTTCAAGATAATAAGGATGTAAAAGTGTTTTTGGTGAGTTTAAAAGCTGGTGGAGTTGGCTTAAACTTAACCGAAGCAGATTATGTTTACCTAATTGACCCCTGGTGGAATCCTGCTGTCGAAAATCAAGCGATAGATAGGGCGCACAGAATCGGGCAAACAAAAAATGTGGTTGCCATTAGGTTAATCTGTAGCAATACGGTAGAAGAAAAAATGCTGGAACTGCAGCAACGGAAAAGAGAACTTTTTCAAAACGTAATTCCGTCTGATGCTAACTTTGTGAGTGCGTTTTCCAAAGATGAATTGCTGCGGATTGTTAGGTGAAATTAAATATTTCATCACAGACGTATAAGTTTTTATTTTTAATACGTATATTTAGTTATGGATACTAAACTCACACTAAAGTTAGATAAAGGAGTGATTGAAAAAGCCAAAATTTATGCTGCGCAAAAGCAAGTGAGCTTATCAAAACTCATCGAAAATTATTTAGATGCAGTAACCACACAACCGGAAAGCAAGCTTGCTGAACCTATTTCTCCGTATGTAAAAAGTATTTCTTCTGGTAAGAGTGTGTCGCCCGATATCGATTATAAGGATGTTTATGGTGATTATCTAGCTGAAAAATATAAATGAAACCGAGACTTTTCCTAGATACCAATGTTATTTTAGACTTATTGACAGATCGCCATCCGTTCTATCAATCGGCTGCAGAGCTGTTCTCCTTGGCAGATAATGATAAAATTGTTTTAGTAGTTTCCGCATTAAGTTTTTCAACCGCAAATTATTTTATTGCAAAATTTGAAAACAGCTTAGTTGCTAAAGAAAAAATAAAAAAGTTTAGAGTTTTATGTGAGATATGGGATTTGAGTGCTTTGACAATTGACAAGGGATTAAATTCAGAATTCAAAGATTTTGAAGACGCCTTGCAATATTTTAGCGCAAAAGATGCGGGTTGCGATTTCTTAATCACTCGAAACGGAAAAGATTTCAAATCTGCAAATATTCCAATACTCACGGTAGATGAATATTTGGAAATATATCGACGATAATCAAACCTTTGTTGAGATGTCAAAGTAACCCAAAAATGACGCTCTTTATTAGTAATATACTTATTTTGTTAAAATGCGAAATACATTACTTTCTAACCAAAATCTTTTGCACAATTGGACCTTTATGCGAACGATTAAATTGTTAATGGCTATGTACATTACTTTTGAAGCTGTTGCAAGTGAACAGTATGTTTTACTATTATTGGCAGGTTTGTTTTTTTATCAATCGATTTTCAACCTCGGTTGTTTAGGCGCTAGCAGCTGTTCGGTAAATCCAAATATTAAAACTAAAACTTAATTTTTTCGTTATTAACAACGATGTACAAATACGTTGAAATATTCTTTGGGTCGTATTCTGGTTATTGGAACTACCTTACCGGGGAAATCCTGAATCCAAGTTGGCATAACTATTTTTACTGGTTATTAATGCTTTCTATCGGGATTTGGCTTTTAGAGATTATTATTCCGTGGCGTAAAAACCAGGCGGTATTTCGTCAGGATTTTTGGATGGATGGCTTTTACATGTTCTTTAACTTCTTCCTTTTTTCCTTGATTGCCTACAACGCAATTTCCAATATTGCTGTAGAAGCTTTTAGTGATTTTTTAGCTTTATTCGGTGTCAAAAATCTTGTTGCAATTCAGGTTCATGAATTACCAAAATGGGTCCAGCTATTCATCCTTTTTATAGTTGCCGATTTTATTCAATGGAATGTACACCGTATGTTGCACAAGTATTCTTGGATGTGGGAGTTTCATAAAGTCCACCATTCTGTAAAGCAGATGGGGTTTGCGGCTCATTTGCGTTTTCATTGGATGGAATCTATCTTTTACAAAACAGCACAATACATTCCATTAGCGATGATTGGTTTTGGTTTGAAAGATTTCTTTATCGTTCATATCTTCGCGACCGCCATCGGGCATTTAAATCATTCAAATTTGAACATCTCCTACGGACCTTTAAAATACATTTTAAACAATCCGAAAATGCATATTTGGCATCACGCAAAAGAACTACCAGCTGGTACTTATGGCGTAAATTATGGGATAAGTTTAAGCGTATGGGATTATATTTTTGGAACCAATTATATCCCAACAGATGGTAGAGATATAGAATTGGGTTTTAAAAACGATGAAAATTTTCCCAAGACTTTAAAAAAGCAGTTGATACATCCTTGGGAGGCGAAAAAAACGGATTAAATTTGTATTAAAGGGAGTAAGGATTAAAAGAGCAAGGAACAAAGATTGGTGAGTTTTCTATCATCTTTTTATTAATTAATTTAGTTTCATCGAGTAAGGATTTAAAGAACAAAGAATAAAGATTTTGAGCATACGCTTCAAAATTAAGTTAGCTCATTCAACCCTTCTATCATTCTCTCCTTCAAAATTAATTTAGCTCCTTCAAAATCTAATTTTCCCGCTCCACCAACATCTCAGCGAAACTTAACAAAGTCGTTTTATTCTCGACAGGCACATTGATTTTTTCAAAGGCGGCTAAAGCTAAACTAGCGTATTTCTGCATTACATTTTCTGATAATTCACGGATATTAAGCTGGTTATACAATGTTTTAACGGCTTTTACTTTTTCCTGAGGTACAAAGTCGTTGCTGTTTATCCATTCTGTTAAATTCACTAACTCATCACCTTTAGCTAACTCTAATGCTTTAATCAACAGGAAAGTTTTTTTGTTTGAGATGATATCGCCACCAACCTGTTTTCCAAATTTTTCAGGGTCTCCGTAAACATCTAAAATATCATCTTGCAGTTGAAAAGCTAATCCTAAGTTCTCCCCAAACTGATAAAGCAAGTCTGCGTTTTCGGCATCAGCATTGCCAATTAAGGCACCGATTTTTAAAGCGCCACCCAACAAAACCGCAGTTTTTAACCGAATCATTTCTAGATATTCATCAATGGAAACTTTGGCTCTGGCTTCAAAATTCATGTCAATCTGCTGACCCTCACAAACTTCAATTGCGGTTTTATTAAATACTTCTAAAACACTTGTCAAAATTTCGGGTTTAACCTGAATCATCAAGCGGTAAGCTTTCACAAACATTACATCGCCAGATAAAATCGCAACAGAATCACTCCATTTTTCATGAACGGTTGGCTGTCCTCTGCGCAAAGGTGCATTGTCCATAATATCATCATGCATCAACGTAAAGTTATGGAACATCTCAATTGCTAAAGCTGGGGATTTTGCATCTTCAATATTTCCGCCAAACAAATCGGTCGCCATTAAAACCAAAGCTGGCCTCAATCTTTTTCCACCTAAAGCCATTAAATAGGCGATAGGTTCATATAATTCGTTTGGCGTTGCGGGATATTTAATTTCTTTAACCGCCGTATCTATAATTTGTTGTAATTCTTTGATGCTATGCATTTGCAATTTGATGTGTGCGTATTGTTGCGAAAATAGTGTTTTTAAATATTGCAGGTAGAAAATAATTTATACAAGCGAAAAGATTTTGGTAATAATTATAAGCTGTTAAACTAACCAGTTACTAGTTTTTAACAATTTTATGCGTTCGAAATGTGCTATGTTATTGACTAATTGGAGGTCATTAGCTATTGCAATACCTGCAATAAGGGTATCGGTATGACCGATTTGAGCTCCGTTTTTTCTTAAATCAGCCTGGATATTTGCTGATAATTTAACCGATTGAAGGGTTAATGGGATTATTTTATTTAAACTGGCAAAATTTTCAAATTTAGAGAGTTGCTTCCTTGCATCTTTGTAAAGTAGGCCGTTTAGATTTCGTAATAGGTTATTATACTAAAGTTGAGGGCACCAAATTCATTTACATATTGTTCTACTTTGTTAGCAACTTTCAGATTTCCTCTTAAAAATTCTGAGAGTATATCGGTATCTAACATAGAAGACTTCATAAATCGATCTTTCTATCCATCAGACTCTTTCTGGTCTCTGTTGCGTTAGTTGAAAAATCCTCATAGTCTTTTGTGTCCATTTCACTTAACAAACCACCATAAGCTAAAATTTTCTGTTTAGTGTTATCTGTTATGTTTGATTTTGGTTTCAAAGATTTAACAAACTGATAAAGTTCTTCCAACCTGCTGGAAGGAACTCCCTTCATTTCTTCCACTATTGAATTTATTGTCAACATTCTTAAAAATTTTGTCTAACTAAGTTAATCAAAAAATGTATTTTAATTTCAAAATACGCCATCTTTATTCCTTGCTCCTTAAATCTTTCCTCCCAAACAACCTTACTCCACAATCAAGCTAAAATCTATCTGCCTCTTGCCTAAATCTACGCGTTTAACTTTAATTTTCACTTCATCACCTAGTTGATAGGTGCGCTTTTTTCTTTGGCCAATAATGCAATAATTTTTCTCATCTAAAACGTAAAAATCATCAGAAATATCGCGTAAACGTATCATACCCTCACATTTGTTCTCTTGTATTTCTACGTACATTCCCCACTCGGTAACGCCCGAGATGATACCCATATAAGTCTGACCAATATTATCTTCCAAATATTCAGCTTGTTTGTATTTGATAGAGGCTCTTTCTGCATCAGCGGCTTTTTTCTCCATTTGCGAGGCATGCTGACACATTTTCTCGTAATGTTCGGCATTTACACTATCGCCACCATTTAGATAATAACTTAACAAGCGGTGAACCATCACATCCGGATAACGACGGATAGGAGAGGTGAAATGGGTGTAAAAATCAAAAGCCAAACCATAATGGCTGCTACTTTTGGTAGTGTAAATTGCTTTTGCCATAGACCTAATGGCTAGCTGAGTTAATACGTTTTGTTCTTTTGTTCCTTCCACATCAGCCATTAACTTGTTTAAACTTTTGGCGGTATCTCTATCAGACTTGGTAGAGATTTTATGTCCAAATTTTGATGCAAATGCAGCAAAGGCAGCTAAACTTTCTGGCTTTGGCGAATCATGCGCTCTGTAAACAAAAGTGTATCTGTGCTTTCCTTTCCCTTTTTTAGCGATGAATTCTGCAACTTTCTTATTTGCCAAAAGCATAAAATCTTCAATGAGCTTGTGGGCATCTTTACGTTCCTTTACATAAACGCCGATGGGTTTTCCTTGCTCATCCAACTTAAATTTAACTTCGGTAGATTCAAAACTGATGGCACCATGCTTAAACTTCCTTTCTCTTAAAATATGAGCCAAATGATTCAGTTTTAATATTTCTTCAACATAATCGCCGGCTTTATTTTCTATAATTTCCTGCACTTCCTCATAAGCAAAGCGCCTGTCGCTGTAAATCACAGTTTTACCAAACCATTCGTTCACCAAATTAGCGTTCTCGTCCATTTCAAAAACTGCGGAAAAACACAGTTTCTCTTCTTTTGGCCTTAGCGAACACAAGTTGTTTGATAAAATTTCTGGCAACATCGGGATAACGCGGTCTACCAAATAAACAGAGGTTCCACGCTCATAAGCTTCTTTATCTAAAACACTATCCGGAATTAAGTAGTGCGATACATCGGCAATGTGTACACCTACTTCATAATTTCCATTTTCTAAAGTTTTAAAAGATATAGCATCGTCAAAATCCTTAGCATCAAAGGGGTCGATAGTAAACGTCAGGGTTTTTCTAAAATCCCGTCTTTTGGCAATTTCTTCGTGGGTAATCTCAGCGGAAATGGCCTCAGCTTCCTTTTCAACTTCGTCCGGAAATGCCAATGGAAAACCGTATTCCGCCAAAATGGCGTTCATTTCGGTGTTATTTTCGCCCTGTTTGCCCAAAACGCTTTTAATAACACCCACCGGGTTTTTTGCTCCGGCTGGCCAATCAACAATCCTTGCCAAAGCTTTAACGCCGTTTCTTGCCCCGTTCAAATCCTCTAAAGGGATAAAAATATCATGCAGCATTTTACGGTCATCCGGAATAAAAAACGCAAAATGCTGGCTAAGCTTAACAATGCCGGTAAACTCCATTTTAGCCCGTTCTAAAATTTCAACCACTTCGCCTTCCTTGCGTTTGCCTTTGCTACTTTCGTACACATGCAGTTTTACCTTATCGCCATGCAAAGCCGTACGTACCTTTCTGGGAGCAATGTAAATGTCTTTTTCGAGCTCATCATCCGGAATCATAAATGCTGACCCATCATTAGACATGGCTATTTTCCCAGTTAAAAAAGCCTTGGTTTCATGCAACTTGTACTGCCCTTTACTTACTTCTAAAAAAATCCCCTTTTTGGCCTGCTCTTCCAAAATTTCGAGGATAGTAGTTTTAGAGTCGGGCTCTATAATATTTAACCTTTTTGTAATCTGGCGATGGTTTAAAGGCTTATTGCCCGATTTTTCAAGCACATTAGAAATAAGTTCTGTGAGTACTTTTTTTATGGAGTTACCTTGATGATTCGACATAGAGATACTAATAATCTTATTTAATGCTCAAAATATGGATTATGTTTTTAATATTTTGCTTTAAGCTGATTTTTAATGCTGGCTTAATGTTAACTTAATTTTCTGGAAACCTAAATGTAATTTTTATTTTAGCACTTTATTAAACCCAGAAACCTAATGTTAAAAGATTTAGACGAAGCCTTTAAAAAAACGATAAACGGAAAGCAAGTTGGCATTTATTGGCTTAAAAATGATGAAGTGCGTGTTGGAATCTGTAATTATGGTGCAAGAATTACGCATTATATAGTTGCAAACGGGGCTGCTGCGCTTGATATAGTTTTAGGGTTTGATAGTATTGATGAATACCTAGACAAAGAAAACGAGTTTTACTATGGGGTAACCGTAGGCAGGTTTGCCAATAGGATAGAAGATGCAAAGTTTAGCTTAAACGGAAAAACTTATCATTTGGAAGCTAACAACGGCGGCAACAGTTTACATAGCGGTAGCATTGCCTTCCATAACCGGGCTTGGGATGTTGAACAAGCTAACGAAAATCAGGTTAATCTCTCAATTTTTAGCACCGATGGAGAAGGCGGTTTCCCTGGAAATTTGAGCTGCGAGGTGATATTTACCTTGACCGAAGAAAATGAACTAATTATTAACTACAGCGCCAAAAGCGATGAAGATACTGTGGTTAATTTAACTAACCACTCGTACTTTAATTTAAACGGAGCAGGAAACGGAACCATCTTAAATCATCAGATACGTATCAATGCAAACGAATTTGTTCCCATTAAAGAAAATTGTATCCCTAAAGGAAATTTTGAAACTGTCGCCGGTACACCGTTTGATTTTTTGGAAGCTAAAACCGTTGAAAGAGATTTAAATCAACAAAATGAACAACTAAAGTTTGGTAACGGTTACGACCATTCTTTTGCCATCAACCAAAACGAGTTACTCAATTTTGCAGCAGCTGCAAAAGGCGATAAAACCGGCTTAACATTAGAAGTTTACACCACGCAGCCCGGTATGCAGTTTTATACCGGAAACTACTTAAACGGCCACCGTGGAAAGCTTGGCGGCAAGTATAGCGCACAAACCGGTTTCTGCTTTGAAACACAGCACCACCCCGATTCGCCAAACCAAGCTGCTTTCCCATCAACTGTTTTAAAAAAAGATGCTACGTTTAAATCTACAACAGTTTTTAAAATTGTTTAAAACAATCAATTAAATTAATTTCGATATTTTATCAATCTTAATTAAATAAATTCTAATTTACCGTTTTTGTAAAGTATAATATTCTTAAAATGAAAGTTTTGAACTTTATTGTGAAAAAAAATTTCCGAAATGCTTTTGTAGTTTGTCTTTGTGCGGTCCAACTGCTCGCTTCCTGTAGAAAAGATGAACGGGCAGTTCCTAAGCCAATGCCAGTAGATGAAGAGCTTAAACCATTTAAAGATTATAAATTCAGCAAGGAGGTTTTGGTTTTTCCTGATGTAGTTATCGGCAGGCTTAAATCAGACGGAACATATAACAAAAGTAGCACCATCGGCTGGACACACCCCTCCGTAAAATATTTTGAAAAGAAGTGGAACAATCATCAGTATTGGATGGCCATTACACCTTATCCTTCCGGAGTTAATGAATATGAAAATCCAACTATTTTTTGCTCGGATGATGGAAAAAGTTGGAAAGAACCGGGAGGCATTGATAACCCCATAGAGAAAGCACCGCCTGCGCCGGGTTATAATTCTGATGTGAACCTTTTGTTTGATAACGGTAAATTATATTGTTTTTGGCGTGGAATGGAAACTGTTGACCCCGTAAACCACAAAGTTATCAATGGTCGTACCTTATTATATAAAAGCTCGGTTGATGGAGTGCACTGGTCAGAAAAAAAGGTGATTACCACCTGGAATTATTTGGGTATTGATTTAATTGCGCCCGCAATTTTAAAAGAAAGCAATCGCTATTTCTGTTATGGTGTTTGCACCGGCGAAACTACGCCGGGCGCTTATTACACAAATTACGCCATCAGGCGCAGCGAGGTTAGTTCTTTCGATGATGTTAAAGTGGATAGAGATAAAGGCTATCAGTTGGTGAATATTGCAACTAGGCCATGGGGCGAAAACGAAGAACCTTGGCATATAGAGGTAAAAAAATTTCGTGAAAAGTGGTATATGATGGTTTCTACAACCTATAATAACCAATACGGAAACGGCGGGCGACTTTTTTTTGGATTTAGTAATGATGGTATTAGTTTCACTTTCGGTGCAAAACCTATCTGTCCGCTAACAAATTGTTACAAATCTTCTTTTGAACTTTACGAGAACAAGAAACCTGGCGTAAGCAATATTAAATTGTGGCGTACATCAAGCAGTCCGTGGGCGGTTTATTTCGATGAGTTTTCTCTTGAAGGTTATTTTGACCAAAGTCCTGTTTAGTTTGAGCAGCTAAAAGTTAAACTTTTAGCAATTCTTGTTCAGCTTTTAATACTTGAAGGGTAACAAAATTAGTGTTAGCTTTATAATTAAGAGTGCAGGTTCCAGCACTAAACGCAAAAAACTATGGCTAAGAATTTATTTTACCTTGCAATATTTTTAAGCATCGGCAACAATTTTTTATACTCACAAAGTTTACCAACTGATACGG
>DASVGY010000100.1:0-18975 GCA_036379295.1 Pelobium sp.
AAATTGATAAACACCTTAAAGCTTAAAGGTAGCTATGGTTTGGCAGGTAATAATGCTTTTGGCAACTACCAATCTTTAGGCTTATTATCTAAGGCAAATTATGTGTTGGCAAACAAGCAGGTGAACGGTTTGGCGGTATCATCGCTGCCCAACGCAGATTTAACTTGGGAAAAAAGTTTGCAAACAGATTTAGGTGTTGATGTAGCCATTTTAAACGATAGAATTTCGTTTACTGCCGATTATTATAACCGCATTACTAAAGGTTTGTTGGTGAACGTACCGGTGCCTACATTAACCGGGTTCTCTCAATCTACTACAAATATTGGGCGTGTAAGAAACAGAGGGTTTGAGTTTAGCTTAACCACCCAAAACACAGTTAGTGCGTTAAGATGGTCAACAAGCGCAAATATTTCTTTTAACAGAAATAAGGTGCTTGCTTTAGGCGCTAATGGTTTACCAATAATGGGCGCACCTGGTATTGGCAACGTTATTACCAAAATTGGAGAACCAATTGGCAATTTTTATGCTTACAACGCACTGGGGATTTTCCAAAATCAGGCAGAAATTGATGCTTATCCTCACTACTCAAACACCAAACCTGGTGATATAAAGTATGAAGATGTAGATAAAAACGGCGTAATTAATAGTTTAGACCAAACCATTGTTGGAAATAACCAGCCAGATTTTATTTACGGTTTAACCAACAACATGGCTTATAAAGGCTTTGATTTTAGCTTTGTATTGCAGGGCGTTTCTGGTGGGCAGATTTTTAATTTCAACAGAAGATTTTATGATTCTTTAAATGCGAAGTATAACACGCTCTCTTATGTTAAAAACCGTTGGAGGTCTGAGTCTGACCCGGGCGATGGGATGACACCAAGAGCCAACCTAAACACCACCGGAAGAAATCAAGACCCAAGTTCAAGATGGTCTGAGAGTGCTTCTTACTTTAGTGTGCGTAACATTACCTTGGGCTATAGCATTCCAAAAAACTTGGTAACAAAGGCTAAAATTGCCAATGCAAGATTGTATGTGGGTGTTCAAAATGCTTTTATGTTCTCTGATTATTCGGGTTTTAACCCTGAGGTTACTACCGTTTTTGACCCAGGAACAGCAGTGCTAGCTGGCGGGGTGGATTACGGTGCGTATCCGCTTTCCAGAACTTTCACTTTTGGACTAAACCTTGGTTTTTAATTTCGACTATTTAAAAAAAAGACATGAAAAAGATAAGTCTATTCGTATTTATAATCGCAGCACTTTCTAGCTCTTGTACAAAAGAGTTTTTAGATAAAGCGCCGATTTCAAATATCTCAACAAACAATTTTTATAAAACGGCCGATGATATTACTACCGCCGTAAACGGAGCTTATGCAGCTTTAAAGCTTAACGGGCAATACCAATATTATTACACTTACGGAGAGTTAAGTACAGATAATATTCTAAACGTTGGTGGGGTACAAGACCAAAAAGACTTTGGTTTATTTAACCTGCAGCCTGCTAATAGTTATATCGCAGCAGCCTGGGCAGATAACTACAACGGAATATCAAGATGTAATACCATACTTAATCGCATTGATGCCGTACCGATGGATGCAGACTTAAAGTCGCGTTACATTGGAGAGGTGAAATTTTTAAGAGCCTTAATGTATTTCAATTTGGTTCGGTATTTTGGCGATGTTCCGCTTGTACTTACAGAAATAACCTCGCCCAATCAGGGCTATGATTATGCAAGAGTACCAAAAGCAGACGTTTACGCACAAATTATTAAGGATTTAAACGATGCCGACGCTGCTTTGCCAGCCCCGCCTTATAATGCCGCTGATTTGGGAAGGGCAACTAAAGGTGCTGCAAAAGCTATATTGGGAAAGGTTTACCTAACCCAAAGAAACTTTTCTGCAGCGGCTACCAAATTAAAAGAAGTAATTGATTTAAACGTTTATGATTTGATGCCAAACTACGCCGATGTGTTTAAGGCAGCTACTGAAAACGGAAAAGAAATGATATTTTCTGTTCAGTATAAATCAGGTTTGGGCGGTCAGGGAAGTCCGTTTAGTAATTATTATGCCCCTCCGGGTTCTGGAACTTACGTTTCTATTTCTCCACCCCTTGGAAACGTAATTGTTAACGATGATATTTTTAACGCATACGAAAGCGGCGATACCCGTAAAGCGGCTTCGGTTTCTAAAACTTACATCGGTGCGGGCGGCGCAACTGTTACTTTACCCAATGCGTTTTCTAAAAAATTCCCAGATCCATCTGCAACACAGTATGATAGCGATAATAACTGGATTGTGATAAGATACGCAGACGTGTTGTTAATGTATGCAGAAGCTTTAAATGAGGTTTCTTACCAAGCTAATGGCGATGCTTTCTTTTACTATAACAAAGTGCGCACTAGAGCCATCCCCGGAGGCGCTAAAACCGCAACAGATCTGCCAGACCAAGGCAGCTTTAGGCTTGCGATAGAAGCAGAAAGACGTGTTGAATTGGCGTTTGAAGGTCACCGCTGGTTTGATTTGTTAAGAACAAACAGAGCCTTAACTATACTTAACGCTAAGGCCGCCGCTCTAAATATTTTAGGAAACGATGCTTCCGGAAAAATAGATTCACATAACCTGCTATTCCCAATTCCGCAAGATCAGGTAAGGATTAGCAACGGCAAAATAACTCAAAATCCGGGCTATCCTAATTAATCACTAACCATTTACAGCCGGCAACAAACCGGCTGTAAATTTAATCCGCTACATTGAAAAACGTTTTAGGTTTGGTTTTCGTTTCCTTTTTTTTAGGATTTAACAATGCTTTTGCCCAAAGTAGCTTGATTGACTTTGTACAACCTTTTTGTGGTACATCGCCATCAACAACCTTATCTGCGTTACAACATGCAGAGGGAACAGAAAATTTAGCAAATACTATTCCTGCAGTTACGCTTCCGTTTGCAATGACGCAATTTACACCGCAAACCAGGGCTGGTGAGCAAAAGTGTAATGCGCCATTTTATTTTGACGATCCGTTTTTTAGTGGGATAAGAGCCAGCCATTGGCTAAGTGGCTCTTGTGTGCCAGATTACGGAAGCTTTACCGTAATGCCTACGACAGGACTTTTAAAAGCGGCGCTTTCAGATTACCAAACAAAAAGAGATACATTAACAGAAATAGCTACGCCGGCTTATTATAAAGTACTGTTAAAAAAATACAAAGTTACGGCAGAGGTTACGCCTACGCTTAGAAGTTGCATAATGCAGTTCACCACCTCGGTTGATACGTTACTTAACATCCTTATCACCCCAAACAGTGATAAGAGCGAAGGATACATCAAAATTGACCAAAAAAATAAAATCATTTATGGTTATAATCCCGTGTACCGGATTTACCAAGGTTGGGGCAAACCAGCCGGCTTTAATGGTTATTTTGTTGTGGAGTATGCGCAGCCCGAGCTTAGTTCGGGAACCTTTTCCGGAGATAAATCCGGTTTATCTCCAGAAGTTAAAAGCGGTAAAGACATCGGCGCATTTTTAACTTTCGATGTAAAAAAGGGCCAACCAATAAAGTTAAGGATAGGTACGTCGTTTACCTCTTTAGATGACGCTAAAAGAAACTTGAGCGCCGAGATTGCGGATTGGAATTTTGATAAAATTAAACTGCAAGCAGAAAATACATGGGAAGCGACTCTGGGCAAAATTGCGGTAGAAACCACAAACGTTAAAGCCAAAAGAATTTTTTATACCGCAATGTACCACGCAATGTTGCACCCCCGCCTTGCCAGTAATGTAAACTCTACTTACACCACTTTTGACCACTATTACAAGATTTCCACAAAAGCAAACGGCGCATATTATGATGATTTTCCCATGTGGGATATTTACCGGGCTCAGCTACCGCTTTTGCAAATAATTCAGCCGCAGCTAATTAATAATTTTGTTCAAAGTATGGTTTTAAAAGGGCAACAAGGTAATTGGTTGCCAATTTTTCCTTGTTGGGGAAACTACACTTCTGCTATGATAGGCGACCACGTTACGGCCTTTATCGCTTCATCTTTTAACCGTGGATTTAGAGATTACAATGTAAGAGAAGCCTATCGTATAATGAAAAAAAATGCCTACGAAACTCCGGATAGTAATGCTTATAACGATGGGAAAGGCCGGCGAGCTTTAACATCTTACCTAAAATACAAGTACATTCCTTTAAACGATAGCGTTTGGCAGGCATTTCATAAACGCGAACAAGTATCTCGAACGTTGGAGTACGCATTTGATGATTACAGCCTTTCCACAGTTGCAAAAGCGCTTGGCGAAAAAAAAGATTATCGTGATTTAAAGCGTAGAGGAAAAAATTATAAAAATGTTTTCGACAAGTCTTTAGGTTTTGTAAACGGCAGATACGCTGACGGTACCTGGGCAACCGACTTTAACCCCGATTCAAAAATGCCTTTTATTACCGAAGGAACGCCAAGGCAATATACTTTTTACGTTCCGCAGGATGTTGCTGGGCTTGCAAGGTTAATGGGAGGAAAGCATACTTTGGAAAAGGCTTTAGATAGCATTTTTGCAAAAAAGCAGTACTGGCATGGTAACGAGCCTTCCCACCAAATTCCGTTTATGTACAACTATACCAAAGCGCCATGGAAAACGCAAGTAGCTGTAAAAAAAATACTTGCAGAAGAATATGATGATGGTAGAGGAGGCCTTAGTGGAAACGATGATGCTGGGCAAATGAGTGCATGGTATATTTTTTCTTCGATGGGTTTTTACCCGTTAAATCCGGTCTCTGGAACGTATGAACTTACCACGCCTTTATTTGACAAAGTAATCATTAAAACAGCGGCAGATAAAAATTTTACCATTTCCGTTACTCCCGGGAAGTCAAAAGCCCGCGTTGTTAAAAAAATATTATTAAACGGCAAAAAGATAAACGCTTACCAAATCAGCTACCAAAGCATAATGGCCGGTGGCAAACTTGATTTTATTTTACAATAGCAATAACTAGTATGAAAAGATTACATCTTTTTTTAATTTTCTTTTTATGCACAAACGTTTTGTTTGCGCAAAGATTTGAATATCCCAAAACCAACTATGTACCAACAGCGGGCAACTTAAAAAACAGGGCCGAGTTTCAGGATATGAAATTTGGATTGTTTGTGCATTGGGGTATTTATAGCCTCATGGGCGATGGCGAGTGGGTAATGTACAACGATAAAATCCCTTACAAAAATTATAAAAAATTAGCCGATTCTTTTAACCCAACGCAGTTTGATGCCAAAGAATGGGTAGCTATAGCCAAGGCTGCCGGTATGAAATACATTACCATCACCGCCCGCCACCATGATGGCTTTAGCATGTTTAAATCCAATGCTTCTGCATATAATATAGTGGATGCCACGCCGTATAAAAAAGATGTTATCAAACAACTTGCAGAAGAATGTGCAAAAAATGGGCTAAAACTTCATCTTTACTATTCGCTTTTAGATTGGGGACGGAAAGATTATGGCTATGGTAAACCCGTTAAAAATGCACAACCTGTTGATACAGATTGGAACAGCTACATTAATTTTATGAAAGCCCAGCTCACCGAGCTTTTAACCAATTACCCAAACATTGATGCCATTTGGTTTGATGGGGAGTGGGAAAAACCAACCGCTAACTGGCATTATAACGAAATTTACCAGCTTATTCACAAGTTACGGCCACAAACGCTCATTGGTAATAACCACCATTTAGCACCAATAGAGGGCGAAGATTTTCAAATGTTTGAAAAAGACTTGCCCGGAAGCAATACAGCAGGCTTTAGTAAAGATGCAACCATCAGTAATTTACCACTAGAAACTTGCGAAACCATGAACAAAAACTGGGGTTTTGCAATTAATGATACCGCCTACAAAAGCACCAATGCTATTTTAAAGTATTTGATAAATGCGGCAGGCCACAACGCTAATTTCTTGCTCAATGTAGGCCCAATGGCAAACGGAAAAATACAACAAGAGTTTGTGGATACGCTTAAAAAAGTTGGCGAGTGGACCAACAAATACGGCGAAAGCATTTACGGCACCAGAGGAAACGTAATTCCAACGCAACCCTGGGGAGTTGCCACTTATAAAAATAATATCATTTATGCCCATATTTTAAGCGCACCTACCGAAAAGTATATTTTTTTACCGGGTTTAAAAGATAAAATTAAAGGCGCAAAAATGTTTGAGGGTAAGCAATCCCTAAAGGTAAAACAGCAGCCAGAAGGGGTGTTTATTTACTTGCCTGTGTTAGATAAAAACAAAGTAGATAACATCGTAGAAATTGCAATTTAATGCTAATCAAATGAGTAACGTTAGAAAAAAAATTAGGTGGGTTTGTTTGGGTTTAGGCATTTTGTTGTTACCCGCAGCGGCTGTTTCTCAGGTTAAACCGATAGCTAAATACCTGGATACAAAACTAAGTACAGAGCAGCGTGTCCATGATTTAGTAAGCAAACTTTCCCTAAACCAAAAAGTAAGTTTAATGATGTACACCTCTACCGCAATTGATAGTGCAGGGCTAAAAGTTCCGACATATAATTGGTGGAATGAGTGTTTGCATGGCGTAGCCAGAGCAGGTAAAGCAACCGTTTTTCCGCAAACAATAGCATTAGCTGCTACATGGAACAACAACCTAATTTTTAACGTTGCAAACTCCATTTCAGATGAAGCTAGAGCAAAATACAACTATTTTCAAAGCATCAACCAAAAGGGAATATACAGAGGATTAAACTACTGGACGCCCAACATCAATATTTTTAGAGACCCACGTTGGGGGCGTGGGATGGAAACCTACGGCGAAGACCCTTATTTAACAGGACAACTTGCATCGTCATTTATTAAAGGAATACAGGGTAACAATCCTAAGTATTTTAAGGCAATAGCAACTGTAAAACATTTTGCGGTACACAGTGGGCCCGAGGAAACCCGCCACAGCATTAATGTAAATATTAGCGACCATGATTTATATGATACCTACACGCCTGCGTTCAAAACATGCATTCAAGATGCGAAAGCTTATTCTTTAATGTGCGCCTACAATAGGTTTAGGGATGTACCTTGCTGTGGAAACAGCTTTTTGCTTAATGATTTGTTGCGCAAAAAATGGGGATTTAAAGGTTTTGTTGTAACAGATTGCGGCGCTATGGATGATTTTTACACCAAAGGCGCACATGAGGTTTCTAAAACGCCCGCAGAAGCGGATGCTTTAGCAATTAAAGCGGGTGTTGATTTAGAATGTGGCAATGTGTTTACGCACATTCCAGAGGCTATCCAAAAAGGATATTTAACAGAAAACGATTTAAATGTTGCTTTAGAAAGATTGTTTACTGCAAGGTTTAAGCTTGGTTTTTTTGATGATTCAAAATTGAATCCATATAATGCCATACCTTATAACGTTGTGGAGTCTAAAGAGCATCAGCAGCTAGCATTAATGGCCGCTCAGCAGGCCGCGGTACTGTTAAAAAACAATAACAACATTTTGCCGCTTAGCAAATCTGTTAAAAAAATTGCGGTGATTGGTCCTGCCGGAAATGATGCAAAATCTGTTTTAGCAAATTACCACGGCTTTCCCTCTAAACCAGCGGTAACGCCATTTGAAGGCATAAAAAGTAAATTTAGTACTGCACAAGTCGTGTTTGAACGGGGCTCGGGTTATACTAATGAGGTGCCTTATATGGACTTGGTACCTAGCAAAGTTCTTTTTACCGACCAAAGCTGTAGTTTAAACGGCTTAAAAGCTTCCTACTATACCAATAGTAAATTTAGCGGTAAACCGGCGTTTACCAAAGTGGATACTGCGGTAAATGCCTATTGGATTGCAGATTTGCCGGCACCAAACTTTAACAGAGAAGATTTTAGCGTAAGGTGGGAAGGTTTTTTGAAAGCGCCAGAAGACGGCATCTATAGTATAGGGATGGACGGTTTTGATAACTATAAATTGTTTATTGATGATAGCCTGATAGTAAAACTTAATGCAACTCATGAACCAAATACTTTATATAAAAAGATAAATTTTACCAAAGGAAAGGTTTACAAATTAAAGGTAGAATTATCCAGCACAAACAGTGCTCCTTATGTGCAGTTACGGTGGGAAAAGCCAAATCAAAACTTAAAAGATAAAGCAATTGCGGCAGCAAAAAACGCTGATGTGGTTGTTTTATGTATGGGTTTATCGCCACAGTTAGAAGGAGAAGAAATGCCGCTCGAAGTTGATGGGTTCAACAAAGGTGATAGGACTAAATTAAATCTTCCTTTGGCACAATCTGAACTTATCAAAGCTATAGCAGAGCTGGGCAAACCAACTATTTTAACGTTGTTGAATGGTAGTGCGCTTGCAATTAACTGGGAAAAAGAACATATCGACGGAATTTTAGAAGCCTGGTATGGCGGTCAACAAGCCGGAAATGCCATTGCAAACATTTTAGCCGGAGATTATAATCCGGCGGGTAGATTGCCAGTAACCTTTTACAAATCTGAAAACCAACTACCTGATTTTGAGAATTACGATATGAAGGAAAGGACCTACCGTTATTTTACCGGAGAGCCTTTGTTTAAATTCGGGTTTGGGCTTAGTTACACCACGTTTAATTACTCAAATCTGTTGTTGAATAAAATAGTTAAGGTTGGAGACAATGTTAACATCACGGTAACGGTAAAAAATACCGGAAACCAAAGCGGAGATGAGGTGGTACAACTATATGTTAAAAACAGCAATAAACCTGAGGGGTTTGCACAGCTTTCTTTAAAAAAGTTTAAGCGGATACACTTGCAAAAAGGAGAGGCAACGCAAGTAAAATTTACCTTAACCGCGGCAGACTTTTCTGAGATTTTTGGTTCCACAAGAGAAGCTAGAGCCGGAAAATATACCATTAGCATTGGTGGTAAACAGCCCGAAAATTTTGCAGAGCCCAACGTTTTACAGCAGCAAGTTGAATTGGTTGGCAATACATTAAAATTAGCATTATAATACAATTGGTTGGTTGGACAGCAAAAAACCATTCTATCGCCCGGTAGCCCTACCCGGCATAGAATGGTGCTGTTTTTCTTCCCAAATTAATATTTAAGATATGAGATACTTACTAGTTATTACCTTTTTGTGTTTGTTTACTTACCAAGGTTTTTCGCAAAACAAACAAAGCTTTACCACATCAGACTCTACTTTTCTTTTAAATGGCAAAACGTTCCAAATCATCTCGGGCGAAATCCATTACCCACGCGTACCGGCCGAGTATTGGCGTGATAGGATGAAAAAAGCGAAAGCAATGGGTTTAAATACCATTAGTACTTACGTTTTCTGGAACATCCACGAACCAGAAAAAGGCGTTTACGACTTTAAAAATAACCATGACATTGCTAAATTTTTGCAAATCGCTAAAGAAGAAGGTCTTTGGGTGGTACTAAGACCAAGCCCTTATGTTTGCGCAGAATGGGAGTTTGGAGGTTATCCGTACTGGCTTTTAAAAGATACCACGCTTAAAGTTAGAAGCACCGACCCTAAATTTATCCAAGCTTACTCAAACTATGTTCAAGTTTTAGCAAAACAAATAAAACCCTATTTAATTACCAATGGTGGTAACGTAGTGATGATTCAGATTGAAAACGAGTATGGTTCTTATAATCTGGAAAATGAAAAGCAGTACATGAAAATGAACAGAGATTTATTTATTAAAGCCGGGTTTGATTGTTTATTGTACACCTGCGACCCGCCCCGAAATTTATACAGGGGTTATTTGCCCGGAACAATGGTAGCCGTAAACGGAATGAGCAAGCCAGCGGAAATAAGAGAGCTAGTTAATAAATATAATGGAGGTAAAGGACCTTATTTTGTTTCGGAGTGGTACCCCGGCTGGTTTGACATTTGGGGAAAGCCGCACAAATCTGGTAATGCCGATGAAGACGCGGCAAAATTAGACACCGTGTTAAAGGCGGGTATTTCAATTAATATGTACATGTTTCATGGCGGCACAACACGTAATTTCCTTAACGGCGCCAACATGAATCATGAACAAGGCTACTCGCCACAAATATCTAGTTATGATTATGATGCACCCTTAGACGAAGCCGGAAATGTAACGGATAAATACCTCAAGTTTAGGAAAGTCATCCTTAATAATCTAACAGATTCATCCAATGTTGCAAGTGTTCCGACAAAAAGCATCGCAAAACCTTTAGGTAAAATAGCGCTAACAAAATTTAGCAGTGTTTTTTCTAATCTTCCGGCCGGTATAGCGCATAAATCTCCTCTTAATTTCGAAGCCTTAAATCAAGATTATGGCTACATCCTTTATACCCATTTGGCAAGTGAGGATGCAAAAGGCTTAATGAAATTTGAACACATCAGAGATTTTGCTATCTTCTACATCAACGGAAAAAACGTGGGTCATCTGGACAGAAGGCTTAACCAAGATAGTATCTATTTAGAAATAAAAAAGGGTGATAAGCTTAGCATTTTTGTAGAAAATTGCGGAAGGTTAAACTCAGGACCTTTTTTAACCGATAACCGTAAAGGAATTTATGGCAGCGTAACATTAGCCGGTAAGCCTGTTGAAAACTGGAATATTTACCAGTTTCCATTTAAAACATTAGCTAGCATAAAGTTTGCGAAGGACACTTTTATGGAGGGAGCCCCTACTTTTTACCAAGGCAAGTTTAAATTAAGTCAAGCAACAGATACCTATTTAGATTTACGCAATTTTAAAAAAGGTTTTGTTTTTGTAAACGGCCATAACCTCGGGCGTTATTGGGAAATAGGGCCACAACAAACCATTTATTTGCCTAAATGTTGGTTAAAAAAAGGAAATAACTTAGTTGAAATTTTCGACCAGTTTGGTAGCAACCAAAAGTGGCTCAATACCCTTGATTACCCAATTTTAAACGAGGTAAAGTAGTATGAAACTGTATCAATTATCGCCGCCGTTTAAAAGCAAAAAACTGATATTTTTAGTTTTAGCTTTACTGCTGTGGGGGTCAAATTTTGCAGTTTTTGCCCAGGTAACCTTAAAAGATAGCTTACTTTTTGGTGCCGAGGTTTACATTGAACCTACACAAACGCCAGAAGAAATTGATGGTTATTTTAAAACTTTGCAAGAGCAGGGTTTTAGTTTAACACGTATTAGAATTACCGAAAACTACTGTAAAAATAAAGCCGGCGATTGGGATTTTACGCTGTTTGATTATGCGTTTAAAGCAGCAGAAAAACATCATATTAAGGTTTATGGCAACCTATTTCCCTTGGTAGATGAGAAAGAAATTGGTGGCTTAAAGTTTCCGCAGACGCAAGAAAACTTAAAAAGTATTGAAACCTACATACAAAAAACGGTACTCCATTTTAAGCAGTTTAAATCTTTGTACGGCTGGGTGCCAATAAACGAGCCGGGCTCTGGCAGGGTGCCAAAAAACTCTTTTGCTGCAGCAAAGTTTGAAAGCTGGCTAAATAACCAACAGCAACTATTACAAAACAATTTGCCTAATTACGTGGATTCGCCGTTTAAAGAGGAGGCCTTTTTAAAAGATTACAACACTTGGTACCTAACCTGGCTGGTCAGCGAAATAAAAAAGTGGGATAATCAACATCCTATCCATGTAAATAACCATGCAATATTTCAGCTTGCGGCAGAGTATGATTTCCCGGCCTGGCGAGCGCAAATAAGCAGTCTCGGCGGTTCGGCTCATGCTAGTTGGCATTTTTCATATTTTGATAGGCAACATTACACTACAGCCATTTCGGCAAACAGTGAGATATTAAGAGCTGGCGCTGGTCCGCTGCCTTGGCTAATGACAGAATTGCAAGGAGGCACAAATGTATTTAGCGGCTCGGCACCGCTATTGCCAACGGTAAAAGAAATTAACCAATGGCTTTGGACGGTAATAAGTACCGGAAGCAAAGGCGCATTATTTTGGAGTTTAAACAGCCGAAAAGCCGGTTTAGAAGCTGGCGAATGGGCTATGTTAAATTACCAGAACCAACCAAGTGAGCGCTTGCTAAGCAGTGGGAAAATCGCAAAATTAATCAGTAACAATCAATCTTTGTTTAGCAATGCATCTGTAATGGAAAGCGGCATCAACCTTTTATACGTAAGGGAGTCTATGTGGACCGATAAGCGATTTGCCAGTGGCAATGACAAAGATTTTGAGGCAAGGAAAGCGGGTTCGGGCATTAAATCGGCTTTAGCTTTTTTTCAGGCTTTCGCTGATTTAGGCATTCAATGTAATTTTAAAGAAATAGCCGAGTTTGATTTCTCAAAATCAGACTTCAGCAATACCACCATTGTGTTGGCCAATCAAATTGCACTACCACAATCTTATAACCAAAAATTAGAAAACTTTGTTGCTAAAGGCGGGACTTTAATTGTAGAAGGTTTAAGCGCTTACTTTAACCAGAATGAGCAATTTAACCTCGGTAAAAACTTCCCTTTATCGTCACTTTTTGGCGGCAGCGTAAGCGAATTTCAAATTGTCGCCGATAAATTTTCGGTATCGTTAGCTTCCGCCGCTTTGCCAAAACTAGCCGCTCACTACATTATCGGCAACATCATACCCAAAACTTCAAAACCTATCGCATATTTCGGTAAAAAAGTAATCGGTACAGAAAACATTTACGGCAAAGGCAGGGTGGTTTGGTTGCCTACTTTGCTTGGCTTAGGTGCCCAAATAACTAACAACTACCAACCGTTGGCAAATTTTTTAGCGTCTTTGAACCTTAGTTCATCGTTTCAATTTAAAAATTACCAAAGTAACGTTTACACCAAAACTTTGCAGGCAGAAAACGCCAACACCACCACCTTAATCAATAAAAGCAATAGCATCAAAACGGTGGAGTTTAACCGTAACATGCAAAATATTAGGGTCATTTTTAATGATGATGAAGGATTTATTAAGCAACAGAAAATTAAAATATATCCTAACCAAACCATGGTATTTACCTGGAATTAATTAACAACCGTATGAAAAAAGCCATTTGTGTAATTCTGTTAGCTTTCTCGGTATTTAAAGGAGTGGCCAAAACCTATAATATTACCAACTTTGGCGCTAAAGGAGACAGCCTCACCCTAAACACCCAAGCTATCCAAAAGGCAATAGATTTTGCGTATAATGCTGGCGGAGGAAAGGTTTTGATACCAAAAGGCACCTTCTTATCCGGAACCATATTTTTAAAGTCGAACGTGGAATTGTACTTGGCAAAAGATGCCGTTTTACTCGGCAGTGCAGATTTTTATCAGTACAACAAAAGCAGATGGTATAGTTTAATTATTGCAAATGATGCGGTCAATATCAGTATTAAAGGAACAGGAACAATAAATGGCCAGGGAAGAAAGCTCGCAAAAAATGTGTTTGACCTGGTGTTACAAGGAAAAATAGAAGATAAATTGGAGCTTAACCGCCCACATGAATCTTGGAGACCTCAAATTTTAGAACTCAGTAATTGCCAAAATATAACCATTAGCAATATCACGGTGAAAAATGGCTCTGGTTGGGTGCAAACCTATATAAAGTGCAATAATTTACTCATCAGCAATACCAAAACCGAAAGTACATCTTACTGGAACAATGACGGGATGGACATTGTTGACTGTAAAAATGTTACTGTTAAAGGCTGCAAAGTGAACTCCGCAGATGATGGAATTTGCTTTAAATCTTTTGACCCTAGCTACACCTCAGAAAATTTGCGTGTTAAAAGGTGCACCGTACGCACAAGCGCCAGCGGAATAAAGTTTGGTACGGCATCTTACGGTAATTTTAAAACAGTTAAAATCAACAAAATTTTTTGCTATGATAACTACCGTACCGTTATCGCTATTGAAAGTGTTGATGGAGGTACTATCGATGATTTTGATGTTAAAAATATCAAAGGACGCAACGTAGGAGGTGCTTTTTTCATCCGCTTAGGAGAGCGTCGTACCAAAGTGGGTGCGCTAAAAAATGTAAAGTTTAAAAATATAGACGTCGAGGTAGCGGCTTCTAAACCAGATGCTGGCTACGAGAACGAGGGGCCAACAGATGAAGACATTCATCCACACAACACCCTTCCTTCGTCAATAGTAGGTATTCCAGATGCATTTATACAAAACGTATCCATCAAAAATCTAAAAATAAATTACCTCACCCAAAAAGCCGCAGATTTTATTCCCTCGCCACAAAAAGACGGAGGTGTACCGCTCTTTATCAAAGCTTATCCAGAATTTAACATGTTTGGAGAATTGCCGGCATGGGGCATTTATTTAAGACACGCCAAAAATGTTTCTTTTGAAAACACAAAGCTACTACTAAACGGAAAAGATTACCGTTCGGCGGTAGTTGCCGATAGTATTGATGGTTTAACACTGAAAGGTTTTAAGATAAACTGCATTAGCAAGGTAAAAGAACCCGTCAAACTTATCAACGTAACTAACTTAAAGTCAATACAATAATAACTAATTACCCTTATAACAATGAAAGTTAAGCTCACCTTTATTTTGCTGTTTTTTTGTGTTTTTGGATTTGCGCAAGTTAAAACCATTGGGCAAAAAAAGCTTTATTTTGGCGTAGCTTATTATCCAGAATTGTGGGATGAAAACCTGATTGATAGTGATATTGAGCGAATGAAGGAGCTGAATATCAACGTGGTTAGGATGGGCGAGTTTGCTTGGAGTAAAATGGAGCCATCAGAAGGGGTTTATGATTTTGAATGGTTGCGCCATATTATACAAAAGCTGCATAAAAACAACATAGATGTAATTTTAGGTACACCTACTGCAACCCCCCCGGCCTGGTTGTGGACAAAATACCCGGAAATTGGGAGGGTAGATGAAGACGGCTATTTATTGGGAAGAGGCGGCCGAAGAGACGTGAAATATACAAGTAGCATTTATAATCAAAAATGTAAACAGATAGCGGCTAAAATGGCGCAGGAATTTGGTAAGCAGCCGGGCGTAATTGCTTGGCAAATTGACAACGAATTTAAGCTCGACTATGATTACAGTGCAGAAACAAGGGTGTTATGGCAACAATGGCTGTTAACAAAATACCAAACCATTAGTCAGTTAAACAGCAAATGGGGTGCAAATTTATGGAGCCAAAATTATGATTCGTTTGCCGAAGTGCCTATGCCAAATAAACGAGTTTGGTACAGTCCGTCGTTAAAGTTTGATTGGGCATTATTTACCAATCAACAGATTTACAATTTTGAATTGTTACAGATTGAAGCCATCAAAGCATATTCAGCCCTGCCAATCACCCATGACCAAATGCCGGGTCAGCCGGTGGATTACGAAAAACTGGCTGAGATAGAGGATTTTTCGGCAATTAACATATACCATAATTATAAAGTTTATGATAGAATCCTGAGTAATTACGACCGGTTGCGTACACTGAGTAAACGTATGTATTGGCTTTTTGAAACTTCGCCAAATTACGCCGGTGGAGGCGAAAAAGGAATAACCTGGTTTACCCACGAACCAGATAAAAGTGTGAAAGCATTTATGTGGGCTAACTACGCTCTGGGTGGGCAGGGTGCAATGTTTTGGCTGTGGCGACAGCAGTGGGCTGGTCAGGAAATGACCCACGGCTCTGTAATTTCTGCCTGGGGAAAGCCAGCGGCAAATTATCAGGATATCAAAGATTTAGGGCAAGAGATAAGCAAAGCATCTACTTTTCTTCTCGAAAACCCGGTAATGCCCGCCAAAGTTGGTATAGTGTATAGCAACCTTTCTGATATTGGTTTTGGGATAGAGAATTATGTTGATGGTTTAAAATATTATCAGGAATGGACTGCAAAATTTTACAAACCACTGCTTGCAGCCCACGTTCCTCGCGATGTGGTTTACCCGTCAAGCAACCTTTCAGGCTACAAAATGTTGATTGTACCTATGATGCCCTATTTATCTGAGGAGTTTAAGGATAAATTGGAAAGCTGGGTTAAAAGCGGAGGACTGCTGATTTTAGGTCCGATGACTGGTTACCGAACGGCAAACTGGACTTCTTTTACGGATAATGCAACCGGCAATTTGGAACGTTGGACGGGTGTAAATACTGTTTCTAGAGTGCCAGCGCCCTTAAACAAAAACAACAACGATTTAGATGTGCATTTAAATTGGCTAAGCATAGTTGAAAAAGACTCCACAGCCGTTTCACTTTGGGCAGATGCGCTAAGTAGCAAAAGCGGAAACGTTTTAGCAAACTACAGCAATGGAATGCAAAAATACGAGCCGGCAGTTATCGAAAATAAAGTGGGGGCAGGCAAAGTAATAGTTTTAGGCACCAACCCAGGCATTTCTGCGCTTAAAAAATTATACCTGCACTACGGAAACATCCAAGGCGTTAAACCCAATCTTTGTCAGTCATCGGATGTTTTGATAGTTAACCGCGGTAAAAATGGTAAAATTGCGGGAACGGTGCTGATTAATTATGGCCTAAAGCCGCAAAACATTGCTTTACCCTTAACAAAAGAGGCAGTGAATCTTTTAAATAGCAGTATTGTAAATACATCACAAATAAAATTGAATCCTTTTGAGGTGATGGTATTAAAATTCAATTAGTTCACATTTATGAATATTGCAAATCATAATAAAATGAACGTAAAACCAATTTGGAAGCCGTTTTATTTAACGTTTCTTATTTATGCCTTTTTTATGGCCGCAAACCCTGCAAGTGCCCAGGTAGATTTTAAAAAAGAAATAAAATTTATCGTAAAAAAAGAAAGATTGATGTTAAAATCGCTTAAAAAAGTGGCAGCGTCAAAGAAAGTATCGCCAAGAACGTTCGAAAATAGCAAGTTGGTAATGGTTGTTCCACATGATTGGACTAGTGGCTTTTTTCCTGGTATTTTATGGTATTTGTATGGTGCAACAAAGAAAAAGAAGTTTTTTAATGAGGCGGTGCGATATACTAACAAATTAAGCGAAGAGCAGTACGATACTAAAACTCACGATTTGGGTTTCATCATCAACAACAGTTTTGGGAACGGATTTACGCTAACTCAAAACCCTGCGTATAAGTCAATCATTATTAATGCTGCCAAATCTTTGTGTAGCAGGTTTAATCCTAACATTGGGCTCATCAAATCGTGGGATCACAATAAAAATATTTGGACATACCCCGTAATCATCGATAACATGATGAATTTGGAATTGCTTTTTAACGCGACAAAAATTTCTGGCGATTCAAGTTATTACAGAATTGCCGTATCTCATGCAAATAAAACCTTAAAAAATCATTTCAGAGATAATGGAAGTAGCTATCACGTTGTAGATTATAACATCTCAGATGGAAAAGTAAATAAAAAGATGACGGCGCAGGGTTATAGTGATGAATCTTCGTGGGCCAGAGGAGAGGCTTGGGCGCTGTACGGTTTTACCAGCTGTTTTGAAGCAACCAAAGATTCGGCGTATCTGCAACGAGCAATAACAACCGCCACTTACATTTTAAATCATCCACGTTTACCGCAAGATTTGGTCCCTTACTGGGATTTTGACGACCCAACTATACCTAAAACCTTTAAAGATGCCTCAGCGGCAGCTATTACATCGTCGGCTTTGTTTAGATTGGCAAAACTGACCGGAAACGTAAACTACAAAGTCAGCGCAGATAAAATTATCTTTAATTTAGCTAACCATTATAAAGTTGATAAAAACGATACTTCAGGTTTTATTCTTCGGCACAGCGTAGGCCATAAAGCAATCAATAGCGAAGTTGATGTTCCTATTATTTATGCTGATTATTACTATGTAGAAGCCTTGTTGCGGAGCAATAGGTTTTTAGCCGATTAGCAAAAAAGATTGAACTTCAGGACCGTATATCTGGCTTATTTTTAGTTTCAGCTATGCACAATCTTTAATTAAATCGGATAAAAACCATTTAACCTATTTTTTCTTCGGCACTTTTGCACCTTCTTTTTTAGCTTCGGATAAGCCAATAGCAACGGCCTGTTTTTTTGAGGTTACTTTTTTTCCTGTTCCGGTTTTAAGTTTTCCTTCTTTCATTTCATGCATGGTTTCTTCTACTTTTTCCCCTGCTTTTTTTGAATATTTTGCCATGATACATAAGCATTAAATTTTGAACGATATTTTATTTCCATCTGTTAAATAGTTATTCTGCCGCCTGTAACCGGTATGGTTGCGCCAGATATATAACTTGCCTCGTCCGCTGCTAAAAAAACGTAGGCGTACGCAACTTCAACTGGCTGGCTGGGGCGTCCCATTGGCGTGTTTTTTCCAAACTCTTCAATATTTGGCATGGTAGACGGAATCAGCGGTGTCCATATTGGTCCCGGTGCTACGGCATTTACCCTTATTCCTTTGCCTTCTTTCAATAAAATCTGACTTAAGTTGGCAGTAAAATTTTGAATTGCGCCCTTTGTTGCTGCGTAAGGAAGTAAAACCGGACTAGGATCGTAAGCGTTAATGGAAGTAGTGTTGATAATATTTGAGCCGGGTTTCATATGGGGTACCGCTAGTTTACTAAGTACAAACATGGCTTTAATGTTTACGTCAAAAGTATAGTCCCACTCTTCAATAGTTACTTCGTCCAATTTTTCTTTCCCCATTTGAAAAGCCGCATTATTTACCAATATATCAATGCCACCCAAGTCATTTACCGCCTGGTTAATTAGTGTTTGGCAATGTTTTTCATTAGTGATGTCGCCTTTTACTAAAATGGCTTTTTGCCCTGCGGCTTCTACCCACTTTGCGGTGTCTTTTGCGTCGGTTTCTTCTACATCGGCAAGATAGCTAATTAAAACGTCGGCACCTTCTCTCGCAAAAGCTATGGCAACCGCTTTCCCAATGCCAGAATCAGCGCCAGTAATTACAGCTTTTTTCCCTTTTAACCTCGCGTTTCATTTATAGCTTTTTTCGCCATGGTCGGCTTTCGGCTTCATTTCATTTTCGGTTCCCGGCGGTTCTTGCCGTGGTGTATCAAATTTAGGTTTCGGATACTTTTCTGTTGGGTTGTTTTTCATTTTAGTAGATTTTTAAAGATTCTTTTGTTTTTGAAAAA
>DASVGY010000101.1:0-6588 GCA_036379295.1 Pelobium sp.
AAGTGGATAATTACCAGCTACAATCAGACGCTACCGAATTTTATAGCTTAGGCTTGGGCGAAATTTATTGCATCTCCTCTATGAGTGGTTCTGGGACCGGGGATCTGTTAGACGCAGTAATTACCAACTTTGATGAGGATAAGGTAGAGGAAAACAAACTGCCTGTTTATGCAATTGTTGGCCGCCCGAACGTTGGAAAATCATCTATGATTAACGCTTTAATTGGCAAAGACCGAAATATTGTAACAGAAATTGCTGGCACCACCAGAGATTCTATCCATATCCATTACAACCAATTTGGGCATGAGTTTATGCTGATTGATACCGCGGGCTTACGCAAAAAAACCAAAGTGCATGAAAACATTGAGTTTTACAGCGTAATGCGAACCATCAAAGCTTTGGAAGAGGCAGACGTAATAGTGATTATGATTGACGCCGTTGACGGTATCGAATCTCAGGACGTTAATATTTTCCACCTTGCAGAAAAAAACAAAAAAGGAGTAGTAATTGTGGTAAATAAATGGGATTTAGTAGAAAAAGATCATAAAACCATTTTAGAATTTACAGATAAAATTAAGGCGAAACTAGCTCCGTTTACTGATGTGCCTATCGTATTTACATCGGTAACAGAAAAACAAAGAATTTTTAAAACAATAGAGGCTGCTGCAAAAGTTTATAGCAACAAAGTGAAGAAAATCCAGACTTCAAAGCTAAACGATATTTTATTGCCGATAATCGAGAAAACACCTCCGCCAGCAACCAAAGGGAAACACATTAAAATTAAATACATTACGCAAATTAATGCAACATCGCCCATGTTTGCGTTCTTTTGTAATTTACCGCAGTATATTAAAGACCCATATAAACGTTTTATAGAGAATAAATTAAGAGAGCATTTCGATTTTGAAGGTGTGCCAATTCAAATATTTTTTAGACAGAAGTAGTTAAGTCTGAAGTTTAAGAGTCCATTGTCCGTAGCTTGTATGGCAACCTAGGTTTCGGACAGCGGACATTTGACAACGGTCTTCGGACCTCGGACTGCCGAGATTAGACTACTGACTTCTAATCAATCAATTAACAAATAGAAAAATTAACATGAAAAAATTTATCGCACTTTTTGCAATTGCTGGTTCATTAGCCGTAGTAGCTTGTAATAACCAACAAAAAACAGAAGAACAAATAGATTCTTTAAATCAGTCTGCGGCTGATTCTTTATTAAACGAGGCATTAGCAGATACCACAGCGGTTGATAACGTGGCGGTTGACAGTTCTGCAGTAGATACCACACAGCCGCCAGTCCATTAAAATTTTTAGTTCCTAAAAAACTTGGCTTAGGCCGGGTTTTTTAGTTTGTTGAGTGCCGCAGTTACAAATAAATCTGCCTGGGCGTAAACACTGTAAAAACCTTCTTCTCCAAAATAGTAACGAGCCAGCATTGATTTAATTTGGTTGATAATTAAAGGTTTAGCTTGCATTGCCTCTGCCTTATTAAGCTTAACTTCTTTACCAATGCAATACTTTAAAAAGTTAGCATAATCAGCATCTGTAAAGTGGTACTGTTGGCTAAATTCCTCGGCGGTTTTAAACGGGAAAACCGATACACTACGGGTAAGTTTAGCGTAAACATAATTGGCAATTAACCCTTTTGAATTGATTTGCTGATAAGTGTTACTGTACTTGCTAGTATCTAAAGCCACAAAAATATCTGGCATAATTCCGCCACCGGCATAAACCGAGCGACCTTTTAGGGTTTTATATTGCTTTTTATGATTAAAAAAAGTACTGTCTGATAAGGCGCTGTCTAAAGAAGTAAAATCGCCATGCTCAAACCTGTGGTTAATTTCACTTTTATAAGCCTTAGTTCCTTTACTGTAAGATTTTTGGATAGATCTGCCGCTAGGCGTATAATACCTGGCTATGGTTAAATTCATTGCAGAACCATCGCCAAAACCAAACTGTTCTTGTACCAACCCTTTCCCAAAAGAGCGCCGCCCAATAATTGTGCCCCTGTCTAAATCCTGTATGGCGCCAGCCAGTATTTCACTTGCCGATGCTGTACCTTCGTCAATTAAAATAATTAGCTTGCCTTTTTCAAACATCCCGTCGGCGGTGGCTTTATAATCTGTTCGCGGTTCATGCAAACCTTGTGTGTAAACAATAAGTTGGTTATTCGGCAAAAATTGGTCGGCCAATGCAGTGGCGGCGCTTAAATAACCACCTCCATTTCCCCGCAAATCCAAAATCAGGCTTTTCATTCCTTTTTTTTGCAGCAAACCTAATTCGGTTGTAAAATCTTCTGCTGTGTTTGCACCAAATCTGGTAATTTTTATAAAACCTATTCCGGGCTTAATCAGGTAAGCTACATCAACGCTGCTCACCACAATTCGGCCGCGTTCAATAGTTAAAGGAATTAGCTTGTCAAAACCGGTCCGTAGCACATCTATTGCTACTTTACTCCCCCGCTTACCACGTAATTTATCAACAACACCATTATCGCCTATGGCACTTTGTCCGTTAATACTCACAATCTTATCACCTTTTAACACTCCCGCTTTTGCGGATGGCCCTTTCTCGCGAACACTGGTAACCAGCAAAGTATCGTTTAACATATAATACTCTATACCAATCCCATCAAAATTTCCTTCTAAGTTTTCGTTTTGAGTTTTTGCCTGTGACGGCGGAAGATAAACAGTATGTGGATCCAAACCTCCTAAAATATCATCAATCGCCAGCTTTTGCAAAGAGTCTGTGTTTACAGAATCAACATAATTGGTTTCGATAACTTTTAAAATCTTATCGAGCTTTTGGTTGTTGCTAATCGCAAAAGATGGAAAACCCGAGTTGCTATTTAACGAGCGATTTTGCTCATACGTTGCACCCAAAATAACCCCAAAAAACACCGCAATTAAGGTGATGATGAAATAGGTAAAGGCGTTTTTTGTTCCGGTGTTCATTTGTGAGCAAAATAACTAATAATTAATGTGCTAACGCAATAATCCCGCTAAAAAATTAGTCACATTTTCTTTATCCAAGCAAAAGAAAGCTTTAATTCACGTTAGCAAATTTATAGCTGATGCAAAAGAAGTTTTTTTTAAAAAAACGCATTACAATTTTACTAAATTAAGCGATCTAAAAATAAACACAATTATGATGCCTGTAAAAACCTTTGGAAGTGCTGTTTATGGCGTAGAAGCGATAAATATTACAGTGGAAGTCAACATTACATCGGGCAATAAATACTTTATTGTGGGCTTACCAGATAATGCCGTTAAAGAAAGCATGTTACGTATCGAAAGCGCCGTAACCTCAAGCGGTTGCCGAATGCCGAGGCAAAAAATAGTAGTGAACATGGCGCCGGCAGATATCCGTAAAGAGGGATCGGCGTATGATTTAACCATTGCCACCGGTATTTTAGCAGCATCAAACCAAATTCCTGCCGAAGAAATTGGACAGTATTTAATTATGGGCGAACTTTCTTTAGATGGAGAAGTTAAGCCGATTAAAGGAGCTTTGCCTATTGCTATTCAGGCAAAAAAAGAAAAGTTTAAAGGATTTATTCTGCCAAAACAAAACGCCAGAGAAGCCGCTATTGTAAGCGATATAGAAATTTATGGCATCAGCCATATTAGCGAAGTGGTTGATTTTTTTGCGAAAGGAATAAAACCCGCCTTAACAATCGTTGACACGCGTGATGAGTTTTACCACGCCATTAACCATTACGATGCTGACTTTGCTGATGTAAAAGGTCAGGAAAATATTAAACGTTCATTAGAAATTGCTGCCGCTGGCGGCCACAACGCTATTTTAATTGGCCCTCCTGGTGCAGGCAAAACCATGTTGGCCAAACGCTTGCCTACAATTTTACCTCCGTTAAACTTATACGAAGCTCTAGAAACCACCAAAATTCATTCTGTTGCCGGCAAACTATCGGCTACAGATGCTTTAATTACCAGAAGGCCATTCCGCTCGCCACATCATACAGTTTCAGATGTTGCACTGGTTGGCGGAGGTGGAAACCCGCAACCCGGAGAAATTTCTTTAGCCCATAATGGTGTTTTATTTTTAGATGAACTGCCCGAATTTAAAAGAGCAGTTTTGGAAGTAATGCGCCAGCCTTTAGAAGAAAGGAGGGTAACCATTGCCAGAGCAAGAATGTCGGTGGATTACCCGGCAAGTTTTATGCTGATTGCCGCAATGAACCCCTGCCCTTGCGGTTATTACAACCATCCAGAAAAAGAATGTGTTTGCGGACCGGGCGTTGTTCAAAAATACCTGAGCAAAGTAAGCGGACCATTACTAGACAGAATTGATTTACATGTAGAAGTTACGCCGGTAAATTTTGATGAATTATCCTCCGAAAGAAAAACTGAAAAAAGCGAGGTTATCCGTGAACGGGTGATTGCTGCCAGATTAATGCAGGAAAAACGTTTTGCAAATCAAGATAGCATTTACTGCAACGCACAAATGAGCCCGCAAATGGTAAGGGTGATTTGCAAAATAAACGATGCAGGCCAGTTGCTATTAAAAAAGGCGATGGAAAAATTAGGTTTATCTGCCAGAGCGTATGATCGTATTTTAAAAGTAGCCCGAACCATTGCCGATTTAGCCCAAAGCGAAGAAATAGGTTTAGAACATTTGGCAGAAGCTATCCATTTTAGAAGTTTAGACCGGGAGAATTGGGCGGGATAATGACATTACGCTTAAAAACTTTTCTTGGATGCTGTTCGTTTATAAATTTGGATAAGCTTTAAAAAATCTTAAAGCGCTACAACTATCATCATGAAAAAGTACTTCAAATTACTAAGCCTGAGTTTATTTGCCATTATGATATCCGCTTGCAACAGCAGTGGACAATCGGCTAACACCAAAAATCAAAAAGATTTAAAAATGGATTTGACGCCACCAAAGGGCGAGGCCGTAGCAGCTTTTGCCGAAGGTTGTTTTTGGTGTAGCGAACATATTTTTGAGGCCGTTGTAGGTGTTAAAGATGTAATTTCTGGCTATGCCGGCGGCACTACAATCAATCCAACCTATGAATTAGTGAATACAGAAACTACTGGCCATGCAGAAACTGTTCTAGTTTATTACGACCCTAAAGTGATTTCTTATGCGGAACTGGTGAATGTGTTTTTTGCCTCACACGACCCAACTACCCCAAACCAGCAAGGTCCGGATAGGGGAAGTTCTTACCGCTCCATCTTGTTTTACCAGACTGATGCAGAAAAAGAAATTGCGATGAACGCGATTAAAAAAATTAGCGCTTCTGATAGATTTGAACGGCCCATAGTTACTGAATTGCAACAGTTAAAAGCATTTTACAAAGCCGAAGATTATCATCAAGATTATATTAACGGCGGTAAAGGACGAATGAATCCTTACGTGAAAAACGTATCCATACCGCGATATGAAAAGTTTAAGCGTGAGTATAAAGGGAAATTGAAAAAAGGAGCGTGAGATTTCTTAAAAGGTTAGCACTGCCATTAGGTTTTTGTTATAAAAATCCCAGATTGTAAAAGTTTTTTAGCGGAAAGTCTGAATTTCTAAAAAAGTCACACCTCTTTTGGGGTGCGACTTTTCAGTAAAACGATAAATATTATTTTAAGTTCTGTTTATTTTCCCTATTTAAAATATGGGAAGTTCCTGCTTATTTTTCTCATCATCCGCTCTATCAAGTCGTCTGTAGAAGTCATGATATTATCATCCATCGTTTTAAAAAACCTCCACAATAACTCTCCGTCCGCACCATTATTTAATGTTAAAACGGAGGTCCCAGACCCGGTTTTACCACCTAGACCACCAAATAAAACCGCCGAAGCTATTGCCGCACCTTCTGATTTTGATTGTTCAGATTCAAACGTACCTCCAAGTACGGCATCTACACCCAAGGCTTTTGCAACCTCATCTTTGGTGAATTCATCAAGCCTGTCTAACATTCCAGCTTTTTTAAGTAGAATATTGGTTTTATCAACGTCCTGAAAATTTACGCTATAATCCTTTTGCCTCCTTAAAAGAAAGGTGTACATACTACTTTGGATTGACTTTGACATCGACGTTTCTTGTTCCTTGTTTGCTTCCGCACTAAAATTTTTAGGTTGTTTACGGTATTTGATAGCTACTTTAAAAGGTAAAATAGCAACAAGCTTATGTTTAGCTATCTCTGCCTTTAAATTTGGGCTCTCAAAAATTTGTTTTGCAGACTCTTGTCCATAAGAACTTAGCGTTACACCTAGTGCAACTGCTAGCATAATCATATACTTCTTCATACTTTTTGGTAGCGCTAATTTATATTTTTTTTATTCAAACTCAATTAAATCGTTTAACTACATAGCATTCGATTATGTGTAAAAAAGCAATCATCAAATATCTTTTATCGATGCTTTATCAAAAGCTAAAAGCTTTTTACATTCAAATTAAAATAATAAAAGTATTACAGTACTTCTAATCTAGAATTATCACTACCTTTATCCCGTAATCATTAAAAAACGCAAAATAATGGAAGCTACATTAGACAATATTTTAGACGTCACCCTTTTAGAACCACGCCAAAAACATCCCACAATTTTCAGCCGTTTTGATGAATTGGCAGAA
>DASVGY010000102.1:0-12419 GCA_036379295.1 Pelobium sp.
TAGTGGAGTAAACCCGGCTAAATTTCCATTAATGGTTCCGTCCATTATAATTCCCGTTATAGTGCCCACGGCGTTTCCTGTGCCAGAATCGCCTGCTACATCCTGCACTCTGCCTGTAAATTTAAGTTTGTACGTATGTCCAGGAACAACCGTTATCACGGCAGAAGTTAGATATTTTGCATTCTTGCTGTTGATACGGATTGACTGGCTGCTGATAGCTTGCGAACCAGTAACTGCTACAAAATCAGGACCGTAATCGTTAGTCCAGCTAGGAATTTTGGTACCGTCGTTAGTAGCGCCAAATGCGGCTTCAAAATCTCCATTAACAACTAAGTTTTGCGCCAATGCGGTTGCACTTACTGCAAAAAGAAAAGCAAAACCGAACGTGGATAGTAATAATTTTTTCATGTTTTAAATTTAAATTGGTTAATAAACGAAAAAGCGAGGCCGCTTTAAATACCCTGTAAAGGTAAATGCTCACCAATATTTGCTTTAAGGCTTAAGTATTCAAAAAAGGGGGTATAGCTAATCACAAGTAAAAATTTTAGATTGCTCACTAGCTTTAATAATCTCGCTGCTATAATACGCTGCTAAAGCCGTGTAAAATTTACATATAGGCAAATTGCTCAATTATCCACCCTCGTTTGAATAATCAGCCCTACGTGTTATCGTTAAAAAAAATGAATTTTTGCTATGTACTTTAGCATTAATCCGTTTACATTTTTTTAAAGAGTCCTATTTTTATGAAAACAAAACTCATCAGCATAATTAGCCTAATTATCTTATGGCAACACCCCGGTTACGCTCAAAATAATTCGAGAGAGGTTTTTGTTTTACAAAACGATTGGCTTTTTACAAAAGGTGATGTTGCAAATGCAAATGCTTTAAAAATAGACGAGAGCAAATGGCAAAAAGTGAGTGTTCCGCATGATTGGGCAATCTCTGGCAAATTTGACAAAAGTAACGATGAGCAGGAAGTTAAGGTGCTTGAAGATGGCGAAACAAAACTTACTAAAAAAGTGGGCAGAACTGGCGGACTGCCTTTTGAGGGCGTAGGCTGGTACAGAAAAAACTTAGCTATTACCGCCGATGATAAGGGTAAAAACATTAGTCTGGAATTTGATGGGGCAATGAGCCATGCTAAAATTTACGTTAACGGCGCTTTTGTGGGCGAATGGCCTTATGGTTATTCTTCGTTTCAGTTTGATATCACCAAATACTTAAATTTTGATGCTGACAATGTATTAGCGGTAAGGCTTCAAAATTATTGGGAATCTTCACGCTGGTATCCTGGGGCGGGTATTTATCGCAGTGTGAGGCTGGTTAAAACCAATCCTATCCATATTGCACATTGGGGCACTTTTATTACTACGCCAGAGGTTAACCAAACAAATGCTAAGGTTAAAATTGAAACCACCATTAACAACAAAACAAACAACAAAACTGTAAGTTTAACCACCACAATTTACAATCAACAAAACATTGCCGTGGCAAGTTTAAACAACGTTGTAAATCCACAAAATGCCATTACCGTTCAAGAAATTGATGTGCCAAACCCTCAGTTATGGACTGCTGAAACGCCAAACCTTTATTATGCGCTTAGTACTTTATTAAGCGAAAATAAAATTTTGGATACGTTTAAAACTGAATTTGGTATCAGAAAAATAGAATTTAACGCCAAACAGGGCATGTTGGTTAACGGGGTAAAAACCAAACTAAAAGGGGTTTGCCTACATAGCGATTTAGGTCCGTTAGGAATGGCTTTTAACAAATCTGCTTTACGCTACCGGCTCAAGCTGTTAAAAGAAATGGGTTGTAACGCCATCCGCGGAACTCATAACCCGCAAGCACCAGAAATGCTGGAATTATGCGATGAAATGGGCTTTTATTTTATTCCCGAAGCTTTTGATGAATGGAAAAACCCAAAACTCAAAAACGGCTATCACTTACTGTTTGATGATTGGGCTAAAAAAGATTTAGAAGCGATGATTCGTAGAAACAGAAATCATCCATCGGTAATCATGTACAGTATTGGTAATGAAGTTAGAGAGCAGAATGACAAAGACGGGTATAAAATAGCCCAATATTTAACTGATATCTGCCACCAAACAGATGCTACAAGGCCAACTACCGCAGGCTTTAATAATTGGGATGTGGCAATAGCCAACGGTTTAGCAGATGCTGTAGATATTCCAGGTTGGAATTACAAGCCAGAATACTACGCTAAAATCCATAAAGAACACCCAAACTGGGTAGTTTATGGTAGCGAAACTGCATCTACGGTGAGTTCAAGAGGTGCTTATGAATTGCCTGCTGTTCCACTAAAAATGAAAACCAGATCTAACAATCAATCATCGGCTTATGATTTAGAATATTGCAGCTGGTCGCAACTGCCTGATATGGAGTGGAAATCACAAGATAAAAATGATTTTGTGGCCGGCGAATTTGTTTGGACTGGCTTTGATTATTTAGGCGAACCTACACCTTATGGTTCCATTTGGCCCAGCAAAAGTTCCTATTTTGGAATTGTTGATTTAGCTGGCATTCCAAAAGACCGCTATTATTTATACCAAAGCAAGTGGAGCAACAAAAAAGTTCTGCATGTATTGCCTCATTGGAATTGGGAAGGTAAAGAAGGACAAATTATACCTGTTTACGCTTATACCAATTACCCAAGTGCCGAGCTTTTTATCAACGGTAAAAGCTATGGTAAAAAGAGTTTTGATAAAACCAAACTGCTGGATACTTACCGCTTACGCTGGTTAAACGCAATTTACCAACCAGGGACTATTAAAGTTGTTGCCTATGATGTAAATGGACAAGCCGCCGAAACTAAAGTTATCCATACAGCGGGCAAACCAGCCAAAATTTTGCTCACGCAAGACAAAACAACCCTGCAGCCTAATCAAAATGATATGGCTTTTGTAACGGTAAGTGTGGTTGATAAAGATGGTAATTTATGCCCTTTAGCGGATAATCTCGTCAATTTTAAAATAGCCGGGGAAGGCGTTTTAAAAGCAGTTGGTAATGGCAACGCAGCAAGTTTAGAACCTTTTGAGGCGCCTTACCGGAAAGCATTCTACGGTAAATGTGTGGCAATTATCCAATCTACAACTAAAGCCGGCACCATCAGCCTTACTGCAGAAAGTGAGGGTTTACAGCCTGCCAACATCCAAATTCAATCGTTAAATAACCCATTAACCAATGCTGAAATTGAATAAATATCTTTTAATCATTGGGTTTGTAGTAGGTATGCAACCGCTAAAAGCTCAAGAAAAACCTAATGTTGTTTTCATCTATTGTGATGATTTAGGCTATGGCGATATCAGTTGCAACGGCGCTACTAAAATTAAAACCCCCAATATTGATAGAATCGCTAAAAACGGTATCCGCTTTACCAATTCACACGCAACATCTTCTATATGTACGCCATCCCGTTATGCTTTATTAACCGGCGAATATCCGTGGAGGCAGCAAGGAACAGGTATTGCCGCAGGCAACGCGGGTTCAATTATCGATGAAAACCAATATACCTTGGCAGATGTTTTTAAAACGGCGGGCTATAAAACGGCGGTGGTTGGCAAATGGCATTTAGGCCTTGGCGGAGCAAACGGGCCAGACTGGAACGGATATATTAAACCTAGCCCAAATGATTTAGGTTTCGATTATTCGTACATCATCCCTGCAACGCCAGATCGCGTTCCTTGCGTTTATGTAGAAAACCACCATGTTGCCAATTTGGACCCAACAGACCCTTTGAAAGTAAGCTACGATACACCTTTGACAGAATTACCCATTGGTAAAGAACATCCCGAATTGCTTAAAATGATGTTTTCATCTAACCAACATGCAGAAACCATTATCAATGGCATTAGCAGAATTGGCTATATGAGCGGAGGAAAAAGTGCCTGGTGGAAAGACGAAACGATGGCAGATGAAATCACCGCAAAGGCTTCCGAATTCATCAAGAAGAATCAGAATAATCCTTTCTTTTTATACTTCGCGATACAAGATGTACATGTGCCAAGGGCGCCTAGTCCGCGGTTTGTAGGCAAAAGTGGCTTAGGCGCAAGAGGCGATGCAATTTTAGAGTTAGATTACAACACTGGTAAAATTTTAGATTTACTAGATAGCTTAAAGCTAACAGCAAATACCATCGTTGTTTTTAGCAGCGATAACGGCCCGGTGCTGGATGATGGCTATAAAGACGATGCGGTAGAAAAGCTAAACGGACATACGCCAGGCGGTTTAATGCGTGGCGGTAAATACAGTAAGTTTGATGCGGGTACGCGTATGCCCACCTTAATCCAGTGGCCTACAAAAATAAAGGGCGCCCAAGTTTCGGATGCGCTTTTTAGTCAGTTAGATTTTTTTGCTTCTTTCGCCAGTTTGCTCAACCAAAATCTGCCTCAAAGCAGTGCCCCTGATAGTCAAAACATGTTAAAAGTGCTATTGGGTAACTCAAAACAAGGCAGAAAAAATGTGGTTGAACAAAGCTTATCAAAAGGATTAAGTTTGCTCTCCGGCGATTGGAAATATATAGCACCTTCAAAAGGCCCGGCAGTAATGAAAGATAAAAATATGGAAACCGGAATACTAGGGAAAGCCCAGCTATACAACTTGAAAAATGACATCGGCGAAACCATTAATCTGGCTACTAAATATCCAGAAAAAGTTGAAAAAATGGCTGCTACTTTAAAAGAAATTGAAGACCCTCATCCTCATAAAAACTAAAATGAAAAGTTTAATTCTATTCACTTCTTTAACTGTTTTCAGTTTTACCCAAGCGGTATCTCTTACAGTTCAAGCGCAAAACACGGAAAAGCAAAATCAACCAAATATCATTGTTTTTATGGTAGATGATATGGGCTGGCAAGACACTTCTGTACCGTTTTATAAAGAAACCACCGAGTTAAACAAAAAATACCATACGCCAAATATGGAACGTTTAGCGGCAAAAGGGGTTAAATTTACACAGGCTTACGCTACATCGGTTTGTACTCCTTCAAGGGTGAGCTTACAAACTGGCATGAACGCTGCCAGCCACAGGGTAACCAACTGGACTAATTATTTCGAAAACAAACCAACGGATGAGCCTTACCCAGGAATAAAATTTCCATCATGGAACTACAATGGATTAAGCCCAGTGCCTGATACGCCAAATACGGTTTATGCAACTCCTATTGCTCAGGTACTTAAAGAAAACGGCTATTATACCATTCATGTAGGGAAATCGCACATGGCATCGTACCCTATTTTAGGGTCAAATCCGAGTAATTTGGGTTACGATTTGAATATCGCCGGCAACGCCGTAGGTGGACCAAAAAGCTATTTAGGGACAGAGAACTATGGCAATCAAGTGAAAGGTGGTTACACACCGGCAGCAATTCCGGGGTTAGAGTTGTATCACGGGAAGGATATTTTCTTATCTGAAGCTTTAACCTTAGAAGCAAAAAAAGCATTAGATAATGCCCGGTATCTACAAAAGCCATTTTACTTGTACATGGCTCATTACGCAGTTCATGCACAATACAAGCCAGATAATCGCTTTTACCAACGATATATTGATGAAGGCCTAAGCACTCAGGAGGCACAATATGCTTCACTTTTGCAAGGGATGGATAAAAGTTTGGGAGATTTGATGGATTATTTGGAAAAGTATAAGCTCGCAGAAAACACCATTATCATGTTCATGTCGGATAATGGAGGTTTAACGCTTGTTCCACCACGTGGAGGCAAAGCTTTTACCCACAACTTACCCTTAAAATCTGGTAAAGGATCTGTTTACGAGGGAGGAATTAGAGAGCCGATGATGGTTTACTGGCCTGGAGTTACCCAAAAAAATGCAACCAATGATCAGCCTTTAATCATAGAAGATTTTTACCCTACTATTTTAGAAATGGCGGGTATCAAAAATTATAAAACGGTTCAAAAAATCGACGGAAAAACCTTTGTGCCCTATTTAAAAGATAACAATTTAAGAGACAGCGCCAGAGCTTTAATTTGGCACTTCCCAAACAACTGGCAAGAGGGTTATCAACGCTCAAAAGAATATAAAATAGTTTCAGAAACCGAAGGAATTGGCCCTAGTAGCGCTATCAGAAAAGGAAACTGGAAGCTTATTTATTTTTATGGTTTACGCAAAACCGAGCTGTATAATTTGAAAGATGATATTGGCGAACATCATAATTTAGCTGCTAAGTTTCCTAAAAAAGCGATGGAGCTTACTCAATTACTGAATAAAAAATTAGCAGAAGAAAATGCACAATTTCCAACAGATATAGCCACTAACCAAATTTTAAAACCAACGTTTAGTAAATAATTGTTGATTAAAAAACGCTAGCTTACCTCAAGCATGAAAAAAGTTTTAATTTCCGTTACATTACTAGTGTTTTGTTTAGCAGGTGTTAAAGCGCAGGTTTATAACAAAGGGGGAGTTTGGTTAGCTACTGACGGGCAAGCAATCAACGCTCATGGTGGCGGAATCCTTTATCAAAACGGCATTTATTATTGGTATGGCGAGTTTAAGGGCAGCGGCAAGGACGGAAATAAAGCCATGGATGGCGTCAGTTGCTATAGTTCAGAAAATCTTAAAGATTGGAAAAACGAGGGTCTGGTGCTAAAAGTAATTAGCGATACCAGCAACAATTTGCAGGCTGGGTGTATTATAGAACGTCCAAAAGTTATTTATAACCAAAGCACCAAAAAGTATGTAATGTGGTTTCATCACGAGCTAAAAGACCAAGCTTATAAAGCTGCTTTAACGGGTTTAGCTATAGCTGATAAACCTACAGGTCCGTTTACTTACGTTAAAAGCTTAAGACCAAATAAGAAAAGTTGGCCGGTAAACTATCCTGATTCTTTAAAAAAGCCATTAACAACCCTAGATCTACCTGATAAAGATTATCTATCCAAAAAGGTAAACGGAGATTTATTAAGGAGAGATTTTGACGGCGGACAAATGGCCAGAGATATGACTTTGTACGTTGATGATGATGGAACGGCTTATCATATCGCAGCATCGGAAGATAATAGCACTTTGCATATCTCAAAACTTAGCCCCAATTATAAGTCGTTCACAGAGGAATATTATAGAGTAAGACCCGGTGAATCTAATGAAGCACCAACGATAGTAAAACACCAGAACAAGTATTACCTAATTACATCTGGTACAACCGGGTGGAAACCAAACCCGGCCAGGGCTTTTGTAGCTGATAAAATTACGGGGCCGTATAAAAGTTTAGGCAACCCGGTTGTAGGCACTGATGAAGAAAAAGCGACTACATTTCACGCTCAAGGAACTTATATTTTGCCTGTGCAAGGGAAAAAAGAGACTTACATTTTTATGGCGGACAGATGGAAACCGGAAAACGCAGTTGATGGCACTTACGTTTGGTTACCGCTTACTTTTGAAAACGGTAAACCAATCATCAAAATGTTTTAATCATGTTGCTAAACGTCAATAAAAATCATCTAAAATGTTTTCTGGCTTTCTTGCTAACGTTTGTTTTCACGGTAGAAATTAAAGCTCAATCGGTTCAACAAGCAGGTGCAAAGGAAAAGCCGAACATCTTATTTATATTGATGGATGATATGGGTTATGGCGACTTGGGCGTTTTAACTCAGAACAAAAGAAAACTTGCAAACAATAGTTTTTTGCCTTGGTTTAACACTCCAAATTTAGATAAACTGAGTACAGAAGGTGCATTACTGACTAATCACTACGCCAGCGCACCGGTTTGTGCGCCATCTAGAGCATCTTTGTTGAGTGGCTTAAGTCAGGGACATGCAAACGTAAGAGACAACCAGTTTGATAAAGCTTTGGCAGATAATTACACCATGGCAAACGTTTTAGGTAATTTAGGATATAGTACCGCAGTTATTGGGAAATGGGGGTTACAAGGAGATAATAGGTTTGATAAAAACGGAGATAAATGGCCTGGATATCCACTGAACAGAGGGTTTGATTATTTTTACGGATACGTTAGGCATAAAGACGGTCATGAGCATTACCCTTTCGAAGGGAAATATGACGGTAAAAAAGAGGTTTATGAAAATAGAGTAGAACTATCAAATCAACTTGCAAAATGCTATACTGGCGATTTATTTACTGCCAAAGCAAAAAATTGGATAACCGAACAATCCACAGCTAAAAAACCATTCTTCTTGCTCTTATCGTATGACACACCTCATGCGGTTACAGAACTTCCAACGCAAGCATATCCCGCTGGCGCAGGCTTAAACGGTGGTTTACAATTTTTAGATCAGCCGGGCAGGATGATCAATACAGCGTCTGGAGAAATAGATTCGTGGATAAACCCTGATTATATAAACGCTACTTACGATGATGATCATAATCCAGAAACGGCGGAAATACCATGGCCAAACGTTTATAAACGCTATGCAACCGTATTAACAAGAATTGACGAGCAAGTGGGCGATTTAATGGCTTTGTTAACAGATCTCAAAATCAGTAAAAATACAATTGTAGTGTTCACTTCTGATAACGGCCCTTCTGTAGAATCCTATTTGAAACAACCTTTTAAGGCAAACTTTTTTGATAGTTTCGGTCCATTTTCTGGGATAAAAAGAGATCTTTTAGAGGGCGGAGCCAGAGTGCCAACCATTGTAAAATGGCCAAACCAAATTTCGCCAAACCAAATAATTAATGAGCCAAGTATTTCTTATGATTGGCTACCAACTTTTACGGATGCCGCAGGTTTCGCTCCGCCTGTTAATGGAAACGGAATTAGTTTAATTCCTTCGTTAACACAAAAAACAAAGGAAAGCCGAATTATTTATTCCGAATATTTTGTTGGTGGAAAATCACCTGATTATCCGGAGTTTCCAACAGCAAACAGAGGAAAGCAACGATATCAAATGCAAATGCTTAGGCAGGGCGATGTTGTTGGCCTGCGTTACGATATTAAAAGCCAAAATGATGATTTCGAAATATACAATGTTGTAAAAGACCCATCTCAAAGTATCGACCTTAAAAAAGACCCTAAGTTTGTGAAATTCCAAAAAATATTTAAAGCAGAAGCACTTAGAAATAGGTTGGCAGATACCAGTGCGAAAAGACCTTACGATGCAGCTTTAATTCCAGCTATAATTTTAAAAAACGCAAAAAATGGATTTAACTGGCAATTTTTTAAAACCAATACCTCATGGATAGCTAATGAAAAAGGTTTAAAAGTTGATGCGAAGGGAGAAACTGCCGATGTAAATTCCGTTTTAGCAAAAAGCGCAAAAGATGGTTTGTACCTTTTTAAAGCTTACCTTAATATCCCCGTTAGCGGAAGTTATAGTTTTTACCTCACGGCAGCAGATAAATCATTTGTTAAAATACACCAAATCAATGTATTGGACGCTGATTTCAATTACCAGGCCGGCGCACAAAAAAAACAAACTATTGCTTTAGAAAAAGGTTTGCATCCTATAAAAATCTATTACAAAATAGCCGATCAAAACTCCAAAAATGACATTAAATTTGAGTGGGAAAGCGCTACAATACCTAAATCAATTATCCCGCAAAATGCGTTCTACAAAAATTAAAATATAAACAAATAGACCAATATCCTACATCAAGACCTTCTTAATTTAAAGTTGCTGACTTAATCATCATCCCTAATCAAATTTAAAAGAACAGCCTTCCCCTCCTGATTGACCGGCTTTGGTACTCACAAAAGGATTCTATTTTCAGTAATTAGTAAAATCCAATTAATTGACCTTAATACCGAAGCTATGTATAAAAAACTTTACGCAATAATACTTTTTTTAATTATCGCTAACCTGTCAACTGTAAAAGCACAGGCACTTGTTTGGGCTAGCGAAGCAGAAGCAGGAGAACTTTTAGGAAGTGCAGAACTTAAAACAGGTTGCAAAAATGCTTCTGGAGACTTTGTTCTGATTGGAGGTATTGAGGGCAGTGGCATTAAGTTTAGCTCCATAAACGTTCCTCAAGACGGAGAATACAAACTGCTGATCAACTACTTTAATGTTAGTGACCAAAGCAGTGAAATCTTTGTGAATGACAAATCTGCGGGTGTGGCCAGCTTCCCAAAAGGGACTTATTGCTACCAGGCTCCTTCCAGTCAAATTGAATTTCCACTTACTTTAAAAAAGGGAATTAACACCATTTCTATCAAAGTTTTGAGTGGTGCGGGCTCACCTTATGTAGATCAGGTTTTTCTAAAGAGCACAACCACCATAGATTATCCGCCCGTTAATTATTACATCAGTAGCTCTGGGAACGATTCAAACTTAGGTACAAGCCCAGATAAGCCATGGAAAAGCATCGATAAAATGAATAATCAAATCCTCCATCCTGGAGATTCGATATTATTTAAGGCGTCCGAAATTTTCGACGGTAGTTTAAACGTAATTGGTTCTGGCACTGCAAACAGCATGCTTTATGTCGGAAAATACGGCACAGGAGTAGATCCAATTATTAATGGATCCTCAGGGACTGGACTCAGCAATTTAAGTGCTATTACCATCAACAGTGGAGCTTATGTAGAGTTGGCTCATTTAGAACTAACCAATAATCGTTTGGCTTCAAACCCTAGCATTTCTGATGATTTAGCGTTTGGCGTTTATCTGGTAAACTCTGGCAATACTTCCTTAAAGCATATTCGTTTTCACGATCTTAATATACATGATGTATATTCCTTTAGCACTAATCCGGATTTTAATTCGATTAAAGTGGCGGGTATTTATATTACAAGTGCAAGAAACACGGTTGTGGGCAAAGAGTCCAACATACAAGATGTAATTGTAGAAAATTGTTATATCGCACATACGACACGCTTTGGCATTCAAATTAATCATGGCGGAGGAGACGCTGGCGTAGGTAACGATATGTTAAATCGTAATATGGACATCATATTCAGAAACAACCATTTTTACCAAACAGGTGGTTCCGGTATATTGATGGCCCAGGTTTATAATGGTCTGATAGAAAACAATATTTTTGAATATTCGGGTTCCAATTACGACCCGAGAATGGCCAACAGAGGCAGTGGAGCTTGGTACTTTAACTCCAGAAATGTGATTTCGCAGTTTAATAAATCATTACATATTAGAGGAGATGGCGATTCATACGGGCAACATATTGATTTTGGAAATAAAGATATTATACTCCAATACAATTACAGTGAAGATAGCGAAGGTGGCTTTGCAGAAATTTTAGGGAAGAACGTAAATTCTACTTATCGCTTTAATGTAAGCGTAAACGATGGCTTCAGAGTTAAACAAGGAAACACCTTTTGGATTTCTGACTATTCGGCGCCCGTAAATACTGGCTCGGATAGTACTTTTATCTATAATAATTCGATTTATGTAGATGCCAACATTACACCAGATATAAATTTGGTAGGCAAGAACATGTTTATTTATAATAATATTTTAGAGGCAAAAGGCTTGGGTAAAATTGCTGCTACGGTTAATTTAAGTGTAGAAGCAGGCTCCAGATTATCTATATCAAATAATTTATACTCTGGAAATGTTAATACACTGTTTTCAAACAGCGATACAAGACCGGTTTTTGGAGACCCCAAATATTCAAATCCCGGTGGTCTCAACACAGACTCTTATCGGATAGGTACAGGTAGTAAAGCCTTTAAGGCAGGTGTAAGTTTCCCTGAACCTAAATTTCCAGCTGCCGGAACAGGAATTTTTAAAGATATTAAAGAATATCCCGACAAGGATTTATTTGGAAACAAGGTGAATATTGCAACCTCCATCCCTAACATTGGTGCAGATAATGCTGGCGCAGATGTAACAACAGGGGTTGAGGATTTTAAGGTGATTAAAGTAGCCACCTTTTCTATTTATCCAAATCCGGTAAAAAGCGTTGCAAACGTCAATATCATCGCAAGTAAAAAGGGAAATATCAAAACATACATATCAGATCTGCAAGGAAAAATCTTATCCGTAAAAGAATTTCCATTAACAATAGGGCTTAACAAGCTGCAAATTTCAATAGACCCCAAAATTACTAATGGTATATATGTTTTAAGTCTGGAAGAAAAAGGGAATTTTGTAGGTAAGAAGATTGTAGTAGTCAGATAAAATATTTCATTTCACAATTCAACAAAAGCATATAGATTTCTATACACTTTTGTTTGTTCAGGCTTATCTAAAATAGACCTACACATTTCGCAAATTTCTTTATTATTCAGCATTGAAGTTTAGTATAAACTATTTAAACAATTACCGAGTACAAGGACAGCGCATGAGGTCATCAAGCAAAAATTAAAACCGATAAAGAAGCATCAAATTTTAATTAATTATTATCCGATAAAAAATGAAAAAAATTAGCCTTTTTTTGCTCTTATGTGTTTTGCTAACGCTAAATATTTGCGCACAAGAAACATCTCCTCTTATTGAATCTAAACAGGATTACGAAACCCGTATGA
>DASVGY010000103.1:0-3073 GCA_036379295.1 Pelobium sp.
TAAACTGTTTGCAATAGGTTCTGCTTTTTTAATTAAATCTTTAAAGACTAAAGTTCCTTGGCTGATTTCTATTAATCGATTTACAATTAAATAACCTTTTTCGTTTTCGGCTTTTTGTAGCAACCCTCTGGATACCAATGTTTTTACGATGTTTGCACAAGTAGCGGTATTTAACTTTAAATCGCGGGCTATGTTGCCCATCAATTTGGGTTTATTGGCATCATCGGCAACATATTCTAAAATATCAACAGAGCGGTGGATAACTTGTATCATGTTTAAAAGTTAAAAGTCAAAAGTTAGAAGTCAAAAGTCAAAAAGCAAAAGTCAAAAAGCAAAAGTCAAAAAGCAAAAGTTGAAAAGCAAAAGTGCAAAAAGTATTTAGCGCATTTATTATCGTATCTAAACGACAATAATTGCCGTTTAGTTCCATAATGTAAAGTTTTTGTTTTGTATAAAAATGTTTATTTTCTTTGGTATTCAATATTCCTAAACTAATGAGTAATAGCAAAACATCGACAAGGTTCGCATTTATCATGATTACCTCCCTATTTTTCATGTGGGGATTTGTGCATAATCTGGATCCAATTTTAATTCCACACCTAAAAAGAGCATTTAGTTTAACCACGCTACAAGCCTCTTTGGTTGATTCGGCAATTTTTGTTGCCTACTTTGTAATGGCGCTGCCGGCCGGGGCTATTATGAAAAAATATGGCTACAAAGCTGGTATTTTAACCGGCTTAGGTTTTTTTGCAGTCGGTTGTTATTTGTTTATTCCATCCGCTAATACGCAACTGTATGCGTTTTTCTTACTTTCTTTATTTGTAATTGCTTGCGGGCTAACCATATTAGAAACTGCTGCTAACCCCTACGCCTCATTACTTGGTCCGCCAGAAAAAGCCGTACAACGTTTAAATTTAGCGCAGTCTTTTAACGGATTGGCAGCAACTTTAGCTCCCATCATTGGCGCAAAAATTATTCTTACGGAGGGTTATCCAGACGAAGTTTTAAATAAGATGACGGCTTCTGCCCGGGAAATGGCTTTGGCCGCCGAGGCATCGAGCGTTAAAATGCCCTATTTTGTGCTAGGAACCGTAATTTTGGTAATAGCTGCCATTTTTTATTTTATGAAATTGCCCGAAATCAAGGATGGGGAAGGAGCTGCGTCTGGCGCTCATGTTTTTCATGCGTTAAAACATCGCCATTTAAGTTGGGCGGTTGCGGCACAGTTCTTTTACGTTGGTGCACAGGTGTGTGTATTTAGTTTTTTTGTGCTTTATGCAACAGAGGCGGCGGCAATTAGCAAGATGCAGGCAGCAACTTATGCAGGTTTTGGTGTGGGGATGGCCTTTATGGTTGGCAGATTTGTGGGTACTTTTTTTATGAAATTTATCACTCCTGTAAAGTTGCTGGTTATTTACAGTGTAATTTGCATGGTGCTTTCTGTGCTGGCCATCATCACCACCGGAATGATTGCCGTTTACGCCGTAATAGGAATTGCGTTTTTTATGTCGATTATGTTCCCAACTATATTTTCTTTAGGCATTATCGATTTAGGTGGCGATACCAAGTTTGGCAGCAGCTTAATCATCATGTCAATTGTAGGGGGTGCACTTTTACCTCCGTTATTTGGCTACATAGCTGATGTTGCCCAAAACATACAAATTGGTTATGTAGTGCCTTTGGCTTGCTTTTTTATAGTGTTTTTATTTGCCGTTAAAGGGCATAAGGTAACAAACGTAACTGCATGAAAAAATATATTTTAGCCCTTGATTTAAAAGAAGATTTAACCTTGATACGCGAATATGAAGCCTGGCATCAAAAGGTTTGGCCCGAGGTTTTAAAAAGTATTGCAGACTCTGGGATTTTAAAAATGGAAATTTTTAGGTTTTACAACCGCCTTTGCATGCAGGTAGAAACTACAGACGATTTTTCTTTTGAGAAAAAAGGTAAAATGGATAAAAGCGACGCCAAAGTACAAGAGTGGGAAAAACTGATGTGGAATTACCAACAAAAAATACCGGGCGCTAAACCTAAAGAAAAATGGGTGTTAATGGAGCGTATTTTTGAATTTAACACAAATAACTAAAATGGACTTTTTACAAATAGACGCTAAAGATAATGTGCTGGTTGCACTGCAGGATTTGCAGATAGGAAAGGAAATCACTTTTAAAAACCAAAGCATTGTTATTAAGGAAGTAATTCCGGCAAAACATAAGTTTTTTATTAATGATATGAAAGCCGGCGATCAATTGTTGATGTATGGCGTTTTGGTAGGGAAACTTCAAAACGATGTACAAAGCGGCGAGAGAATGACCGTAGAAAACACCAAACATGCTGCCGAACCATATTTTTACAGAGCAGTAGATTACCACTGGGAAAAACCAGATATCAGCAAGTTTAGTAACCAAACTTTTAACGGCTACCACAGAAGTAATGGAAGCGTAGGTACCGCTAATTATTGGTTATTTATTCCAACGGTTTTTTGTGAAAACAGAAATTTGGATGTAATTAAACAAGCCCTACATGATAATTTAGGCTATTCTGTTACAGATAAATATAAAAACTATGCCCAGCAATTGTTACAAACTTACCAGTTAGGAAACGATTTAAGTGAGGTTAATTTTTCTCCAGCCCCTGCAGATAGCTTAAATAAAAGACCGTTCAAAAATGTGGACGGTATTAAATTTTTAAATCATCAGGGCGGTTGCGGTGGTACCCGGCAAGATTCTGATATTTTGAGTAAATTGTTAGTTTCTTACGCAGATCATCCTAACGTTGCGGGCGTAACCCTTTTAAGTTTAGGATGCCAACATTTGCAGATCCAAAATTTTTTAGATGATTTAAAAAATCGCAATCCAAATTTTGATAAACCGCTTTACATTTTTGAACAACAGAAAACGCAAAGCGAAGAAGCCTTAATTAAGCATGCTATAAAATCAACTTTTTTAGGTTTAATTGACGCTAATAAAATTGAACGTAAGCCAGCGCCACTTTCAAAACTGACAGTAGGTGTAAAATGTGGTGGAAGTGATGGCTTTAGCGGGATTTCTGCTAATCCATCGGTAGGTTATAC
>DASVGY010000104.1:0-13126 GCA_036379295.1 Pelobium sp.
TCTTTATTTGCTGACTTGCAATACCGGAATATTTACTACGAGTTTTTAGGCTTCGACAGAAATAAAAACAATGTTGAGCAAGACGCTTCTCTCAGTTTTTTTAATCCGAAGATAGGTTTTACCTACACCATCAATACCATAAGCAATTTTTACGCATCTTACGCGGTTGCCAACAAAGAACCTAACAGAGATGATTATACCGAATCTACTCCGCAAAGCAGACCGAAGGCAGAACGATTAAATGATATTGAGATAGGTTATCGTATAAAAAAGCAATGGTTAAATGCCGGGGCAAATATTTATTTGATGAACTACAAAAACCAATTGGTTTTAACCGGGCAAATAAATGATGTGGGCGCCTATGTACGCTCAAACGTTGCTAAAAGTTACCGTAACGGAATTGAGCTAGATGCAACAATTGGCATTTCGCCAAAATTAAGTTGGGCAGTAACCAGTGCTTTCAGCCAAAACAAAGTGAAAAATTTTGTGGAGTTTATTGATGAGTATACCGAAATTGCTGGCAAACCTGGCGAGTATAATTACAGCCAAAAACAAAACATTTATAGTAAAACAGATCTTGCTTTTTCTCCAAATTACGTAGGCTCAAGCACCTTTGCTTACAAGCCTGTTAATAATTTCGAAATCGCTTTATTATCTAAATATGTGAGCAAACAATTTTTGGATAACACCGCTAACGAAGCTCGAAAATTAGATGCCTTTTTTGTTAACAACTTTCGGTTAAACTACAACTTTAAACTGAAAGGCTTACGTTCAATTGAAGCTGGGCTACTAGTAAACAACGTTTTTAATGAGCTTTACGAAAGTAACGGCTATACTTTTAGCGAAATATACGACGGATCTTTAAGCACTTATAATTACTATTTTCCGCAGGCAGAAACAAATTTCTTGTTTTCGCTAAACCTTAAATTTTAATTACTTCAATAATTTAAAGTCCTTCTTTAACAAAACAAAGAAGGACTTTTTTTATATTAAGGGTCGCTTGGCAGAATAATTGAACACAAAAATTAAACCTTGCCCGTAACAACACCTAAAAAATGGATTTAAATAAAGTATATGAATTAATTTCTAATAAACTTATCAATTGGTTTGAAGCCTTTATCAAACTGTTGCCAAATTTAGCAATGGCTACATTGGTAGTGGTTTTGGGCGTTTTTATCGCAAAGTTTGTGAGAACTTTTTCTTTAAAAATGATAAGGAAAGTTTCTCATTTAGAAACTATCAATCGACTGTTTGCATCATTTACTTACATTTTAGTTATTGGCGTTACGCTGTTTACTGCCTTAGATATTTTAAATTTAGATAAGGCAGTAACTACCGCATTAGCGGGTGCCGGTATTTTAGGTTTGGCTTTGGCGTTTGCTTTTCAGGATATTGCCGCCAATTTTATGTCGGGAATCTTTATGTCGTTTCGCCACCCGTTTAACGTAGGCGACTTGGTTAAACTAGGCACTTATAAAGGCAGAATTGAAGCAATTAATTTAAGAGATACCGCCCTAATTAGTCTTGAGGGACAGAAAATAATTATCCCTAATAAACAGGTTTTCCAAAACCCGATAGAAAACTACAGCTCCACTGGCATTCGCCGTTTAGATTTAAAAGGCCGTGTTTCACTTAACGAAGACCTAGAAAAAGTTAAAGAAATTACGATTAAGGCCGTAGAAGGTTTAAGCCAACGTGATACCAATAAAGAAGTAGAGTTTTTTTACGATGAATTTGCGGATAGTGCTATCACGTTTGATGTAAGGGTTTGGATGGTTGACCCCGAGCAAAAGAAATATTTAAGTGCAAGAGACGCTGCAATAATAGCAATAAGAAAAGCGTTTGACGAGGCGCAAATTGTAATTCCGTTCCCCATACGAACGTTGGATTTAAAAAAGCAGTTAGGCGCTAATTTATCGGACTTGAATAAGCCAAAAGACGTTATTGAATAGCGATTTTCAAAATCATGCCGATGCTTAAAATACTACTTTCTAAATTATTTAAAGCTTTTAAGCTACTTACTGTTACATTATTAAACTTTTCTGCAATCCTATTTAAATTATCACCAGCTTTAACTTTGTAGGTGATGTATGTTGGATTTTCGCTTTTTACTACCGCAGGTATCGCTTCTTTTTTAATAACCAACTTTTGCCCGATAGCAACATGGTAATTAACCAAGTTATTCCAAACTTTTAGGTCTTGAACTTCTACCTTATAATAATTAGCGATAGCGGTGAGTGTTTCTCCCTTTTTAACAATGTGCGTTTCGGCTATTTTTAAATTGGGCTTAACAAGTTCGCTTGCCGATAAAATTTTAAGGCTACCGTCTTCATCAGCGTCCATCGCATCATACAGGCCCGCGTAATCCTTCAAACTTAGTTTTGGAATTACCAAACGCTTTGGCTCATCACTAGTTCCGTTAATTAAATTCTTTTTGTACACAGGGTTTAACCCTCGCAAATCGTCAACATCAACATTCAAAGCCTTTGCAATTTTATCAAAAGCCATAAATTTATTTACTGATATAGAATCGGTTTTTAAAGTTCTTCCATGTTGGATTTTGATTTCTGGATGTCTGGGGTAGTAATTCATCACATAAACTGCGGCAATAAAAGCAGGAACGTAGGTTCGGGTTTCATTGGGCAAAAAAGTTTGAATGTCCCAGAAACTTCTAGCACCACCAGCTTTCTCAATAGCTCTTTTTACGCCACCCACGCCACAATTATAAGAGGCCAAAGCCAACAACCAATCGCCCAGCTCATTGTAAGCATCTCGTATATACCTTGCGGCCGCATAGCTTGCTTGCGTTGGGTCTCGGCGTTCATCTACATAATTATCAATTTTTAAATCGTACATTCTGGCGGTGGTGTACATAAATTGCCATAGGCCAGTTGCACCCACCCTTGAAACCGCCATTGGATTCATTGATGATTCTATAATTGGCAAATACTTAAACTCCTCCGGAACGTTATAAGCAGCTAAGGCTTTTTCAAATACCGGAAAATAATACTTTCCGAGAGACAGCATTTGCCCCATTTCATCTTTTCGTTTGTCTAAAAAGATATCAATATAAGTTTGTACAAAGGGATTATAATCTAAGGGGATTGCCGATTTTAAAGAATCTAAGCGGTATTTATAAATTAGGTTGGGTTTGTACTTTAAAACCTCTAACTGCAAATTTAATTGCGCAGGAATAAGACTGGTATCTGCATTAACTAGTTTTTTTATCGCCTTAAATTCTTTTAAACTAAGAGAAGACGATGAGGTTAAACTATCTCTACTTAATGCCGCTTCACTTTTTTTTGAAATACCTAAAAACAATAAAAAAAGCAGGGCAAACTTTGTAATTTTAATCATTCTACATTCTTTTCTTAAGCTAATATGCCTGGTGCTAAAGTTTATCAATACATTTAGAAAACGCAAGTAAATTTTCTTCTTTAAACCTTCTTCCAATAATCTGTATGCCAATTGGTAAGCCTTCTTTGCTTTGCCCCGATGGGATAGAAATAGCAGGTAAACCGGCTAAGGAAGCGCCCACGGTAAATATATCTGCCAAATACATCACCATCGGATCCGTAATTTCTTCGCCAATTTTAAAAGCTGGAGTTGGGGTAGTTGGGGTAATAATAAAGTTATAATCCTGTAAAATATGGTCTATTTTTTCTTTGATTAGCCTTCTGGCTTTTTGTGCTTTAGAATAGTAAGCATCATAGTAGCCAGCACTTAAAACAAAGGTACCCAGCATTATCCTACGTTTCACTTCGTCTCCAAAGCCTTCGGATCTTGATTTTTTGTAGGTGCTGATTAAATCGTTAGATTCTGGACTTCTATACCCATAATGTACGCCATCATACCTTGCCAGGTTTGAGGAAGCTTCCGCAGTTGTTAAGATATAATAAGTTGCCACCACATAATCTAAGTACTCAAAAGAAACGGGTTCAACAGTATGTCCGCTTGCTTTTAATTTTTCAATTTGGGCTAATACGTTGGCTTTAATTTCTGGGTTTAAACCTTCCGCATGAAGGGTTTCTTCTATATAGGCTATTTTTCTCTTTGGGAATTCGCCGCCAATTAATTGCGAATAAGCAGGAACAGCAACTGTTGAGGAGGTAGCATCATGCTGATCATTGCCCGCAATTACCTCTAAAATTAAGGCGATATCATCTACAGATTTTGCAATCGGGCCAACTTGGTCAAAAGAAGAAGCGTAAGCAACTACGCCATATCTGGAAACGCGTGAGTAAGTTGGTTTAAGACCAAAAACACCACAAAAAGCAGCTGGCTGGCGGATTGAGCCACCCGTATCTGAAGCTAGGGAAGCAAAGCATAAACCCGCTTGTACGGCAACGGCCGAACCTCCGGATGAGCCGCCGGAAACTCTGGTTTGGTCAACATAGTTTTTTACGGCGCCAAAATAACTGGTTTCGTTAGAGGCGCCCATGGCAAATTCATCGCAATTTAAACGGCCAATGATGATGGCATCTTCGTTGATAATACGCTCTACCACGGTAGCAGAGTAAACTGCTTCATAACCAACCAAAATTTTTGACGAAGCCGTCATCTGATGGCCTTTGTAAGAAATATTATCTTTTAAACCAATAATCATCCCGGCTAACTTTCCGCCGGTTCCGTTATCAATTTTGCGTTGTATCTCTTGCGCTTTGGCTAGTGCTTCCTGCTCAAAAACTTCTAAAAAAGCATTGAGGTGTGTATGGCTGTTAATCCGTTCCACATAGTACTTCACTAAATCCGTTACCGTAAGTATTCCGGCCTGCAAATCAGCTTGTAACTGCGAAAAACTAGAATAGGAATTAATTTTTTCTTTTACCATTTTATACAAGAAAACCTTGAACTTCCGAAATTACAAATTTCGACCGTTCAAGGTTAATAGATTCCTAAATAAATTTAGGAAATTTAGCTTTTTTGTTGGTTTTCTTCTGGTTTTTCGGTTTTATCAACGCCGTTTTGGGCATCTTTAAATTCCTTTACACCTTTTCCCATTCCTCTCATCAGTTCTGGAATTTTTTTTCCGCCAAATAAAAGCAATAAAGCCAATACAATTAAAATAATTTCTGGAGCACCTAAACCCATTTTTTCTATGTTTTTGTTTAAAAATCTTTGTTTCCTGTTACAACATCGTCTTTAACCGAAGTTTCCTTTGCTTCGGCCACCTGTTTTTGTTCTACTTGCTCCTCACGCTTTAGTTCTTCCTCGGCGGTGAGTTGGTTAATGTTTCGGTGTATTTCTCTTTTTACACCATCAGAAGCATCTTTAAATTCTCTGATGCCTTTGCCTAAGCCCCGGGCCAATTCCGGAAGTTTTTCTCCTCCAAAAAGTAGAAGTACAGCAAACAAAATCATCACTACTTCTTGGGTGCCTAAGTTCAGGAACAATAAACTGCTAATTTGCATGATATTAAATGTGTGAAAGAAGAACGCAAATATAAATATTTTATTTCGGTATGTTAAAAGCCGATGTTAAAAGCAATTACGACATTTTTTTGAAAACAGATTTTAAACTTAATTTATTTTTTTAAACCAGAAAAAAAGAGCTTTACAAGAGCGCTAAGCAGCGCCTCTTATAATGGCAAATAACACGGCAATAACAGCAATTACCAATAAAATATGGATAAGCGCCCCTACCGAGTAAACAAAAAAACCGAGTACCCACCCAATAACTAAAATAACTGCAATAATGTAAAGTAAAGATCCCATGATGATATTATTTAGTTTAACAATGCGGCTTTATGCCTTTTTGTTAAATGTTTGCAAAGTTTGTGCCTTTTATTTTTCTTTAAATCTTATCCATAAAAAAAGGATTTTTCGGTTTGCCAAAAAATCCTTTTAAAATAACGGGGAATCATTAATTACCTCCCCATGCCACCACCTGGCATTCCTTTCATCATCTTTTGCATTTTTGCCATTGCAGATGGGTCAGAGAATTGCTTCATCATTTTACGCATATCTTCAAATTGCTTCATCAGCTTGTTTACTTCGCCAATATCATTTCCGCTACCTTTCGCAATTCTGCCTCTGCGGCTTTGGTTAATGGTTTCCGGGTTTTCACGCTCAAAAGGCGTCATTGATTGGATAATCGACTCAATTCCTTTAAACGCGTCATCGTCAATATCCACGTTCTTCATCATTTTACCCACACCCGGAATCATCCCCATCAAATCTTTAATGTTCCCCATTTTTTTGATTTGCTGTATCTGCCCCAAAAAGTCGTTGAAATCAAACTTATTCTTGCGGATTTTCTTTTGTAAAGCTGCGGCTTCCTTCTCGTCAAACTGCTGCTGTGCCCTTTCCACTAATGAAATCACATCGCCCATCCCCAAAATACGCGAAGCCATCCTATCCGGATAAAAAACATCCAGAGCATCCATTTTTTCGCCGGTACCTACAAATTTGATAGGTTTGTTTACTACAGATTTAATAGATAAGGCAGCACCACCGCGGGTATCGCCATCTAATTTGGTTAAAACAACTCCGGTAAAATCGAGGCGGTCGTTAAAAACTTTTGCAGTATTCACGGCATCTTGCCCGGTCATGGCATCCACCACAAATAAAATCTCTTGTGGTTGCGTTGCTTTTTTAACCTCAGCAATTTCATCCATCAAGGCATCGTCTAAAGTTAAACGACCGGCAGTATCAATAATAATTACGTTATTACCGTTCCTTTTACCGTGTGAAATACCTTCCAAAGCAATTGCAACCGGGTCTGTAGATTCGCGGTTGGTATAAACCTCGGCGCCAACTTGTCCTGCTAAAACCTCTAATTGGTCTATTGCCGCTGGGCGATAAACATCACCAGCAACCAATAATGGCTTTTTGCCTTTTTGCGATTTTAAAAATAACGCAAGTTTCCCCGTAAAAGTGGTTTTTCCCGCTCCGTTTAAGCCTGCAATTAAAATAACGGTTGGGTTTGCTTTAATATTTAGCTCATCAACGCTGCCGCCCATTAAAGCGGTCAGCTCATCATTCATAATTTTGGTGAGCAATTGACCCGGAGAAATGGCGGTCAACACGTTCTGGCCTAGCGCTTTTTGCTTTACCTCATCCGTAAAAGATTTGGCGGTTTTATAGTTAACATCGGCATCTAAAAGAGCTTTTCGTATCTCTTTCATGGTTTCTGCCACGTTAATTTCGGTAATGCTACCTTGTCCTTTTAATACCTTAAACGCTCCTTCGAGCTTATCCTGAAGATTATCAAACATGTTTTAAAATCCTGTTATTTGCAAATAATTTGGCTTGCAATTTATCAATTTTATGGGAGATTTTAGAATGTCTATCTCGCCAAGGTAATTGAAATCGAATCAGCAAAAACCACAGTAGGTAGCTTTTTATCATCCAAAAAGGGTCTGGAAATTATTTGGGCGTTTTAACACGCTATCCACTATAGTTTTTTTGCCAAATTGCAAATTGGCGAAGGCAAAAAAAGCTGCCGTTGCTATCGTTAACGCAAGCAAAACTTCTCAATCAACACTAAACCTCGAAAGCTATCTCAAAAGCTGGGTTAAACAACATGTTCTTTTTAAAAAATTTAGGCTAAGCACTTTAGCTATTTAACAAACTAAATTGGCAAACAAATTATTTTAAATCCTAAAATTGGGCTCAAAATATTAAATTTGAAAACATCCCTTTTTTTAAGGAACAATAAAAATAAGCATGTCAAAAAAACTCTTTCTTTTAGATGGAATGGCGCTGGTTTACCGGGCGCATTTCGCGTTAAGCAAAAACCCAAGATTTACCTCCCACGGCATCAATACTTCTGCGGTAATGGGCTTTACCAACACTTTGTTAGAGGTTTTAAAGAAAGAAAATCCATCACATATTGCTGTAGTTTTTGATACCGATGCAAAAACAGAGCGGCACACAGATTACGAAGCCTACAAGGGGCACCGCCAAGCAATGCCCGAAGATTTATCGGCCGCCTTGCCTTACGTGGTAAAATTGATTCAGGGTTTTAACATTCCTGTAATTACTTCAGATGGTTTTGAGGCTGATGACGTAATTGGAACCTTGGCCAAACAAGCAGAAAAAGAAGGTTATACTGTTTATTGCATGACACCAGATAAGGATTTTGCGCAACTGGTTTCAGAAAATATTTACATCTACAAACCTGCCAGAATGGGCAACGATATGGAAATTTTGGGCGTAAAGGAAGTTTTGGCAAAATGGGAAATTGAGCATGTGCACCAAGTTATAGATATTTTAGGTTTATGGGGCGATGCCGTGGATAACATTCCCGGCATACCAGGAATTGGCGAAAAAACCGCGAAAAGTTTGATTAAAACTTACGGCTCTATGGAAAACATTATTGCCAACAGTCACGAGTTAAAAGGAAAACAAAGAGAAAACGTAGAAAATTTTGCAGAACAAGGTTTACTTTCAAAAAAACTGGCAACCATTTTATTGGATGCGCCGGTTGAGTTTCATGAAGAAAGTTTTAGAATTGGGCCACCAAATAAAGAAGCTTTGGAACCACTTTTTGCAGAGTTAGAGTTTAGAACTTTAGGTAGGAGGGTTTTTGGAGAAGATTTTAGCGTAAGCGAGGTAAAAGGAAACGGCAATGGCCAAATGGATTTGTTTGGTAAACCAACGGAAGCACAAGGAATTACCAATATTAATATTACGCCTGCCCAAGCCGGCACTTTTGTAGAAGGCGGAAAAAATATAGAAAACACGCCGCACACCTATCATTTAAGCAATGATAAAGAAAAAAGAGCCGAATTAATTAAACTTTTAGAACAACAAAAAGCTTTTTGCTTTGATACCGAAACCACAGGAATTGATGCCAATAATGCCGAATTGGTAGGTCTTTCTTTTAGTTTTAGGGCTGGCGAAGCATACTACGTTCCGCTCCCTTTTAATTTTGATGAATGTAAAGCAATTGTATATGAGTTTGCTGATGTTTTGCAAACGCCGTCTATCAAAAAAATTGGGCAGAATCTGAAATACGATATCCTGATTTTAAAATGGTACGGGATTGAAATTGCCGGCGAATTGTTTGATACAATGCTAGCGCATTACCTTTTAGACCCAGATACCCGCCATAATATGGATGTGTTGGCCGAAAACTATTTGGGTTACACGCCAATTTCTATTACCGAACTCATCGGTAAAAAAGGAAAAAACCAAGGCAACATGCGTGATATTGATGTAGAAACGGTAAAAGAATATGCCGCCGAAGATGCTGATATTACCTTGCAATTGCATGATGTTTTTGCGCCGATGTTGCAAGAATCAAATGCCACAAAATTAGCTGCCGATGTAGAAAACCCGCTGATTTATGTTTTGGCAGCTATGGAAATTGAAGGCGTACGCATTGACATGGAGCAATTGCAAAATTATTCCATAGAGTTAGAAAAAGACATTACCCGCTTAGAAGCCTCGGTTTACGAAAAGGCTGGCGTTAAATTCAATTTGGCATCGCCAAAGCAATTAGGCGAGGTTTTGTTTGATAAGCTAAAACTGGATGATAAAGCCAAAAAAACCAAAACCGGCCAATACCAAACTGGCGAAGATATTTTGCTTGCTTTAGCACCAAAGTCTGATATTGTACAAGACATTGTAGATTTTAGACAATTATGTAAATTAAAATCCACTTACGTTGATGCTTTGCCTTTGTTGATCAATCCGAAAACGGGAAGGGTACATACCTCTTATAATCAAGCTGTTGCTGCAACTGGCAGGTTAAGTTCTAACAATCCTAATTTACAAAACATCCCGATTAGAACCGCTCGCGGTCGAGAAGTACGTAAGGCGTTTATCCCGAGAGATGAAAACCACATTTTGCTTTCCGCAGATTATTCGCAGATTGAATTACGCATCATCGCTGAAATTAGCGAAGACCCAAATATGATGGAAGCTTTTACACAAGGTTTGGATATCCATACCGCAACGGCTGCAAAAGTTTACGGAATTGGTTTAGGTGAAGTAACTTCCGACCAACGCCGAAATGCCAAAGCAGTCAACTTTGGAATTATTTACGGTCAGTCCGCTTTTGGTTTATCGCAGACTTTGGGTATTCCTCGAAAAGAAGCAGCGGAGATTATCGAAAACTATTTTGAGCAGTATGCCGGCATCAAAAAATACATGGCAGATACGATGAATTTTGCTCGTGAAAATGGTTATGTGGAAACAATTATGGGTCGCAGGAGATATTTACGCGATATTAACTCGGCAAACCAAACTGTGCGTGGTTTTGCAGAACGAAATGCCATTAACGCCCCAATCCAAGGTTCCGCGGCAGACATGATTAAAGTTGCGATGATTGAAATCCATAAAGATATTATCGACCAAAAGCTACAATCAAAAATGACCATGCAAGTGCATGATGAGTTGGTTTTTGATGTACTTATTTCTGAGAAAGAGCAGATGAAAGAGATCATCAAAAACAGAATGCAAAATGCTATTAAAACCAAAGTGCCTTTGTTGGTGGAAGTTGGCGAAGGTTTAAATTGGTTAGCGGCACATTAATAAATTGAGGAGCGGGAGTGTGAGAGCCCACTCGGCAACAATATTAGTGTTGTAGCAAATCTAAGCGAGATAAGGCAACTTGTAAGCCGGTACAAAGGTAAAAATACCGCAAAAAATTATAGCGGTTTTTATGAGTTAGCACTTTCTGTTAAAAAGCCTCAAATTATTATATTTTGCAATAGTCTGCATTTAAGCTTTATCAATTATCTTTGCATGCAACAAAACACCCCAAACTGTTTATTTTGAGCAAAAAGAATTTTAAAAGATATACCGTTACTTCTGCTTTACCTTACGCAAACGGACCTTTACATATTGGTCATTTAGCGGGCGCTTACTTACCTGCTGATATTTTTGTGCGCCATTTACGTTTACAAAAAAAAGATGTGGTTTATGTATGTGGTTCTGATGAGCATGGCGCAGCAATTACCATAAAGGCGAAGAAAGAAGGGACTACACCACAAGCAATTATTGATCAATATCATCATCAAATAAAAAAGAGTTTCGAAGATTTTGGGATAGCGTTTGATATTTACCACAGAACATCAGCGCCAATTCACCATGATTTATCCAAAGAGTTTTTCCTTAACCTTTATGAGAAAGGAGAGTTTATCGAGAAATTTTCTGACCAATATTTTGATGAAGAGTACCAGCAGTTTTTGGCCGACCGCTATATTGTTGGTACTTGCCCAAATTGCGGAAACGACAATGCTTATGGCGACCAGTGCGAAAAATGTGGAACTTCATTAAGTCCAACAGAATTAATTAATCCACGCTCAACACTAAGCGGAAACAAACCAATTTTAAAACCCACCAAACATTGGTATTTGCCTTTAGATAAATACCAACCTTGGTTAGAAGAGTGGCTTTTAGAGGGCAAAAAGAACGTGTGGAAAACAAATGTTTATGGGCAATGTAGCTCATGGTTAAAACAAGGCTTACAACCACGCTCAATGACCCGCGATTTAGATTGGGGAATTGATGTTCCTTTGATGGAAGCGACCGGTAAAAAGCTTTACGTTTGGCTAGATGCGCCAATTGGCTATATATCTGCAACGCAGCAATGGGCAATGGACCATAATAAAGACTGGCAATTGTATTGGAAAAAGCAGCAAAAAGAAGAAGATAACTCATGCCTGATTAGCTTTATAGGCAAAGACAATATTGTTTTCCATTGCATTACGTTTCCATCCATTTTAAATGCCCACGGTGATTATATTTTGCCCGAGCATGTGCCAGCTAACGAGTTTTTAAATTTAGAGGGAGATAAACTCTCTACTTCTAGAAACCATGCGGTTTGGCTGCATGAATATTTAGAGGAGTTTCCAGGTAAACAGGATGAGTTGCGTTACGTGTTGACGTCTATTATGCCAGAAACCAGTGATAGCGAATTTACCTGGAAAGATTACCAAGCCCGGGTAAACAATGAATTGGTAGCCATTTTTGGGAACTTTGTAAATAGGGTGATGATTTTGATGCACAAGTATTTTGAAGGGAAAACCTTGGGAGCAGAAACCTTAAAAGATGAAGGCATACGCCAGCAAATAAATGAAACTTATGATGGCATTGCAGTTCAGTTAGAAGATTTCAAATTCAGAAATGCAGTAGCATCCCTGATGGACTTAGCAAGGTTAGGAAACAAATATTTAACAGAGAAAGAACCTTGGAAAACTTTTAAAGAAAACCCAGAAGAAACCCGAACTGTTTTACAAAATTGTTTACATATTATAGGGCATTTAGCCACACTTTCGCAAGCCTTTTTGCCGCATACCGGAGAAAAGCTATTTGCAATGCTGAATACTGAAAGGGCAGCATTAAGTTATGATGAGGAAGTTTCTTTTGCAAACGGGCACCAACTAAATGCTGCAAGCCTGTTGTTTGAAAAGGTGGAAGATGAGCAGGTAGAAAAGCAATTGGCAAAGTTGGCTGCAAAAAAAGAAGCAGCTATTGCTTTAATACCCGATACTGTTTTGCCAGCAAAAGCGAACGTTAGTTTTGATTCTTTTGCTGCTATGGATATTAGAACAGGGAAAATTATAGCCGCGGAGAAAGTGGCTAAAACCAAAAAATTATTAAAACTTACAGTGGATACCGGTTTAGATCAAAGAACGGTAGTTTCGGGCATTGCCGAGTTTTTTAATCCAGAAGATGTTGTGGGTGAGCAAGTAAGCATTTTAATAAATCTTGAACCCAGAGAAATTAAAGGAATTGTTTCGCAGGGAATGATTTTAATGGCAGAAAATTCAGCAGGAAAACTTACTTTTGTTGCGCCGAAAGAAGATTTTAACACCGGAAGTACCGTAAGGTAAATTTCTGATGTTTTAAAAGGTCCCGTAGTTCAACGGATAGAATAGAAGTTTCCTAAACTTTAGATATGAGTTCGATTCTCGTCGGGACCACCACAAAAAAGGAGAGCAAATGCTCTCTTTTTTTGTTTAAAGTGTTTGTATATCAAATAATTAACAGAAGTTAAATCTTTTACGCCGGATTAATGATTAAATTGAATAATAAGACTAAAATAGGCAATTTTGGTCTAAATTCATAATGTTTTGGCGCATCTGATGGCGCAGAATTTTGCCCATTTTTGCCTAAAAAACCTTTGTAAAAGTACCATCAACATAGAAAAGCATCCTGTTTTTTTTATAAAA
>DASVGY010000105.1:0-14612 GCA_036379295.1 Pelobium sp.
GGCCGCAATTACTTACCAAAATTCTTTAATACAAAACGTTAAAGGCTTAAAAGACATTGGTTTAGATGAAGAAACTTATGGCGCACAAATCTTAATCATCAAAGAAATCTCTAAACATGTAAACTTTATTAAGGATAACGTTTATGCGATGATTGAAGAGCGCAAAGTTGCAAACAAGTTTGAAGACTCCCGTGATAAGGCGATAGCTTATGATGAGAAGGTAAAATCATACTTTACCCCAATCCGCTACCATGTTGATAAGTTAGAACAAATGATTGATGATAACGTTTGGCCTTTACCAAAGTTTAGAGAGTTGTTATTTATCAAATAATAAAAAACAAAAGCCGCTTCTTTTAAAAAGGAGCGGCTTTTTTAATGCATTCAACTTTCTAACTATTTTACTTTTATTTTCTTAAAACACTAAACAGTAAAGCAGGATTGTCTGTGGTAATATAATCAACGCCCTGTTTTAAAAAATAAAGCATATCCTCTTCTTCATTAACCGTCCACACATTTACAGAAACACCAAGTTCTTTAGCTTCCGCAATCCAATTTTTGTGTTTGTTGTAAGCACCCATCGAGTAATCAATTCCTGTTAACCCGTCACTTTTGATGGTTGCCGGTGGGATATCTCCGGATAAATAGGCAACCTGAGCTTGCGGAACTATTTCCTTTATTTTTTTTAAAGCCTGATAATCGAAAGAAATAAACTCGATTTGGTGGGCTTTTTTTAATCCTTTCACCATTTTAGCAACAATTTCTGCTGATTTTAGTGTGCGCTCTTTACTAATTTCTGAAACTTTAAGTTCAAAAATAAGCTTTGTATGATTCTGCTTTAGCCCTACCTTTAAATAATCCGCTACTGTTGGTATGGTTTCGCCATTGGGATGCTTTTTGTTTAACAGGGTTTTATAACTCGATTTCTCTATATCTAAACCATAAAAAGCCTGGTCATGGTTAACTACAAGCACATCGTCTGCAGTTAAATGCACATCAAACTCGGTTCCTGCACACTTTAAATCGATAGCAGCCTGCAGTGAAGCTATCGAATTTTGCGGAACCTGGGTTTGCTTCCAAGCGCCTCGGTGCGCAATTACCGGATTTCTCAAAAAACTTTTCTCATTTTGTTTCAAAATATTTTTTTGTTGAGTGCATCCTGTAAAAAAAATAATTACTAAAAGCAATCCTAAAATATTGGCCGTTTTAAATAGTGCTTGCATCAAGTAATTTAAGCTACAAGTTTATTGATTATACAGCCACAGCCGCTTTGATATGTGGGTGCGGATCATAGCCTTCTAACTCAAAATCTTCGTATTTAAAATCAAAAATATTTTTAACACCCGGGTTAATTTTCATTGTTGGTAAGGGCCTCGGCGTTCTTGACAATTGTAAATCAGCTTGTGCAATATGATTATTGTATAGGTGCGCATCGCCCAAGGTGTGTACAAAATCGCCTAACTCTAAATCGCAAACCTGCGCTACCATCATAGTTAATAAAGCATAGGAAGCAATATTAAACGGAACGCCTAAAAATATATCTGCACTGCGTTGGTAAAGTTGGCAGCTCAACTTTCCTTTCTCCTCTCCTTTTATCGGATCTGGTGGGGCAACGTAAAACTGAAAAAAACTGTGACATGGCGGCAAAGCCATATTTTCTATTTCGGCAACATTCCAAGCAGAAACAATTATTCTACGGCTGTCAGGGTTGTTTTTGATTTGATTGATGATATTCGTAATCTGATCAATATGTTTTCCATCGGGAGTTGGCCATGAGCGCCATTGCGAACCATAAACCGGCCCTAAATCGCCATTTTCATCTGCCCACTCGTCCCAAATCTTAACACCATTTTCTTTTAAATATTTAATATTTGTATCTCCGCTTAAAAACCAAATTAATTCATGTATGATAGATTTTAAATGCAGTTTTTTAGTAGTCACCAACGGAAAACCTTCTGCTAAATTAAAACGCATCTGGTAGCCAAAAACACTTAAAGTGCCTGTTCCGGTTCTATCATGTTTCTGGGTGCCATTTTTAAGCACATGTCTCATTAAATCTAAATACTGCTTCATCTTTACCTAATATCTGATATGCTAAAATAGCCTATATTTGTTATCCTAACAAGGTGTAAAACTATAGATTTAATACAATAGATGATAACTTTTCCGTCGGCAAAAATAAATATTGGTTTAAATATTACCAGCAGACGGCCTGATGGCTACCACAACCTAGAAACGGTTTTTTATCCTATAAAAATCAAAGATGCCTTGGAGGTAATTGAGCATAAAGAAATGGGCTTTGAAACTTCAGGCATAGAAATACCCGGGCATGCTAACGAAAATTTATGTTTGCAAGCGTATGAGCTAATACGCAAAGATTTCGACCTACCAAACGTAAGCATCCACTTGCATAAAAAGATACCCATTGGCGCTGGTTTGGGCGGCGGATCTGCTGACGCTGCTTTTTTTATTAAATTAATTAATGAAAAGTTTGGTTTAGGTTTAAGTACTGGCGCAATGCAAAATTACTGTAGAAATTTAGGCGCAGACTGTGCTTTTTTCGTAGAAAATAAACCTGTTTTTGCTTTCGGTAAAGGCGATGAATTTGAAAATATCGATTTAGATTTAAGTGCTTATTTTATAGCTTTAGTGATGCCGCCTGTCCATGTTTCTACCGGCGAAGCTTATCGCGGCGTTAAGCCAAAAACACCAGAACAGCCTTTAAAAGAACTAATAAAATTGCCTGTCCAACAATGGCAAGGAAAAATCACCAATGATTTTGAAAACCATATCCTTAAAAATCATCCGGTAATTAGGGGAGTAAAATCTTCTTTACTAGAGGCGGGTGCTTTATATGCGTTAATGAGCGGGAGCGGCGCTTCTGTTTATGGGATTTTTGAAAAATCCACCGATTTAAGCGTTTTAGCTAAAGAAAACTTAGTTTTTACTGGAATTTGATGTTGGCAGCTAAACCTAAACTATTAATTATTGGTTCGGTTTGGCCCGAGCCGAATTCCTCTGCGGCAGGAAGTAGAATGATGCAGCTAATAGAAGTTTTTTGTCAAAAAAATTATCAAATTACTTTTGCCAGCGCCACTGCTGATAGTGAATTTGCTGTTAAATTATCTGATTTCGGAGTCAAAAAGGCCAAAATCAAATTAAATCATCACAGTTTTGACGATTTTGTGGAAGATTTGAATCCAAGAGTTGTGCTCTTCGATAGATTTATGACCGAGGAACAATACGGCTGGCGAGTGAGCGAAAGCTGCCCAGAAGCATTAAAAATTTTAGATACAGAAGATTTACATTGTTTAAGAGCCGCTAGGCAAAAAGCGTGGAAAACAAACGCTGTGTTTAAAACTGAGGATTTATTAAATGAGGAAGTTGCCAAACGCGAAATTGCAAGTATTTTAAGGTGCGATTTATCGCTGATCATATCCACTTATGAAATGGAGTTGCTTAGATCGACTTTTAAGATTGATGATTCTTTATTGCTTTATCTTCCGTTTATGCTTGATGAAGTTTCTGAGGAAGAAATAAAGAAGCTACCAAAATACGAAGAAAGAGCGCATTTCGTTAGCATTGGCAATTTTTTGCATGAACCTAACTGGCAATCGGTGTTGCATATCAAAACCAACATTTGGCCACACATTAGAGAACGATTACCAAAGGCGGAGGTTCATATTTACGGCGCATATCCATCAAACAAAGTATTTCAGCTAAATAGTGTTAAAGATGGCTTCTTAGTAAAAGGCCGAGCAGAAAACGTTGCTGAAACAATGCAAAAAGCCAGAGTGTGCCTTGCTCCTCTCCTTTTTGGCGCTGGTTTAAAAGGCAAATTAATAGACGCCATGCGTAACGGAACGCCTAATGCTACCACCAGTATTGGCGCAGAGGCGATGCATCAAAATTTACCATGGAGCGGGAAAATTAAAAATACGCCTCTGGAGTTTGCCGATGCAGCAGTTCAGCTATATCAATCAGAAAAAGATTGGCTAATTGCACAGCAAAATGGCTTCGAAATAATCAATCAATTGTACGCAAAGTCCGTTTTTACACAAAAATTTAATCATAAAATTGCCCAACTCCTCGTTAATTTAGCCAGTCATCGTAACAAAAACTTTTACGGAGCTATGTTACAACACCATACTTTAAGCAGCACAAAGTTTATGGCTAAATGGATTGAGGCTAAAAACAATTAATTGCGCCCCCAGCTAAAGCTTATCAAATAACGGACTGATAATTGTTTATCTCAAAAAAATTTACATATGAAGAGCTTTTTTATTGTTGGAGATGTACACGGCTGCTTTTACACCTTAAAAAATTTGTTAACAAACTGGAATCCAAAAACACATCAGTTGATTTTTGTGGGTGATATTATTGACCACGGAAAGTTTAGTCCACAGGTTGCCAGGCATATTTTCGAAATTCAAAAGAGCCACAAGGATACCATTGTGATTAGGGGAAATCACGAGCAGCTTTTTTTACAACATTGTTTAGAGGAATTTGATAAAGATTGGTACGAAAAATCTGGCGAGAGAACGTTTAGCCAATATTTAGTTGAGGGAAGAAAAATTGACGATGATGCAAATTGGTTTTCTACTTTCCCATTATACTTTGAAACAACAGGCTTTATAGTTTCTCATGCTGGAATTTCTGATACTAAAGATCCTTTTGACCCAAAAAATCCGGAAGGGGTTGTTTGGCAACGCAACGAAACTAAAAAATTAGATAAACTGCAAATTTATGGGCATACGCCAAAAGAAGCTGCGCTTTATGATGCAAATTCTAATTCGATAAATATTGATACCGGTGCCTACAAATGCAATAAGCTAACTGCCTTAATTGTAGGCGAAGCAGGAAACATTATAGATATTTGCAGCATAAATACCGCCGAAGAAGATTTACCGCAGGAAAAAGAAGAGTGTTTAATCTGATTTGAGAAAATCGCAAAAGCAAAACGCCCGGTTAGCTAATTACTAATCGGGCGTTTTTATTTAATATATTGCTTTATTCGTTTTCCAAAAGTTTAACTTCTGGTTCTTTGTTTCTCCATTTTGCAATTCTAGCTTTAACTTTTGATCTAATTAAGTACATAGATGGTACTAAAATCAAAGTTAGGAACGTGGCAAAACTCAACCCGAAAATCATTGTCCAGGATAATGGACCCCAAAAAGCAACGTTATCGCCACCGAAATAAATGTGTGGGTTTCCGGTTTCCAACAGCGCTGTAAAATCAAGGTTTAAACCAACAGCCAAAGGAATTAATCCTAACATTGTTGCTGTAGCGGTTAAAATTACCGGCGTCATTCTGGTTCTTCCGGCTTCTAAAATTGCATCGTATGGTGTCATTCCTTGCTCAATCATTAAATCTGCAAATTCAACCAATAAAATACCGTTACGTACCACAATTCCGGCAAGAGCAACAATTCCTATTCCCATCATTACGATAGACATTTCCATGTGGAAAATAGTGATGCCCAACAATACACCGATAATACTGAACAAAATCTCGCTCAAAATAATTATCGGCTTGCCAATAGAATTAAACTGGATTACCAGAATAATCAAAATAAGGAAGAATGCAACACCTAAAGCCAAACCTAAGAAAGCCGAAGTTTCTGCCTGTTCTTCTTGTGCACCACCCATTTTTATTACCACACCGTCGGGCGCATTAAAGCTCTTTATCGCACTTTCAATGTTTTTATTTACTTCGCCGGGATTAAAATCGCTTAAAACGTTTGAAGATAAAATCACAATCCGCTTTCCTTGTTTACGTTTAATTCCGCCATACGTATTTACATAGTCAATTGTGGCAAAAGAAGATATTGGAACCTGACGAATGGCACCGCCCATGGCCATATCTCTAAATGTTAGCTGCATATTGCGTAAAGCTTGTAAGCTATTACGTTGTGATTCTTGCGCTCTTACGTTGATTTTATAATCCTCATCTAAATCCCTAAATTTAGAAGCCTCCATGCCAAACAAAGCAGTCCTTAAATTATAAACCACGCTTTGGGTTGAAATTCCCTGCCGGTTTGCTCTTTCTCTATCGATATCAAAAATAATCTCGGGCTTATTGTTCTGGAAATCGGACTTTAACTCTTCAATTCCTCCAATTTGCTTGCTTACCAAGTAGCTCTTCAACCTTTCAGAAGTTGCCACAAGGCTATCCAAATCGTCGCCTGTAATCTCGATACTGATTGGCTTGGCAGTTGGCGGACCAGATTGTTCCTGCGTAACCGAAATTTCTGCCCCCGGTATTCCTTTTATTGCACTACGAATTGCCGATAAATATTCTGTTGACGGCCGACCTGTACGTTCTCCAAATTCTTTAAAAGCTACCGTAACTTTACTTTTATTTGGATAATTTCCCTGATCTTCATCTTGCGGGTCTGTTACGCCAACTGTTACGTTTGAAATAATTGACGATACATTTTGGCTGCCCAAACTATCTACCACCGCGGTTACCCGTTTTTCTATTTTTTTAGTGATTTCGTTAGTGTACGCCTGATCTGTACCGACCGGCAAAGACGTGTACACATAAACAAAGTTTGGGTCTGATGATGGAAAGAACACAAACTTTGGAGGAATTATTGCTGTTAATACAACCGAAAAAATTAACAAGCCGAAAGTACTTCCTAAAATGGTGTATGGCCGGTGTAATGCCCAATCTAAAAAACGACCATATTTGGCTTGAACGCGTGGCCACAAATTGGTTTGAAACCTACGAATCACTTTCTCCAGCACAAAATGCTGTAACAAATAGAAAAGGGCAATTACCACCACAAAATTTCCGAATGCGAAACCAATCACATAACCAATTACCGCAGCTATGCCAAAATATATTAACGTCTTTTTTACCTTCTTATCAAAAGTTGGTTTGTGTGCTTCATGTCCGTCATGAGATTCCATAAAGTCAACTGCGAAAACCGGGTTAATGATATAAGCAACCACCAAAGACGCTAAAAGCGTAATGATGAGGGTAATTGGTAAAAAAAACATGAACTCACCAATTACGCCAGGCCAAAATGCTAAGGGAACAAATGGCGCTAAGGTAGTCATGGTACCAGAAAACACAGGTAAAAACACTTCGCCTGCCGCCATTTTTGCAGCATGCTTAATACTTACTTTTCCGTTCTCAAAAATACGGTGCGTGTTCTCTATCACCACAATGGCATCATCCACCACAATACCTAATGCCAAAAGGAAAGAGAACAATACAATCATGTTCATTGTAAAACCCAGCGTTGGCATTACTAAAAATGCTACGCACATAGATAAGGGAACAGATAACGCCACAAATAAAGCGTTAGTGATTCCCATAAAAAACATTAGGATTAGCGTTACCAGAATAAAACCAATAACAATGGTATTGATTAAATCGTGTAACGTAACGCGGGTTTTGTCTGATTGGTCTCCGGTAGCAACAATTTTCAGCCCTTTAGGAAACTGATTGGCTTTCATCTCCGCAATAATTTCGCGGATTTTGTCTGAAGCTTCAATTAAGTTTTCGCCCGAGCGTTTTTTTACGTTTAACGTAATTACGTTTTTACCGTTTAACCTTGCAAAAGACTCTTGTTCTTTAAAACCATCTACAACGTCGGCAATATCCCTTAGGTAAACTGTTCCTCCAAGCGGTGTTCTGATAATTGTATTGGCAATTTCCTGAGCAGACTTATACTCTTTTTTAATGTTTAAGGTACGCCTAACGCCATCAATAGGAATAGTACCGCCAGAGGCCGAAATGTTTTCATAACCGATGGCGTTTTGGATATCCATAAAAGAAATCTTGGCTGCGGCCATCTTATTCATGTCCACATTCACCTGCATTTCAGGATCCAGAGCACCTACAATATCAACACCTGATATTTCTGGCAAGGCTTCTATCCTGTCCTGCAAATCATCGGCGTAACCTTTTATGGTTTTTAAATCATAATCACCAGATATGTTTAAAAACATGATTGGCAAATCAGAAAGGTTGATATCCATCACCACTGGCTCATCAGGCAAATCTGATGGTAAATCTGTTTTAGCCTTATCCACCGCATCTTTTATACGTTGTTTAGCCACAACAATATCCACGTTTGAGTTAAACTCGGCAGTAATAATCGAAAAATCCTGATAAGAATTAGAGGTTACTTTTTTTAAGCCTTGCGTAGATCTGATTTGCTTTTCAATTTGTTTGGTGACCAGGTTCTCCATATTACCGGGCGAGGTTCCGGGATAAACCGTTTGTACGAAAATCTTAGGAATAGAAATTTCCGGAAAGTTTTCTTTCGGCAAACTTACGTACGCAAAGTAACCTGCTATCAAAAGCATAAAGGTTAATACATAAATTGCCGTTTTATTTTCAATGGCCCAACTTGAGGGACCAAATTCTTTATCTAAATCTTTCATTTAGCGTTTTATTTGAAATTAATTTATGAACAACACAAATTGCATTTATAATTTTACCGTATCGCCTTCGCCCAAACCGTTTAAGCCCACTGTAACAACCTTGTCGCCAGCTTTTATCCCCGATAAAATTTCTGCTTCACCATCGTAAATATTGCCAACTTTAACATCTACTTTTTTGGCTTTACCTGCAACAACCAACATTAGGTAATCTCCTTTTTCTGATTTTTGGATGGCTTTTATAGGTACTGTAGTAGCGTTTTTGTTGGTATAATCAACAATTTTTAAAATCGAAATCATATTTGGCCTAAAGCTTTTTCTGCTCGGCAGTTTCACCTCAACATTAAAACTTCTGCTACTCGGGTCAATAGTTTTTGATGCAAAAGAGATCTTTGTTTTCACCGAGTCACTCGCATCCGGTAGAATCACCAACACTTCGTCTCCCTGGTTAATTCTTCCGGCATAGCTTTCAGAAACCTGCGCCTTAGCTTTCAAATCGTCTGCATTTACTACCCTAATGCCTGGTGCGCCCGGTTGTACAGCCTGCCCTACTTTATAATCCATTTGATCAACCGTTCCAGAAATTGGAGATTTAATTTTATACATATCTGCTTGCTGCTTTAGCACCGCCATTTGTTTTTCTAAACCTTCTTTTTGAGATTTCGCATTCAAGTATTGAACTTCGGTCCCTATTTTTTGGTTCCAAAGATTTTTCTGGCGGTTGTATAAATTTGTGGCTAAATCTAAGGATGTTTGTAGCTGCGCAATATTCTGACGCAACACGGCATCGTCAATTTGCGCTAAAATTTGGCCTTTACTTACGTGTTGACCAATGTTTGCATAAACTTTGGTAATTACACCCATTGCCTCAGGGTTTACCTGTACATTTTGTTCGGCATCTACCTTACCTTGTATCTCAATGTAATTTTTAAAAGTTCCGTTTTCAACGGTGTAAACCTCAACATCTTTTACCACTTCTTCTTTTTTGGAACCAATTTCTGCCTCCAACTCAGCAACTTTTTTATTGATGTCTGCCTGTTCTTTTTTTAACTTCTCAAGTTGGGCTTTTTTATCTTTCGGATTGTTTCCGCAAGCTGCCAGAAACAAAATCATCGATGCAAATAATATCTTTTTCATTTTCTATTTTATAAAGTTTTGATGTTTTTATTGAATTAATCCTGTAGCTTTCTCTGTATCTACCTTGCTTACCAAAGCATTATACAAAGCATTTATATAATTATTTTGTGCTTCTTTAAGGGAAGTTTGTGCTTGCGTTACCTCTAACGATGAGCCTACGCCCTGTTCGTATTTGATTTTAGTAACACGTAAAACCTCGTTGGCTAAATCTAAATTGCGTTGTTGGCTCTCCAAAGAGTTCAAGCTATTTGTGTAAGTAGTAAGGCTATTCTCAATATCCAGGTTTATCGAGTTTTTTGCCTGTAATAAATCATTCTGTGATTTCTTAACAGTTAGTTCTGCTTGCTTTACCTTTTGATAACGTTGGCCGCCACTAAAAATAGGCACATTTAACTGTAGGCCAACCACCACAGATGGGAAACTTTTATCGTATAAATTTTTAAAGTTATTATTTTGATACTGGTAAGAACCAGATCCAAATGCGGCTAAACTTGGTAAAAACTGTGATTTATACCTTTTCAAATCTAGCTGATTTAACTTAATTGAAGTTTGTGCTAAGGAATACTCAATCCTGTTCTGGTAAGCAGTAGAATCTTTTGTAACCGCACTTTTATCAAGCTTCACATCTTCGATACTGCCTGATAAGGTTAAGCTATCAGCAATGGGCATACCCATTTGAAACTTTAGCATTGATTTGCCTACTTCTAACGAGCGCTCAATATTCTGCTTTTCTGTTTTGAGGTTGTTATAAATAACCCTTAAACGGTCGGCATCAATTTTTTCTGCGAAGCCATTGTCAAAAAGCGCTTGTGTTTGGTCTAATTGCGCTTTCAACTGCTCAATATTTGCGTTCAATAAATCTAATTGCTTATTGTTAACCAAAACCATATAAAATGCCTTTGTTACGGCAACTGTGGTTTCTATTTTGCTGCGTCTTAAGTTTTTCTCTGATAGCTCTTTATACGTTTTAGACGCTTGTAAACCTACTAGGTAGCTTCCATCAAAAAGCAATTGATTGACTGAGAGGCCCACGCTGGAATTGTATTTTTGCTGAAAGTTAACTTCCTGAAAACCACCCTGACCGTTTGGCGTGTTCACGGTTAATTTATTACCGTCTTTATCAGTTACGTTATTGTTAATATATCCAGAAATAGCCGGACCAATAAAATCTGGAAAAAGTATGGTAGGTGATTTTAAATAGTCTTGAAAATTAGCTGTTCCACTAATTTGTGGTAAGCCTATCCCAATCGTCTCTTTTACTTTTGCTGCGGCAATTTGCTGGTCTATCGCTGCGTTTAAAACAGTTGTTTGATGTTCAATTGCATAATTTATACACTGCTGTAGATTAAAATCATAAGTTTTAGGCGCTGCGGTTTGTGCCCACAAACTTCCAATTGTTAAACTCAAAACAGCGGTAGTTAACATTGTTTTTGTTTTCATTATATGGTTTGCTTGCTTCTGTTTGTATAATTGTTAATTAATATATGTCCGCTTAAGGTGCAAATCCCAAAAAGGAAATGCATGGTAAGCTCTTGAATAACCTGGTATAAACTGTATTTGCCACTGCTTATTAATTCGGACCTAAACACCCAATTAATGTGCGCTACACGGGCAGTGGCCAAAATATCAACGTTAATATCCTCTCTAAAAACTTTTTCTTTAATACCCCGTTCTAAACCAGCCTTAACAGAATTGTAAATCCGGTTCTCATGAAATCCCATCATTAATTTATAAGCCTCGTTATGGTATTTTTCTAAATCATAAAATACTACCGGGTTAATTGATGATAGCATGTCTTTCATTACATCCATCATCATAAATATTTCGTCAATAGCATTCTCACTTTTTGCTTGGCATTGTAACATACTACATTCGTCTTTAGCTAGCATATTAGAAACCATACTGGTAACAAGCTCATTTTTATCTTTAAAATTAGCATAAATGGTTTTTTTACTGATGGCTAAATGCTTGGCAATATCATCCATGGTTACACTGCGCATCCCAAATTTTAAAAAGAGCTTTTCAGCCTCGTCCAAAATGTAATTATCTACCTTCTCCATTCTCCTGATTTTGTTCGGACGCAAAACTATGGAAACTTTTTTCATTTCCAAAGTTTCCTTGGTAAAAACTATTAATTTTTCCGCAATACGGATAAAATGAGACTTGTGCGACAAAACCATCACTCAAAATTTTTAAAGCCGCTCATTTTTGTATTTTTGCAACAAAAAAATAAAATGAACATTTCTACGCTCAATGCCATTTCTCCAATCGACGGACGCTATCATCAACAAACCGCCGATTTAGGCGCTTATTTTTCTGAAGCTGCCTTAATCAGATACAGAATATTTGTAGAAGTTGAATACTTTATTGCGCTTTGCGAATTACCATTGCCCGCCCTAAAGGGTTTAGCCCGCTATAACTTTGATGCTATAAGACTAGCTATAAATGAGCTAACAGAGGAAGATATTTTAGCCGTAAAGGAAATCGAAAAAATCACTAACCATGATGTTAAAGCGGTTGAATATTTTATAAAACAAAAGTTTGACAAGCTAGGCCTCTCAAACTATAAGGAATATATTCACTTTGGCTTAACATCGCAGGATATTAACAATACCGCTATCCCTTACTCATTTAAAGCTGGTATGGAGGTTATCTATTATCCGCAGCTGCAAGAGTTGCTAAATGTGTTGAACGATTTGGCTAAAGAGTGGAAGCATGTTTCAATGCTTGCGCACACTCACGGACAGCCTGCCTCGCCTACGCGTTTAGGTAAAGAAATAATGGTTTTTATAGAACGGCTAGAAAACCAAATTGAGCTCCTTAAAGCTATCCCTTACGGCGCTAAATTTGGCGGGGCAACCGGAAATTTTAATGCTCACCATGTTGCTTTCCCCTTAATCAACTGGAAAACCTTCGGAAATAAATTTGTTGAGCAAAGCTTAAAACTAAAGCGTTTGCAAAACACCACACAAATTGAACATTATGATTATATGGCCGCACAGTTTGACGGCTTAAAGCGTATCAACAATATTATTTTAGACCTAAATCGTGATTTTTGGACTTATATTTCCATGAATTACTTTAAACAAAAAATTAAGGATGGAGAAGTAGGCTCGTCTGCGATGCCACACAAAGTTAACCCCATTGATTTTGAAAATTCTGAGGGAAATATTGGGATTGCAAATGCACTTTTTGAGCATTTGGCTGCTAAATTACCGGTAAGCAGAATGCAACGAGATTTAACCGATTCGACCGTTTTGAGGAATATCGGAGTACCTATTGCACATACCATCATTGCCTTAAAATCTACCCTTAAAGGTTTGAATAAATTACTGTTAAACCAGAAAGAAATACAAGCAGATTTAGAAAATAATTGGGCTGTTGTTGCCGAAGCAATTCAAACAATCTTAAGGAGAGAAAATTACCCTAATCCTTACGAGGCTTTGAAAGACCTCACCCGCACCAATGCGCAAATTAACGCCGAAGTAATGAGCAACTTTATTGAAACGCTTGATATTAATGACGCTGTTAAAAATGAACTAAAAGCTATTTCACCACTAAACTACACTGGTATTTAAAAGTCATCGAGACGTAAAAACAAGGTTTAGATGCCTGTATTGCCGTAATGATAATTACTTTTACAAAAAAATTCTAAAATGAATATCACAGTATATACAGAATCAACGCCAAATCCGGCAACCATGAAGTTTATTGTTAATAAGCTTTTAATCAATGGAAGTGTGGATTACCCAACAAAGGAAAGTGCAGAACATTCAAAATTTGCTACCGAGCTTTATAAGTTCAATTTTGTTAACGGAGTGTTTTTTGCGAGTAATTTTGTAACCGTAACAAAAACTGAGGATGCAGAGTGGGCGGATATTGAACCACTTTTAAAAGAGTTTGTAAAAGGCGCTGTAGAGTCTGAATATCCGGTTCAAAACAAAGACGAAGAGGAAAATTTAGATTTCCAAGGTACTGAAACTGAAATTAAGATCCAGCAAATTTTGAATGACTATGTAAGGCCTGCCGTTGAGCAAGATGGTGGAGCAATTAGTTATCGTTCTTTTAACGATGGAGTGGTTACCGTGGAATTAAGAGGTTCTTGCAGCGGCTGCCCATCTTCTACCATTACCTTAAAATCTGGTATACAAAGCTTATTACAAAGAATGGTACCTGAGGTAAAGGAAGTGGTTTCTGAGGCATTATAAGATGTTACCGCATAAAAAAAGCTTCTTCGTTAACTGGAAGAAGCTTTTTTTTAAATAGAAAGAAATTATTAAACAAAACTTTTTGCACTTCTGATTTCTTCGTAAAGCTCAATTACTTTCTTTTGCAGATCAATTACTTCCGCTTCCCTCTCCTGAAGTTTTTTGGTAACAATCTCTAAATCCGAGGCATTTTTTATCTCTTGTTCCGGGTCATTGTAAGTTAATAACTGTACAACCGTCATATCGAACAAAGCCGAAACCTGTTCTAGCCTTGATAAATTAACATCTGTAATTCCCGTTTCTATTTTAGAAAACGCCGGAATAGAAATATCGAGCTGTTTAGCCACATCTTCCTGACTCCAACCCTTTTGATGTCTAAGTAATCTGATTTTTTTTCCTAATAATTTCATGCTATTTACTCTAATTATTTTCTCAAATGGTGTGCATACTCACTGAGGACAAACAAAATTAACAATATCTTTACCTATAAAGAAAGGATTTTGCTAATGTAACTAAATCAATACCTCCAAAAGTGCCCGAACTCATCATTAATAAATTACAATTCTCAGTCTTTAACGCATCAATGCAATTTTTTAGTTCTTCTGGATTGTCATAAAAGTATAATTTTTTACCTCCAAAAGCCTTAATTACATTAGCAGCGCTAAAAGGCGTCATCTTCTTTTGAATAAAAGTTGCCCTGTCTATATACACGATAGCAAAATCTGCGCCATTAATTGTCCCCTCATATTCTGTAAGAAAGTGTTCATTTAAGCTGCTAAACGTATGTAATTCTATACAAGCAATCAGCAAACGATTAGGAAATTGTTCTTTACAAGCTTCAACGGTGGCTTTCAGTTTAGAGGGCGAGTGGGC
>DASVGY010000106.1:0-20543 GCA_036379295.1 Pelobium sp.
AAGCGCCAGCCAGACCGAAATCAAATGCTTCGGAGAAAAATCGACTGTCGCAATCACAGCAAACGGCGGAAGCGGAAGCTACCAATACAGCAAGGACGGCGGAACGAACTTCCAATCCACCTCAACCTTCAACAATTTAAGCGCAGGAAGCTACGATTTCCAAATCAAGGATGCCAACGGCTGCGTTAAAGATACCAGCATTACCATCGCCCAACCAACAAAACTAAGCTTAAGCGCCAGCCAGACTGAAATCAAATGCTTCGGAGAAAAATCGACTGTCGCAATCACAGCAAACGGCGGAAGCGGAAGCTACCAATACAGCAAGGACGGCGGAACGAACTTCCAAGCGGGAAATACTTTTAGCGACCTTGTCGCCGGAACTTACATGTTTTCTGCTAAGGACCAAAATGGGTGCACAGCCAATCTTCAGGTAAAAATTAATCAGGCGCCATCGCCAATTAATATCACAGAAAAGCATACAGATAACGCTTGTTACGCCGACGAAAAAGGAAGAATAGAGGTCAGTGTTGCCGGCGGAACACCTCCCTACAAATACCAGTGGAACAATAACGCAAATACGCCAACCATCACCAACCTTCCTCCCGGAATTTATAACCTAACCGTAACTGATAAGAACGATTGTACGCAATCGCTTTCTGTCCAAATACGACCGCTTAAGCCGTTTTTTGTAAACGCCAGTGCAAAGCAAATACAATGTTTTGGTACTAACTCTGGAGAGATAAGCTTGCAGTTGAGCGGCGGCGAAGCTCCTTATCAAGTTACCTGGTCTAATGGTAAAACTGGTGTAAACCTGCAAAGTCTTTCGGCTGGCAACTATACCTACACGGCAATAGATGCCTTGGGTTGCATACAAAAAAACACCATCACCATAACTCAACCTAATCAGCTAATCGCAAAAACAGAAATTAAAAATACCACCTGCAAGTATTCTCCTGATGGTGCAATTAAGCTAATTGTTTCTGGCGGTACACAACCCTATCATTTCATCTGGAACGGTACAGATAGAGGAACAAATAGCACCCTAACCAACGTAAACGCGGGGAGGTTTAACATTACTGTCATCGATGCCAATAATTGTGCTATCCAAGTTATTGCCGAAGTATTGCCGGGAAATTGCGCCCCAAGTGCCGATAATGATAGGTACGAAACAAAAGAAGATACCCCAATTAACATCCATACGCCTGGCGTCATCTTAAACGATATCGATCCTGATGATGATGATTTAAGAATCACGCTCTCCAGCGCCAAAGACCCGAAAGGCGAAACCGGTGAGGTAGATGCTAGCAAAACAGTGTTTAAAACGAAAAATGGCCAGGTAACACTAAACACTGATGGCTCCTTTACCTACTTGCCAAATAAGAATTTTGTAGGTACCGAGTATTTTATTTATGAGGTTACTGATGGATCTTTAAAATCAAACTTTGCACAAGTAACCATTGTAGTTACCCAAGTAAATGATCCTCCAAATGCTATCAACAGCTCCGAAAATACTTCAGAAGATCAGCCGGTTAGTGGCTCCCTAGGCAATAACGTAACAGATCCCGAAGGAGATCCGCTGAGTTATATAATTACCAATCCGCCTGCGGGTGGAAACCTCACCATAAATCCGGATGGAAACTACACCTATACGCCCGAGAAAGATTTTAGCGGCACCGTAACCTTTGATTATCAGGTTTGCGATAACAAGGGCCTTTGCGACCAGGCAACTGTAACCATAGTGGTTTCTCCTTTAAATGATGCGCCAATTGCCAAAGACGATACTTTTAGCATCCAAAAAAACGGACAAATTAACCAAACCGTTGCCACTAACGATAGCGACCCAGACGGCGATTTGCTGCAATTTTCTAGACTCACCAACCCGTTAAACGGAAATTTAACATTCAACCCCGATGGTACCTTCAGCTATCAGCCGAACACAAATTTTAAAGGTTTGGATAAATTTACCTATCAGGTTTGCGACCCCTCTAACGCTTGCGCTACAGCCACAGTAACCTTGCTGGTACAGCCACTGGTAACCGTAAATTTGAGTCCTAAAACCGCTACTTTAAAAGAAGGCGAAAGCATCAAAGTCACTGCCGTTTTAACCGAATCTTTGTTAGAAGATGTAGTGGTGTATCTAAGCTATTCGGGTACTGCCGAGTCTAGCAAAGACTATGTGCTTACAGATAACCACATTTCGATGCTCATCCCCGCCGGCGCAACCGAAACCACCCAATACTTAACCATCAATACCATTTTAGATGATGTAAAAGACGATAACGAAACGGTGATAAGTAACATTGCGAGTACCTCTAAGCCAGCTTTTGTTACTATTGGGAGCAATTCAGAAGTATTAATCAAAGATGTTTATCCCGAAGCCGTAAAAACTACACCATCAGAAAATCCCGATATTAATCCCGATCCATTGGTTTCGCCAAACGGCGATGGTTTAGGGAACGAGACTTTTATCATCTACAACATCACTAAATATCCAAATAACGAAGTACTCATTTTTAACCGTTGGGGAAATAAAGTTTTTCAAACCAAAGGCTACGACAATAAGGGCAATGCATTTAAGGGGATAGCAAACGTAGGCATACTTACCAATTCCAACAAAGAACTGGTAGACGGCGTTTATTATTACATTATTTACACCGATGAGGACAGTAAACGGAAAATGAATAAGGGTTATTTAATTCTCAAACGCTAATTTTTAAGCCAAAGGCGGAAAACTTTAAATCCACAAAAATTTTTTTGGGGAAAAACGCGGGTCTGCTGCAGTTCACAAAGCCAGTCCCCGTTTTACACTCATACTCCACTCCAACGCTCTTTTTCCACAACACGGCTTTAGCCACAAGCCTGTATCCGTTTCAACCGGGTTTAATAATTCAGGCAATCCAATTTATTCAGTTCCCCAGAGCGCAAGCAAACGGTTTATGTATTCGTTTTAGCATTGTTCACATCAATTAAAAAATTAAGTGTTGTCCATCTCGCAAAAGCACTAACCAAAGTAAACCATTAATTCGGCCTTGGCCTTTGCGGTAACGAATGACCGAAGTAAAAGCACCCACTTAGTAGCAAAGGGCGCAGCCGACAGTTTTTGGATACTTTTTTCTGTAAAAAAGTTTCTGCCCTTTGCCCGGCATGAGGGCAGGCAAGCCATAAGCGCAAAAGCCAAAATGCCCGGGTATCACAACACAACCAATAGCTCCAATTTATTATCGATATTCACCTAACACCTAACACCTAACACCTAACACCTAACTTTCTTCTTCCCAAATCATCGCCAAATTAATAATCGTTCTTACCGCAGCCTCCATATCCTGTACAGAAACCCACTCTTGTTTGCTATGGAAAGCATGTTCACCAGCAAAAATATTGGGGCAAGGCAAACCCATAAAAGATAATCTGGAACCATCTGTGCCGCCTCTGATACTTTGTTTCTTTGGTTTTACACCTGCTCGCTCAATAGCTTTTAAAGCGTAGGCGCTCACCTCCGGGTGCTTTTCAACAATCGTCCTCATGTTTCGGTATTGCTCCTCAATCAAAAACTCCACCGAAGCATCCGCATAGTTTTCTAAAACTTTGTGGCAAATCTGTTTCAGCTCCTCTTCATGTTTAATCAGATTTAAATCGTCAAAATCTCTAATGATAAATTGAATACTGGCAGCTTCAACCTGTCCTTTTATTTCCACCGGATGGATGAAACCCTGCTTACCAGCAGTGCTTTCTGGCGAAAGTCTGTCTTTGGGTAAAGCTGCAATAATTTCTCCGGCAATTTTAATGGCACTTTGCATTTTATTTTTTGCAAAGCCAGGGTGCGCACTAAGTCCTTTAATTGTAACCGTCATCCCATCGGCAGAAAAAGTTTCGTCCTCAAACGATCCTAAAGTTTCTCCGTCAATAGTATAACCGAAATCGGCTCCAAGTTTTTTCACATCCAAATGGTTAACGCCACGGCCAATTTCTTCATCCGGTGTAAAAAGAATTTTTATTTCTCCATGTTTTATTTTCGGATTTTTCATAAAAAAGTAAGCAGCGTCCATAATCTCGGCAACACCAGCCTTATTATCGGCACCTAAAAGCGTTGTGCCGCTGGCGGTAATAATATCGTTTCCTATTTGTGCTTTCAAATCTGGGTGCTCTTCCATTTTTAAAACCACCGAGGGGTCATCTGGTAAAACCAAATCGGCACCAGTATAATTTTTATGGATAATCGGTTTAACATTGGCGCCGCTGCAATCTGGCGAGGTATCTACATGTGAACAAAAGCAAATCACCGGGACGTCTTTGGCTGTTGTAGCTGGTATGGTTGCAAATACATACCCAAACTCATCTAAATGGGCATCCTTTATACCCATCTCTAAAAGTTCTTTAACTAATTGTTCAGAAAGTATCTTTTGTTTAGCCGTAGAGGGTACAGTGGTAGAATGGTAATCAGATTGAGTGTCGTATTTCACATATTTTAGAAAGCGTTCTGTTACAGTATAGTTAATGTTCATAAAATAGAATTTTGATTATCGGATAATTTGAAATATTTTTATGGCTTCTTTACATGAAAACGAATAAAGTAAAAGAGATTTTACAAACATGTTAATTTTACATTAGCTATTAAATAATTTTGAAAAAATTAATTTTTATCCTTTTACTTTTTGTTTCTGTTCACGCTTTCTCACAGTCTGAATTTAACAGATTGGGATTTGGATTAAATGTTGGCGGTACTACAGCCTACACAGGTTTAACTTTTGGTTTAAGCGAGTTGCCGGGTTTAACTGGTTTTAATGCAAAAAAAACGTTAACCAGTAACAAATCAAAAGTGTTAGGAGGGTCACTTGATTATTATTTTACTCCGTTTATTTACGGCGGCGTTGGTTACAATATGGTTCAGCTTAAAGATGGGCCGGATAAACACAACAGAGCTTTTATTTCTGATTTCACCTCTATCGAAATAAGAGGAAATGTTTCTGCCGGGCAGTTTATAGATTATTCGTACAGCCCCTTTTTATATGCCATACGAAATGCAAATGTAGGTTTGGGGATTGGCTTTATCAGTGGAAAAAATAACGTCGCTGATTTTCCGCCGGGCACAGATGCAAGTACGCCAACAAGTCCAACTGTTCCTTTTCCACGCCGTACACATGCTGGTGATTTAGGTAAAAGCAAATTTAGCGGCGTAATAGCCTTACCAATCAGTATCGGTTACAACTTAAATATCTATAATGCTTATCAGGAAGTTAAGTTTGTAGTAGGCTTTCAATACAAAATGGTTTTCACCACTTCAGATGATTTAGATGGTTTCGCTGATGATCCAAATATTTTCCAAAATAACGCTAAAGATGCCTACACCACCATGGGTGTATCGTTAAAATACATTTTTGGGCCAAAAAGTTTATACTTTAAATAAAGGGTGAATATAGAAAGCCTTAGAGATTATTGCCTGCAAAAGCCCGGCGTTAGTGAAAGCTTTCCATTTGGTAATGATACGTTGGTGTTTAAAGTTGCACAAAAAATATTTCTGTTGGCCAGTATAACCGAGCCAATTAGCTTTAACGCCAAATGTAATCCCGAAAGAGCGCTTGTTTTAAGAGAGCAACATCCAGAAATTATCCCGGGTTACCACATGAACAAAAAACATTGGAATACAGTTTACTACAACCAAAACCTCTCCGATTTAATTTTAAAACAACTTATAGACAATTCTTACGACTTAGTTTTTTTAAGTTTACCAAAAGCAACACAATCTCAAATAAATGTTTCAAATACTTAATGATACGCCGGTTTCGGTAATCATCTTCATTTTTACAATAGTAACCAGTATCTATACATTTTACGAGCACTCCTTATTTGGCAAGCTGATGCTTCACCCATACTCGGTTAGCCGTGGCCAACATGTTTACCAATTAATTACCAGCGGATTCATCCATAAAGATTGGCAGCATCTTATCTTTAACATGCTTTCATACTATTTTTTTGCTTTTGATTTAGAGCGGACAATTGGGCATTGGCAATTTGCGGTACTTTATGTAGTGGCGCTTGTTTTAAGTGATTTGCCTACTGTTTTCAAACACAGGGACAATTATAATTACCATAGTTTAGGAGCATCGGGAGCGGTTTGTGCAGTACTGTTCTCATTTATATTATTTTCGCCTTTTACTACCTTATTAATTATCCCAATACCTTTTCCAATTCCAGCAATTGTTTACGGCGTTTTGTTTTTAATTTATACTTCTTATGCTGGCCGTAAAGCCAATGATGGTATCAATCATCAGGCACATTTTTATGGAGCGCTATCCGGTGTATTCATAACTATTGTACTTTATCCGCAAGTTATTCAGTTTTTTATATCAAGTTTAAATACAAAATTATTTTAGCGAAAGGCTTAAGGTTTAGTAATCAAATTATTAGCAACACAGGCGATAGCTATTTTTAGCATAAAACTTTAAAGTCTCGAAATTTTTACTACATTTGCACAGATTCGAAAGAGGGGGCGATAGTCCCCTCTTTCTATTTTAGAAAAAAAAGAAAAAAATGAGCGCAGAGAAAAGAATCAGAGCTTTAGTTGAAGAAAAACTAGCAGACCGGCCTGACCTTTTTATTGTAGAATTAAAAGTACTGAATAACAATAAAGTTATCATCCTTTTAGATGGCGACGAAGGAATTGGAATCCAAGATTGTGCTGCTGTTAGCAGGCATGTAGGTTTTCATTTAGAAGAAGAAAACCTGTTTGACAAAGAATATAACTTAGAAGTGGGTTCGCCGGGTTTAGATGTTCCATTAACGCTCAACCGTCAGCTACAAAAAAATATAGGCAGACTTTTAGAAATAAAATTTGCCGATGGTAAAAAAACTGAAGGTACTTTAATCAGTAGCAATGAACAAGAAATTACCATTATGGAACAGGTTAAAGAAAAAGGCAAAAAAGCCAAAGAAGTAGAAAAAACTATCAACAGAAGTGACATAGCTGAAATGAAAGTAGGCGTTTCATTTAAATAGAACATATTTTTAAAAAAATAGCAATGATAAAAAAATGAGCAGTATTAATTTAATCGATTCATTTCAGGAGTTTAAAGACTTCAAGAATATTGACAGGCCAACGGTAATAAGCGTTTTGGAAGAAGTTTTCCGCAGCATGTTACGTAAACGTTTTGGTACTGATGAAAATTGCGACGTAATTGTGAATCCAGATAATGGAGATTTAGAAATATGGAGGACCAGAACCGTTATGGAAGACGGTTTTTCTGAAGATGATGATTTGGAAATTGAGCTATCTGATGTTCATAAGGTTGACCCAGACTTAGAAGTTGGCGACGATTTTATTGAACAGATAACTTTGGAGAGCTTTGGAAGAAGAGCAATTTTAGCTGCCCGTCAAACCTTAGTGTCTAAAATTTTAGAACTAGAGAAAGACGAAATCTTTAAAAACTATAAAGACAGGGTTGGGGAGATTGTTACCGGCGAAGTTTACCAAGTGTGGAAAAAAGAGACTTTGGTTTTGGATGACGAGGGTAATGAGTTGATTTTACCTAAAACAGAGCAGATACCTGCAGATTATTTCAAAAAAGGCGATTCTGTAAGGGCCGTGGTTTACAAAGTGGAAATGTTAAACAGCAATCCGCGTATTATTATTTCACGTACTGCACCAGAGTTTTTACAACGTTTGTTTGAGCTTGAGGTTCCAGAAATTTTTGACGGCTTAATCACCATCAAAAAAATTGTACGTGAACCGGGCGAAAGAGCTAAGGTTGCGGTTGAATCTTACGACGATAGAATTGACCCGGTTGGCGCCTGTGTAGGGATGAAGGGGTCTCGTATTCACGGGATTGTTAGGGAGTTGAAAAACGAAAATATCGACGTAATCAATTTCACAAGTAATATTTCTTTGTACATACAAAGAGCTTTATCTCCAGCAAAAATCACCTCTATTAAATTAGATGATGAGACAATGAGAGCGGCCGTTTACTTAAAACCAGACCAAGTTTCTTTGGCAATTGGCCGCGGCGGACATAACATAAAATTGGCAGGGAAGTTGACCGGCTATGAAATTGATGTTTACCGCGAATCTACCGAGGAAGAAGAAGATGTTGATTTAGAAGAATTCTCAGATGAAATCGATAGCTGGATAATAGATGAATTTAAGAAGATAGGTTTAGATACCGCAAAAAGCGTAATCGCTTTAACCACTGCAGAGTTAGTAAAGCGTACCGACTTAGAAGAGGAAACCGTAGAAGAAGTTCTGGGGATTTTACGTTCGGAGTTTGAATAATTGCGGTTTTGCTTAACTAAACGTACTTTTGTATTAAATAGAATTAGAAAGAGAACAATAAATGTCAGAAGACAAAAACTTAGGAATACTGAAAGTTGCGAAAGAGCTAAACATTGGTTTAGGTACCATCGCTGAGTTTTTAAAAGGTAAAGGTTTTAATGTTGAAGCCAGACCCAATACAAAACTTACCAGCGAAATGTATGGTGCGCTCTTAAAAGAGTATCAGGGAGATAAAATCCTTAGAGAAGAAGCAAAGAGTATTGTAATCGGTAAATTCCGTCGCGAAGACGCAAATGCAAATACCGAAGTAAGCGAGAACTCCGCTACTACTGCAGGAAAGGACAATGAAGAACCAGCAGAAATTTTAATTAAAAATACTGGCTCAACTCCTGTAACTGAAACTCCGGCAATCGCTGTTCCTAAAGCAAAAGAACCTGACATCACCGAAAATGAAACAGTGCAAAGCCCTGGTGTTAAAGTGGTTGGCAAAATAGATCTGGCAAGTTTAAATAGTAAAACTCGCCCTGAGAAAAAAGCAAAAGAAGAGGCTGCTACACCAGTAGAGAAAGCACCAGAGGAAGTTGTTGCCACCAAAGAAGAGCCAAAATTGGCCACGCCAGAGGTGGTTAAAGAAGAAAAAGTAGAAGTACAACCTGCCGAGGAAAAGATTGAGAAGCAAGAACAGATAACAAAAGAGGAAATTTCTCAAAAACAGGAAACTGAACCCGCAGCAGACAAGCCAGAAAAGGTTTTGAAATCTGCGGAGAGTGAAATCAACAAGGAAGAGTTGCCAGAAGTTGCGCCCATTGCTTCAGACGAAGAGGATGACGATGTTATCAGAGCAAAAGCCAAACAACTTACAGGGCCTAAAGTTATCGGCAGAATAGAGCTTCCTGTTAATAAAAAGAAAGATCAGCCGGTTGCATCTTCCTCTAACCCCAATACTGCTGATAATAAAAGAAAGCGCAAACGCAAACCAACTGTGGGTGCTGCTGCGAGACCAGGGCAAGCGGGTACGCCAGGCGCCCCAGGTACAGCTAGTAACCCTCACAGAGCTGGCGGTCCAAATGCTGGCGCTGCTAACAGAAATGATCCTCGCGGCGGCGGAAGGCCAGCGCATAAAAGAGGTCAGCCGGTTCCGCCGAAAGCAGAACCTACAGAAAAAGAAATTCAGGATCAAATCAAAGCCACGCTTGCTAGGTTAAGTGGAGCAGGAAAATCCGGAAAATTTGCGCAGAGATCTAAACTGAGAAGACAGAAGCGTGATGATGTTGCTGCAACTACAGAAGAAAGATTAGCGGCAGAGGAAATGGACGCCAAAATATTGAAGACAACAGAATTTGTTACGGCAAACGAGTTGGCTACAATGATGGATGTTTCTGTAACCGAAATCATTGCAACCTGTATGAGTTTAGGTTTGTTTGTATCCATCAACCAAAGATTAGATGCAGAAACCCTAACCATTGTTGCTGAAGAATTTGGTTACGAAATTCAGTTTGTAGGTGCCGAACAGGAAGAAGTAAATCTGGAAGAGCAGGATAATGATGAAGATTTGGTGCCACGTTCGCCAATTGTTACGGTAATGGGCCACGTAGATCATGGAAAAACCTCTTTATTAGATTTTATACGCAAGGCAAATGTTATTTCTGGCGAAGCTGGAGGTATTACCCAGCACATTGGCGCTTACGAAGTTACCGTTGATGGTGATAAAAGTATTACGTTTTTAGATACGCCAGGTCACGAAGCCTTTACAGCGATGAGGGCCCGTGGAGCTAAAGTAACGGATGTTGCAATCATTGTAATTGCAGCGGATGATACCGTGATGCCGCAAACTACAGAGGCAATTAACCACGCTTTAGCGGCTAATTTACCAATTGTGTTTGCATTTAATAAAATGGATAAACCAGGTGCAAACCCTGATAAAATCCGTGAGCAATTATCAGCCATGAATATCTTGGTAGAAGAGTGGGGCGGTAAATACCAAACTCAAGAAATTTCTGCCAAATCAGGGATGAATATTGATAAGTTGCTAGAAAAAGTATTGCTAGAAGCAGAGCTACTGGAGTTAAAAGCAAATCCAAACAAAAGGGCAGTAGGTACTGTAATTGAAGCCCAATTAGATAAGGGTAGAGGTTACGTTGCTACCGTTTTGGTTGAAGCCGGAACGCTTAAAGTAGGAGATCCAATTTTAGCAGGGTCATATAGTGGGCGTGTAAAAGCGCTTTATAATGAAAGAGGAGCAAGGGTTACGCAGGTAGGCCCAGCTCAGCCGGTACAAGTGTTGGGTTTTCAAGGTGCGCCGCAAGCGGGAGATCGTTTTAACGGTGTAGAAAGCGAACCAGAAGCTCGTGACATTGCAAATAAACGATTGCAATTGCAACGTGAGCAAGGTTTACGTACGCAAAAGCACATCACGTTGGATGAAATTGGTCGTCGTTTGGCAATTGGTAACTTTAAAGAACTTAACATCATTATTAAAGGTGATGTGGACGGTTCTGTTGAAGCTCTATCAGATTCTTTACAGAAACTTTCTACCGAGGAAATACAAGTTAAAATTGTACATAAAGCAGTAGGGCCGATATCAGAATCTGATGTTTTGTTAGCAACTGCATCAGATGCTATCATCATTGGTTTCCAAGTTCGTCCATCAGCAGGCGCTCGTAAATTGGCCGAAGCCGAAGAAATTGACGTAAGGTTATACTCTATTATTTACAAAGCTATCGACGAGATTAAAGCGGCGATGGAAGGTATGTTGGCTCCGGAATTTGAAGAGAAAATTGTTGCGAACGTTGAAATTAGAGAAACTTTCAAAATTACAAAAGTTGGAACCATTGCAGGCTGTATGGTGTTGGATGGAACAATCCACAGGAACAGTAAAATCAGAATTATCCGCGAGGGTGTGGTAGTTTATACCGGTGAACTAGAATCTTTGAAGCGTTTTAAAGACGATGTAAAAGAAGTGAGCAGAGGTTACGAATGCGGATTGAATATTAAGGGATACAATGACATCCAGGTCGGCGATATTGTTGAAGCATACGAGCAGGTTGAAGTAAAAAGAAAGCTTTAATTAGGCAACGTTTTATTTAAAATAAACAAACCGTTTAGATTTTTTTCTAAACGGTTTTTTATTGTTAAGGTTATCAGAATGGTCTGTAAAAGACTTAATGCCAATGATTTAGAGTGTGATAAAAATTGTAAAAAAATAAAGTCTACTAAATCTATATATTTTATATATTTGTACGATGAAGTGCGGTTTCGTAATTCATTTTTTCTGTTTAAAAATCTGATGGTGGAAAAGCAGAAATTTTAATGAGGATTTTAAAAGAATTTTATATTAATAAGCCTCTTTTGTAAAGCAATAAGGGGTATTTTATTTTAAAAATATATGTTAAGTTTTAGAAGTGAGCTTGAGAACCCAGTAGTTGAAAAGGAGATTATCGATCTTGAACGTAAAATCAGAGCTTTCCGCGATGGTAAAATTCATGATGATAAATTTAAAAGTTTAAGATTGGCCCGCGGAATATACGGGCAGCGCCAGCCCGGTGTGCAAATGGTTCGCATAAAAATTCCTTTCGGAAAGGTTACTTTTAAGCAAATCTTAAAAATTGCCGATGTTTCTGATGAGTTCGCATCTTCAAACTTACACTTTACAACCCGTCAGGATATTCAAATCCACTTCGTAAGTTTAGATAGAACGCCAGAACTTTGGGCAAAACTTGCCGAAGATGGCGTAACTACCCGAGAAGCCTGTGGAAATACGGTAAGAAATGTAACAGCGTCAGCAATTGCAGGTATCGATCCAAAAGAACCTTTTGATGTTTCTCCGTATGCTTACGGATTTTTCAAATATTTTTTGCGTAATCCAATTTGCCAAGAAATGGGACGTAAGTTTAAATTCGGTTTTTCATCTAGCGAAGACGATACCGCTATTTCATTTATTCATGATGTAGGCTTCATCCCTAAAGTTAAAATTGAAAACGGCGAAGAGGTTCGAGGTTTTAAAGTTGTGTTAGGTGGAAGTTTAGGCGCACAACCTTACATCGGTCAGGTAGTTCACGAATTTTTACACGAGGATTTAATTATTCCTTTTTCCGAGTCCGTAATCCGCGTTTTCGATCGTTTTGGCGAAAGAGCAAATAGAAACAAAGCCCGCTTAAAGTTTTTATTAAACAAGGTTGGTTTTGATGAGTTTGTAAAAATGGCGGAAGAAGAGCGCATCGCTACAAAGGTGAAAACCTACAAAATTGATAGAGATACCATTGATACCCCAAACATCCCAAAGGCAATTGACGCCATAGCCCAAATTCCACTTAGTAAGCAATTAGCCTATGAAATGTGGTTGGCTACTAACGTTTTCGGGCAAAAGCAAGAAGGTTTTCACGGCGTTTTTATCAAAGCGAAAACCGGGGATATGTCTACCGATGTTGCTCGTAAATTTGTTGCAGCCGTGAGCCCTTTAGCTGCGGATGAAATGCGGGTAACCATTAGCCAAGGTTTGTTGCTTAAATATGTGCGTACAGAAAATTTGCCAGCTTTGTACCTTGCTTTAGAAGAACTAAATTTAGTAGAGCCCGGTCATGATAGCGTTGCGGATGTAACCACCTGCCCCGGAACCGATACTTGTAATTTAGGAATTTCAAACTCAATGGAGCTTTCTAGGGTATTGGAATCTGTAGTTTACAACGAGTACGAAGAATTTGTTTATAATAAAGAAATCAAAATAAAAATAAGCGGCTGTATGAACAGTTGCGGCCAACATGGCATTGCGCACATCGGTTTCCACGGAAGCTCTATGAAAGTGAACGGAAAAGTGATGCCAACGGCGCAAGTATTGTTAGGCGGAGGGGTTGTGGGGAACGGAGAAGGCCGAGTGGCGGATAAAGTGATAAAAGTGCCAACCAAAAGAGCGCCCCAAGTTTTGCGTACCATTTTGGATGATTACAAAGAGAAAGGCAGCAATTACCAAAGTTTTCATCAATACTATGATGATTTAGGAAAAGATTATTTTTACCAATTGCTAAAACCAATTGCCGACCAGTCAAACGTTGAAGACCACGAATATGTGGATTGGGGACACGAGGAGAAGTACGAGAAGGCAATTGGAGTGGGCGAGTGTGCTGGTGTTATCATTGATCTAGTTGCAACTTTGATGTACGAAGCAGAAGAAAAATACAGTTGGGCTTTAGAATCTTACGAGGCTAAAATTTGGGCTGATGCCATTTATCATGCGTATAATACCATGATTAGTGCTGCCAAAGCGCTACTTTTAGATAAGGGAGTTAGCCAAAGTACGCAAATTGGCGTATTAAATGCGTTTGATGAAAACTACGGCGGGGCTTTTGGTGTGGAAAGTCTTAAAGAAATGGTTTTGCAAATCAATAAAAATGAACCGAGCGAAGCTTTCGCCGAAGCATATTTAGCGCAAGCAAACGACTTTTTAAATCAGGTTAAAAATTTTAGAGAGCAACCTGTAAACGCTTAAAAACAAAGCTTCTGCTTCAAGGCCTTTTATGAACTCAGCAATTGAAAATACCGATATAGAAGTAAAAGAAAACGGAAACGAATTGTTCCCAATTTTTCTGAAACTTCAAAACTTCCAAACGTTGTTAGTTGGTGGCGGTAACGTGGGTTTAGAAAAACTGGAGGCTATATTAAATAATAGTCCGCAAGCGAGGGTTAACGTGGTTGCCGATAGGTTTTTGGATGAGCTAAAAGAATTGGCCACTAATTTTTCGGGTATCCATCTTTTTGAGCGTAAGTTTGAAGACAAAGATTTAGAAGGTGCCGAATTGGTAATTTTAGCAACAGACAATCAGGAACTACACAAATACATCAGAACTTTAGCAAAGGCAAAAGGCATTTTGGTGAATGTTGCGGATACGCCTCCACTGTGCGATTTTTACTTAGGTTCCATCGTAAAAAAGGGAAATTTAAAGATTGCTATTTCTACCAACGGCAAATCGCCAACGGTAGCAAAGCGGATTAAGCAGGTTTTAAACGAAAACATCCCCGATGAAATTGACGAAACATTAGAAAAAATGAGCCAGTTGCGCTCAACTTTAAGTGGCAATTTTGCAGATAAAATAAAAGCCATGAACCAAGCTACCGCTAGTTTGGTAGAAAAAGAAGAGGAGAAATCCCAATTATCGCCGTTTAAGGTAAGCTTTGCTATATGGACAATGGTGGTGCTATTTGCAGCACTAACTTTTTACGTAATTTGGAAAGAAGAGCCAGAATTTAGAGCTTATGTGGAGGGCATCAACCCAAAATTTTATTGGTTTTTAACCGCAGGTTTTGTGTTTGCAATGATTGATGGCGCAATTGGAATGTCTTACGGAGTTACTTCAACCACCTTTTCTTTGTCCTTAGGTATCCCGCCAGCTTCGGCAAGTACGGCGGTGCATATATCAGAAATATTGAGCAACGGAATTGCCGGTTGGATGCATTTTAAAATGGGCAACGTTAACAAAAAGCTCTTCAAAATACTAATTATTCCCGGTATCATCGGTGCCGTTTCAGGGGCATATATCTTATCTTCTTTAGAGCAATATAACCACTATACTAAACCGCTGATTTCGGTTTATACCTTGGTTTTAGGAATTGTGGTATTAAAAAAAGCACTTAATTTAAACAGAAAGAGAGTGGTAAGGCAAAAAAAAATCAGGAAAATTGGCACCTTGGGTTTTTTTGGCGGATTTATAGATGCTGTTGGTGGCGGGGGCTGGGGTTCAATTGTGCTTTCTTCGCTAATAGCGGGTGGCAGAAGTGCTCGTTATTCTTTAGGAACGGTTAAAATGACCAGGTTTTTTATTGCTTTGTTAAGCTCCCTAACATTTTTAACCATGTTGGATGGCTTGCGTTGGTATGCAGTTGCAGGTTTAGTGCTTGGCAGTGCCATAGCATCTCCAATTGCGGCAAAAGTTTCTAATAAGATATCAGCCAAAACAATTATGGTTGCCGTAGGTGTAATCGTAATTTTGGCGAGTTTAAATACAATTAGTAAATTTTTGATGGCTTTGTAAAGGGCAATTTCGTGATATCCACGATAGGACACATCTCATTATAAAAGTTTCCAAATTGTATAGTAAAAATAAAAATGGGAGATTTCGTTATCACTCAACATGACGAAAGAAGAAAAAGATTGAAAGATGAATATAGAAGAGGTTAAAAAAGCGATAGAAGGGTTTACGCCTCAGGAGGTTTTAGCTTTCGTAGCTCAAAACTTTGAAGGCAAAGCTATTTTTTCTACCAGTTTTGGTTGGGAAGATCAGGTGATTTCTGATATGATTTTTTCCGCCGATTTAAACATCAAAGTTTTCACTTTAGATACAGGTCGTATGTTTACAGAAACGTATTACACTTGGAATCGTACTTTAGAAAAATACCAGAAACCAATTCATACTTTTTATCCTGATAAAGAGAAGCTACAAGAAATGGTTACCAAAAAAGGACCGAGTAGTTTTTATGAATCGGTAGAAAACAGAAAAGAATGTTGCGGTATCCGTAAAGTGGAACCACTAAACAGAGCATTAGCGGGCTTTGATATTTGGGTGACAGGAATTAGAGCAGAACAATCTGCAAACCGTGAAGATATGCATTGGGTAGAGTGGGATGCAGCGCATAACCTAATAAAAGTCCATCCATTATTTTTTTGGAGTTTGGAACAAGTTAAAGCTTTCGTGAACGAGAAAAATGTTCCCTATAATCCTTTACATGATAAAGGTTTCCCAAGTATCGGTTGTCAGCCTTGCACAAGAGCAGTACAACCCGGCGAAGATTTTAGAGCCGGCCGCTGGTGGTGGGAAGATGCCAGCAAAAAAGAATGTGGATTACATGATGTAACTGCACACGAAGAAGTTTTTAAACCGTAATTAAAGCAGAAAGCTAAAGGCTGAAAGCCGAAAGCGCAAGCAAAACTTAAGAGTAAAATTAATACAATTTATAAGAAGCTTTAAGCCCTAGGCTTTTAGCTTTAAGCTTACAAAAATGGATTATTTAGATCAACTAGAGGCAGAAGCCATCGCAATTTTAAGAGAGGTTGCCGGGCAATTCGAAAAGCCTGCCCTGTTATTTTCTGGAGGAAAAGATTCAATCACCTTGGTTCGTTTAGCAGAGAAAGCTTTCCGTCCGGGTAAATTTCCTTTTCCTTTGGTACACGTAGATACCGGCCATAACTTTCCGGAAGTAATCGAATTTCGCGACCGTTTGGTGAAACAAATTGGCGAAAAGCTAATCGTAGCTAATGTGCAAGATGCTATTGATAGCGGAAAAGTGATTGAGCAAAAAGGTAAAAACGCCAGCAGAAATCCTTTACAAACGGTTTCCCTTTTAGAAGTTATCGAACAAAATAAGTTTGATGCTTGTATCGGTGGTGCCCGTAGAGACGAAGAAAAAGCAAGAGCGAAAGAACGTATTTTTTCGGTACGTGATGATTTTGGACAGTGGGATCCAAAACGCCAAAGACCCGAATTGTGGAACACCTTTAACGGTAAAATCAATAAAGGTGAAAACGTAAGGGTTTTCCCAATTAGCAACTGGACCGAGCTTGATGTTTGGAATTATATCAAAAGAGAAAAAATCGAAATTCCGTCTATTTACTATTCTCATAACCGGGAAGTAATTGAGCGTAATGGCGTGTGGATGGCGGCGCATGAGTTTTTAAATATGGATGCGGATGATAAAGTTTATACTAAAAGTGTACGTTTCCGTACTGTTGGCGATATGACTTGTACTGCAGCCGTGGAATCAGAAAAAACAGATATTGACGATATTATATTAGAAATTAGTCAGTCGAAAATTAGTGAAAGAGGTGCAAGAATGGATGATAAGGTTTCTGAAGCAGCCATGGAAGACCGCAAAAAAGGAGGATATTTTTAATGGATATATTAAAATTTTTAACAGCAGGTAGTGTTGACGATGGAAAAAGCACTTTAATTGGTCGTTTATTGTACGATACAGGTTCTATATTGGCAGATCAGTTGGAGGCGATTCAAAAATCAAACCGTAAAAACGATGATGGAACCGTTGATTTAGCCATTTTAACGGATGGATTAAAAGCGGAGCGTGAGCAGGGAATTACCATTGATGTGGCCTACAAATATTTCCAAACGGAAAAAAGAAAATTTATCATTGCGGATACTCCAGGGCATATCCAATACACCCGAAACATGGTTACCGGAGCTTCAAACGCCGATTTGGCCATTATTTTAATTGATGCCCGTAAAGGAGTTATTGAACAAACCATTCGCCATAGTTATTTGGTTTCACTTTTGGCTTTAGAGCATGTGGTGGTTTGCGTAAATAAGATGGATATGGTTGATTACAGCGAGGAAGTTTTTGATAAAATCCACGCCGATTACCATGATTTAGCTTTGAAACTGAATTTACACGAAGTAACTTTTATCCCCGTAAGTGCTTTACGCGGAGATAATATTGTTAATGATTCTGTAAACATGCCTTGGTATAAAGGGAAAAACTTGTTGGATCATTTAGAAACGGTTGCCGTTCGTGAGCAAGATACTTTATTGCCAGCTCGTATGGCAGTGCAATGGGTAATTCGTCCGCAGACAGATGATTTGCATGATTACCGTGGTTATGCCGGAAGAATTTTAAGCGGTGCTTTTAAACAAGGCGACGAGGTGAAAATTTACCCTTCGGGAACAAAATCTACCATCTCCAGAATCGAAACTTTTGATGGAGACCATGCTATTGCAGAAGAGGGAAAATCAATTACTTTGCATTTAGAAGATGAGATTGATATTAGCCGTGGCGATATGGTTGGAGAAATTGAACGTCCACCAATTGTAGCTAACGAAATTGAAGCCGATATTTGCTGGATGGATACTCGCGAATTAGATACTTCTGCAACTTATTTTATTCAACACCAAAGTAAAGTTACCCGTTGTAAAATACGTGAGATTTTGTATAAAGTAAACATCAATACTTTAGAAAAAGTAAATGCAGATAGTTTTGGATTAAATGATATTGGAAGAGTAGAAATTAAAACCGCCGACGAGATAGCTTTTGACCCTTACGATGCGAACAAAAGAAACGGTGGCGCTATCATTATTGACAGCAGAACAAACGTTACCGTTGGTGCTTTAATGTTAAGAGCAGCGTTATAAATAAGGTTTCATAAAATTTTAGAAAGCTCCTGATTTAATAATCAGGAGCTTTTTTAATTAAATTTGCGATTCCATTCGCAAATTTAATATGAATTTTGCGATTCCATTCGCAAATTTAATATACATTTGTAAAAACAAATTTGCTTATGATAAATCGGTTGATTAATTCTAGCATACTAAAAAGGTTGTCGGATAGGAAAGCAATTATCTTATTGGGTCCAAGACAAGTAGGTAAAAGTACTTTGATGGAGCAGTTAGAAAGTTCTTTTGCAGAGCCAGTAGCAGTTTGGAACGGTGATGAATCTGATATCAGAGATTTGCTCAAAAGCCCATCTTCCACAAAATTAAAATCTTTAATAGGTAACGCTAAAACATTGATTATAGACGAAGCGCAACGGATAGATGACATCGGTTTAACCTTAAAATTAATTGTTGACCAAATTAAAGATGTAAAAGTGATAGCCACCGGTTCGTCTGCATTTGAATTGTCAAATAGAACCAATGAGCCGTTAACCGGGAGAAAATGGGAATATAAATTGTACCCTATCTCGTTTGAAGAAATGGTTAATCACCATGGATTATTGGCAGAAAAGCGCTTGTTACAACAACGCATGGTTTACGGTTATTATCCAGAAATTATTAACAATCCAGGGGAGGAAATCCCGCGATTAAAGCAATTGGTAGATAGTTATTTGTACAAAGATATTTTGATTTGGGAGCGCATTTTAAAACCTGAAAAACTAGAGAAACTGCTTCGGGCTTTAGCTTTTCAGGTGGGAAGTGAGGTTTCTTATAATGAGTTAGGGCAGTTGGCCGGATTAGATAACCAAACGGTTGAAAAATACATTCAGTTATTGGAGAAAGCATTTATTGTATTTAGAGTAAGTGCCCTCAACAGGAATTTGCGTAACGAACTCAAAAAAAGCAGGAAGATTTATTTTTATGATAATGGTTTGCGAAACGCAATTATCAACAGTTTTAATGCAGTAACATTAAGAGATGACGTTGGCGCTTTGTGGGAAAACTTTTTAATGAGCGAGCGACAGAAGTTTTTAGCGTATAAAGAAATACATTGTTTGCGATATTTTTGGCGTACGCATGCGCAGCAAGAGATTGATTATGTGGAAGAAAGTAATGGCGAAATAGATGCTTATGAATTCAAATGGAACCCAAAAGCTAAAGCAAATTTTCCAAAAGCATTTTTAGAAAGCTATCATCCCACAAACACAAAAGTTATCACTAATGAAAACTACGAAAGCTTTTTACTGCCACAAGTTTTTTAGCAAATTCCTCAATTTATCTATCTTTAGCCAATGCTAATCCTCACTTTTTTTGTTGCAGTTGTGGTTAATTTTCTGGGATATATCCCTTTAGGAAACATCAACTTAACGGCAATGCAAATTTCCATAAACAAAGGCTTAAAACAAGTGTTTTATTTTGCATTGTCTTTCGCTTTAGTAGAAGGTGTTTTTACTTATGTTTTGATGCGTTTTGCTGAATGGTTTGCGGGCAAAAAAGAGTTTTTGGTTTGGCTGGATTGGATTATGGTCGGTATTTTTCTGCTGATGGGTACATTGAGCTATATCCAATCGAGAAAAGAAGCAAAGCCTATAGAAGATGACAAAAAGCGAGACAGCATTAAAACCGGTATTTTATTAGGCGTATTTAATCCGATGATTATCCCATTTTGGACCATCGGCGGTACTTATTTGATTGCACATAATTGGATACAAACCGAAGGGCTAGGCCTAGAAATTTTTGCTATTGGCGCTTCTGTGGGCTCTTTTTCCTGTTTATACCTTTTTGGCAGATTTGCACAATATATCCAGGGAAAATTTTCGCTTAGCCATAAAGTGATTAATAAAAGCATTGCCTATATGTTTTTTGGTTTAGCCGTTTTGCAAACAGTTCGTTTAACTCTTTTTTAGCTATTTTCAAGTCCAGCATTTCTGATTTTTTCGGCTCAAAGCTTTATATTTGGCTATCACCCATTTTTTTGAGAAGCTAAACAAATTACACCTTTGGAAAACTTTTTACGGCAAAAACTCAACGAAAGAAAGCAGGAAAACTCTTTAAGGGAATTGCACCAATATTCCGAAGGTTTAGCAGATTTTTTCTCAAACGATTACCTCAGTTTTGCCCAAAGTCAACAAACA
>DASVGY010000107.1:0-6581 GCA_036379295.1 Pelobium sp.
CATGATTTTTGCAACCATTATCGGCATTGCTTTGGGTATTTTAGCGGCGGTTTATAAAAACACCTGGATTGACCAAACTGCAATCGCAAGTTCAATTTTGGGGATCTCTGCGCCTTCTTTTTTTGCCGGAATTATTATCGCTTGGTTTTTTGGTTTCGTATTAAGTGATTATACCGGGTTAAATATGTCGGGCAGTTTATATGATTACGATCCTTTTAAAGGAGAAGTCATCGTTTGGAAAAATCTAATTTTACCGATGCTGACTTTGGGTTTACGTCCGCTAGCTATCATTATGCAGCTCACCAGAAGCGCAATGTTAGATGTTTTAAGGCAAGATTACATCCGTACAGCAAAAGCAAAAGGTTTAAACAAAAAAGCAATCATCTTAAAACACGCTTTGCCAAACGCTTTAAATCCGGTAGTTACAGCAGTTTCGGGCTGGTTTGCCTCTTTGTTAGCAGGTTCTTTTTTTGTGGAATATATCTTCGGCTATAATGGTTTAGGCAAAGCCACAGTTGACGCTTTGGAGCTAGCAGATTTACCTGTAATTATGGGTGCAATATTATTTATTGCGTTTATCTTTATCATTATAAATATTTTGGCAGATTTACTTTATGCCACCTTAGATCCTCGCGTAAAAATTTAAAACCAGCATGTCAGCAGAAACCTTACAAAGCAACATCCCAAATAAAAAAATATTTTTAATAGGCTTTATGGGTTGTGGCAAAAGTAAACTAGGAAAAGCAGTTGCAAGTAAACTACAGTTGCCGTTTTTAGATTTAGATGATTTAGTGGAAGCTAAAAACCAAATGAGCATACCCGAAATGTTTAGTGCGTTTGGCGAACAGGGATTTAGAGAACTAGAAAAACAAACTTTACAAGAAGCCGCAATTGCAAACGACGCAATTATTGCAACCGGAGGCGGCGCTCCCTGCTTTTTTGACAACATGGAGTGGATGAACAATAACGGTTTAACAATTTTTATTGATACACCTGTGAAAGTTTTGGCCGATAGACTGATTAACGCAAGAGTTGAACGTCCGCTGGTTAAAGGGAAATCTTACGAGGAATTGGTAGATTTTATTGAGATGAAGTTGCAGGAAAGACGACCGTTTTATAAACAGGCGCAAATAATTTTAAAGGGCGTTGATTTAAGTGCGGATGATTTGATTGAGGCGTTGAAAAGTTAGATAATATCTATCTTTAGTTAGCAAAGCAATATGCGGTGACCATTCGAACGCAATCGTCATAGGTCAACCTATGGTAGACCATTCTAATTAAAAACGAACTACTAAATAAATAATGCAGAAATATTCAGTAAATCAGCACCTAATAGAGACCATTTTGGCTTGGGTAAATTCTGGCGAAATTGCTATTCCAGAAATACAAAGACCTTTTGTTTGGGACAGTTCAAAAGTTCGTGATTTAATGGATAGTTTATATCAAGGATATCCAATCGGTTACGTAATTGCGTGGAGAAATCCGAACGTAAAACTTAAAGATGGAAGTTTAAGCGAAGGGAAAAAAGTTTTGATTGACGGCCAACAACGCGTAACTGCTTTGACAGCCGGAATACTTGGGCAATACGTTATCAACAAAAACTACCAACGCATAAAAATAAAAATCGCCTTCAACCCCATTGAAGAACGCTTTGAAGTACAAAACCCTGCAATTTTAAAAGATAAAGTTTGGCTTCATGATATTGTTGACGCTTTTTCAGGAAAAATAAGTTTGCTGAAATTGGTGAGGGATTATTCGACTCTGAATCCCGAGATTGATGAGGATTTAATTGAGAAATCTTTTTCAAGATTAATAAGTATTGTGAAAAAACCAATCGGAATGATTGAATTAGGGTCGGATTTGGACATCGAAACCGTTACAGAAATTTTCATCAGAATAAATTCAAAAGGGGTTGTATTAAGCCAAGCAGATTTCGCGATGAGCAAAATAGCTTCTGACACAGAAAACGGTGGAAATGAATTGAGAAAAGCAATTGACTATTTTTGCCATTTAGCAATCTCACCAGAATTTTATAAACAAATCGTCGACAACGACAATGAATTTGCAAAAACCGACTTTTTCCAAAAAATGTCTTGGCTTAAAACCGAAAACGAAGATTTGTATGATCCAAGTTATAACGATTTGCTACGTGTTGCATTTACATCCCAATTTAGCAGAGGACGACTTTCTGACTTAGTAAGTCTATTATCTGGAAGAAATTTCGAAACGAGAAGTTATGAAACAGAAATCGCAGAGAAATCATTTTTAAAGCTCAAAAACGGAGTTCAGAATTTCATTAGCGAAACCAATTTTAAAAGATTTTTAATGATTGTAAAATCTGCAGGATTTATTTCGCCTAAGCTTATTCGGTCGCAAAATGCGCTCAATTTCTCATACATCGTTTACCTAAAATTAAAAGAACTTGGCGTAAATTCTGTTGCGATTGAGACCTATGTGAGAAAATGGTTGGTTTACTCAATTTTGACAGGAAGATATTCTAGTTCACCTGAAAGTATGTTTGACTACGACATCAAACAAATATCTCAGAAGCCTTTTGACGAATATTTAAAAGAAAAAGAAGATGGAGAACTTTCAGATGCGTTTTGGAATGCCTCTTTGCCTCAAAGTTTAGATACTTCAGTTGCAAGCAGTCCGTATTTCCACGTTTTCTTAGCGTCTCAAGTGAAAGCAAATGACAGAGGATTTTTATCGAAAGACGTTTTGGTTGGCGATTTAATTTCATTACGTGGAGACATTCATCACTTATTTCCAAAAGATTATCTAAGTAAAAACGGACTTGACAGAAGTAAGTACAACCAAATTGCAAACTATGTTTACATGCAATCGGAAGTTAACATTAAAGTGGGAAACAAACCACCAAAAGACTATTTTGACCTTATTAAAACCCAATTTTTCGATCATAACAAATTAGTAAGCGGACTTTCGAGCGAGCAAGAACTTTTAGAAAATTTGAAAATGAATTGTGTGCCGCCCGAAATTATGGAAATGAGCATTGACGATTATCAGGACTTTTTGACCTTAAGGCGGGAATTAATGTCGCAAAAAATCAAAAAATATTACCAATCACTTTAATATATAAAAAACCAAACAGCTTTCGTTGAGTTTAAAATGGAGGTTAATGTATTTTACTTTCAAAACTGAGAAGTTTAGTTAACGAATAACACAAAATCAAGTGAAAAAACCAGCCGTAAAACTTACCGATGCAAAACTCTCAGAAGCCTGTGACAATTTACAAATGGGGATGAAGGTTTTTTACAATATCGGAAGTAGAGAAATAACTTCTGTACCAGATTTTGATGAGTTTGAAATGGACGACGAAGAAGAACTTTGGAAAGCCGAAACGGATAAAGTCAAATCGGACTCAAAAAATAATATTGAACTCAAAAAAATGAGTTCGCATCAATCTTTCAAAATGATGGAAAACTTTGCAGAAACAGTTGATGATAAAACCTTACAACGGCGATTATTCAGTTGCCTAAATGGTAAAAAACCATTTGCCCATTTCAAAGCAGCGGTTGACAATGATGAAGTATATCGGCAGAATTGGTTCAAATTCCGAGACGATGCGCAAGTAGAATTTACAAAGGAACAAATCGAAGACAGAAATCGATTCCGCAAACTTGATGATTAACCCAAGTATTCGTTTTTTTAACAATTACCTCTCATCCCAATAATAAACCTTAATTTTCGGTATTCGATTTTAAAACCATGATGAAAAAAATATTAGTGACCGGTAGCAACGGGCTTCTAGGTCAAAAGTTAACGGAACGCATTCTCGCAAAGAATGATTTCGAGTTGGTAGCAACAGGAAAAGGAACCAATCGTTTCCCGGTGAAAAAGGGTTACACTTACGAGGAAATGGATATTTTAAGTGCAGATAGTATTGACAACACCATAGGTAAATATTTGCCCGATGTTGTAATTAATACCGCCGCTATGACCAATGTGGACACCTGCGAGACAGAAAGAGAAGCTTGTTGGGCGCTAAACGTTACCGCAGTTAAACATCTAATAGCGTCTTGCAAAAAGCATAAGGCTCATTTAATTCATTTATCTACAGATTTTATTTTTGACGGACTAGCCGGCCCCTACAAAGAGGATGCAACGCCGTCGCCGGTTTCTTTTTACGGCGAGTCAAAATTGGAATCAGAACTTTTATTGCAAAGATCAGACATCAGCTGGACGATTTTGAGAACCATTATTGTTTATGGCATCGTGAGCGATATGAGCCGTAGCAATATTGTTTTGTGGGCTAAGGGAGCATTAGAAAAAGGCAATCCGATAAACGTTGTCAACGATCAGTGGCGTATGCCGACGCTTGCCGAAGACTTAGCAGATATTTGTTTGTTAGCGGCAGAAAAAAAAGCTCAGGGTATTTTTAACGCTTCAGGAAAAGACATGATGAGCATTATTGAGATTGTGGAAGAAGTAGCGGATTATTACAAACTAGATAAAAGCTTAATTAATCCAATTAGTTCGGCATCCTTAAATCAGGCGGCAAAACGGCCGGTAAAAACAGGCTTTATCTTAGATAAATCAATTAAAGAATTAGGCTACAACCCGCATTCTTTTAAAGAAGGTATTGCAATTATGGAAAAACAGGTGAATTTACTTAAATCTGACGCTTAAAAAATTGCTTTAAAATAGATTTGCTACATTCAGTAAACAATTAAAATTTAAGAAAATGTCATTACAAATTGGAGATCAAGCGCCTAACTTTACCTTGTTTAGTTCGGATTTAAAAGAAGTTAGTTTAAAAGACTTTGCAGGAAAAAAAGTAATTATCCACTTTTTTCCTTTAGCATTTACCGGCGTATGCACCACGCAGTTATGCACAATGAGAGATAATTTCGGCTTTTACGAAGGATTAGGAGCGCAAGTTTTAGGTATTTCTATCGATTCGCCATTTACCCTTGCTAAATTTAAGGAAGATAATAATTACCAGTTTCCTTTGCTTTCGGATTTTAACAAAGAGGTATCGCAAGCTTACGGTGCTTTTTATGAGGAATTTGCTTTTAATTTAAAAGGCGTTTCAAAAAGAGCAGCATTTGTAGTGGATGAAAATCAGAAAATTATTTACGCCGAAGTGCTTGAAAATGCGGGAGATCTTCCTAACTTCAAGGCAATTGACGATATCGTCAAATAAAAACCTAAACCGTAATAAATGGATCCTTCATTTAGCATCATTTTCATTGTTATTGGGTGTTTAATAGCCCTTTTCTTTTTGTTTTACCTTTTACCGGTTAATTTGTGGTTTACAGCCCAGCTATCCGGAGTAAAAGTAAACCTCTTAAATTTGGCTTTAATGAGGTTAAGAAGGGTGCCGCCCTCTTTAGTAGTTAACGCCATGATTACTTCAACAAAGGCGGGGTTAAACCTTACATCTAATGATATTGAAACGCATTATTTGGCTGGCGGACATGTAAACAACGTAATTAAATCGTTAATATCGGCTGATAAAGCAAATATTCCTTTAGATTTTAAATTGGCTACCGCCATTGATTTAGCAGGAAGAGATGTTTTTGAAGCAGTGCAACTATCGGTGAACCCTAGAGTCATTAACACGCCTCCGGTTGCAGCTGTTGCAAAAGATGGGATTCAACTGATTGCAAAAGCAAGAGTTACCGTTAGAGCGAACATTAACCAATTGGTTGGTGGTGCCGGGGAAGAAACTATTTTAGCCCGTGTGGGCGAAGGTATTGTAACCACAATAGGTTCGGCGGTTACGCACAAAGAAGTATTAGAAAACCCAGACAAGATATCAAAAGTGGTATTAAGCAAGGGTTTAGATTCTGGTACCGCTTTCGAAATTTTATCTATTGATATTGCCGACATTGATATTGGTGATAATATCGGCGCTAAATTGCAAACAGACCAGGCTGAGGCCGATTTAAAAGTAGCCAACGCAAAAGCTGAGGAACGCCGAGCCATTGCCGTAGCTTACGAACAAGAAATGATAGCAAAAGCGCAAGATGCTAGGGCAAAAGTAATTGAAGCCGAATCTCAAATTCCATTGGCTATTGCAGAATCTTTTAGAAGTGGAAATTTGGGTATTATGGATTATTACAAAATGCAAAACATCCAAGCTGATACGGATATGAGAGAGTCAATCTCTAAACCAAGAAGCGGCAGCGATCAGAAATAATTCTTTATCAGCTGAAAGCGTAAAGCACAACGCTTAAAGCTGGCTATCATCCAAAAATTGAACAGCGTAATTGAATTGCGCTGTTTTTTTATGCCTTAATATTATTTCTGTTTACAATTGGCTTCGTTTTTGAACGTTTGGATTACAGACAAACACAAAATCAAACATTAAAACATGAAAAACTTAATTTTATCTACCTTATCGTTTTGCCTAGTGGCATTAATCTTTACTTCGTGTGCTTCAAAAAACGGAACTGCAAATTACAAAGTTTCAAAATCAGCAGTTTCTGGCACATGGACTGTGGCAGATGTAAGCTTAGTGGGCTTCCCAAGCGATTACAAAATTACAAATGCATTTGGAATGGCCCCTTACCAAGATTTTGTAGGCAGCACCTGGAAATTATACGGCGGAAATA
>DASVGY010000108.1:0-16961 GCA_036379295.1 Pelobium sp.
GAAGTTTGTAAAACTTAACTTACAGCATTTACAAAAAATGGGCGTAGCAATAAACCGGGCACAGCATTTCATTAGCTTTACCAATACCTTTATTAAAACCAATTTTTTACAGCAAGCTAATTTAAAAGACATTATCCTTAACACGGTAAAAAGTAAATATCAAACTCATTATACACCACAGTTAAGTTTGTTTTAATGCTTACTATCTTAACCTACGACCATAGTTTAGACGGCTTTTTTACCGCGGTTTTTGAAGTTTACGAATATAAAATTGAAAAACCCGATATCAGAAAAGAAGGCTTAGCTAAACCCGCACTTTTTTATGGCTTGCACAGGGTGGTTACTAACCCAAAAAAAGCTGAACGCGTGTTTAAAAAGCTAAGTTTGCTATTGGGCGAAAAAGGAATTCATCAGATTATTTACAGCCTACTTACCGAAGATGAATACTGTGAGCGCCCTATTTTAGATGTGATTAGGTATGCAATTGCTAATCCTGACAAAAAAATTTTGAGTAATACAACAAATCAATCGGTGCTTAAGCTACATCATTATACCAAGCAAGTAGGACGCGAAAAGCACAGGATGGAAGCTTTTGTGAGGTTTAAGTTGATTACCGATGACATTTACTTTGCAGAAATTGAACCCGATTTTAATGTAATGCCTATAATTGCCAAGCATTTTGCGCAGCGTTATCAGGATCAGAAATGGTTAATTTTTGATCAGAAAAGGCAATATGGCCTATACTATAATTTGCAAACGGTTGAAAGTGTAGAAATGGATTTTAATAAGGTTGACCAAACCAAAGCTTCGTTAGGCAATAATGAAGATTTATATCAAAACCTGTGGCGAACCTATTTTGAAAAAACCAATATCAAAGCCCGAAAAAATACTCGATTACACATTCAACACGTTCCAAAACGTTACTGGAAGTATTTAACAGAGAAACAGACGTTCTAAAGACTTTTAACTTTTTCCCACATAAATTCATCTACTGGGATGCCGTTAAGCAAATTTTCTGCTCTTAACTTTAAGGTGTTCTCTCCAGGATATCTTACTTTATCATTTCCCTGTTTTGTATAGTCCAATATTTCATCTGCGATATTTTCTGCATTTGGGTACAAATCCATATCTAAACAGATGTAAACTTGCGAAATGTTTTTTTCTTTCCCGCTTTTGCTAATTGCGGCGGTGGTTTGCCCGCCGCTCAAAATACTCGCCAATAAATCTAACATAATGGCTAAGCCTGAACCTTTCCACATTCCGGTGGGCAACGGCCGTTTAGATTCTCTGATACTCGTGGGGTCTTTTGTTAATTTTCCTTCTTCATCATAACCTCCATAAAATGGGAGTTCGGCTCCTTTTAATTCGTATTCCTGTAATTTGCCATAAGAAAATTGCGCCATTGCCATATCCAAAACAATATGCCCGTTTTTATGTGGAACGGAGATAATTAAAGGATTATTCCCGATAGACGCCACGCTGGAACCCCAAGGAGGCATAATACCAATGGTGTTGGTAAAATTAACTCCGATACAGTTTGCCTCGGCAGCCTGCCATCCGTAAGCGCCACCACGCATCCAATGGTTGGTATTTTTTAAAGCCACACAACCCATTCCGTTTGTTTTTGCAAGCTCAATAGCTCGTTGCATACAAAATTTTGCGTTTAAAACTCCCGGTCCCAAGTTTCCGTCCCATTGCTCAATCACACCGAAGCTATTTACCAAGGTGGGCGAAGCATTTACATCGATAAATCCCTCATCAATATATTCTACAAAGACTGGAAATCTATTTAAGCCATGCGAATAAACACCGTCTACACTATTATCTGCAAAAATTCGAGCGCAAGCATCCGCATTTTCATCTGTAAAACCTTTTTTGACTAATATTCGCTTAAATTCTGATAAAAGATCTTTGTATTTTATTCTCTGCATTTTGTTTGGAGTATCATGTTTTTTCGTGGCTTGGCAAATATAGTAATTGTTTAACTATTGGGCATGTTGTGGAGAAACTCCACAATTATACTAACACAACCTTGTTTATAAATATTTGATTGACAGATGGTTATTGGGCAGATTGCACTTTGGCATTATTGTTCTTATTACTGTAGCATAATTCAGTATTAAATAATAAAATAAAAACGTCTATTATGAAAAAGTTCATTTTATCAGCAGCAATAATTGCGTTAAGCGCCGTGGCATTTGCACAAACTAACGACCCCACTTCTACCAAAGTACCCGCTCAAACAAGTGCAACTGCAATGCAAGACAGCTCTGCCACAACTCCGGTTAAATTAGAAGAACTGCCGGATGCCGTTAAAACTACGTTGGCTTCTGATGCTTATAAAGCATGGACGCCTACTGAAGCGTTTTTGGTAAAAGAAAATGGAAAAGAGTACTATCAAATTAACGTAACCAAAGAAGAGGAAAAAGGTTCTGTAAAAATTAATGCTGACGGAACTCCCGCTTCTTAACAAAAAACCTATAAAGATTAACCTTAAATTTCTTTATTAGTATGCGAAAAGCCAAACTTTGTTTGGCTTTTCCTATTTTTGGACATGCTTAAAATTTTAATAATTGAGGATGATACCTCATTTTCGGAATTGTTAGAGGGCTTTTTAACTAAACATGGTTTTGTTGTGAACGCCTTTGCCAAAATACAACCCGCCTTAAAAACTTTAGCTAAAGAATCTTTTCAGTTAGTTCTTGTGGATTACCGTTTACCAGATGGGAACGGACTGGAAGTTCTGAAATTTTTGAGAGAAGAGAAAATTGCTTTGCCGGTGATTATGATGACAAGTTTTAACGATGTAAAAACTGCAGTAAATTCTATCAGACTTGGTGCCTTTGACTATATACTTAAACCGGTGAACCCGGATGAATTGTTGCTAACCATTAAAAATGCCTTAAAACAAAAAGAGCAAAAAGCGTATAAGTCTGAAGACGAAAGCTATATCAAGGGGGAAAGTGACGTTTCAAAAAAAATATATCAACATGTAGATTTGGTGGCGCCAACCGATATGTCGGTAATAATACAGGGCGAAAGCGGCACAGGTAAAGAACATATTGCAAGGCTTTTGCACATGCAAAGCAAACGAAAAGATAAACCATTTATAGCAATTGATTGCGGTGCGCTATCTAAAGATTTGGCAGTTAGCGAGTTATTTGGTCACACCAAGGGTGCTTTCACAGGCGCAATAACTGATAAAAAAGGACAATTTGAACTTGCTAACGGTGGAACTTTATTTTTAGACGAAGTTGGAAATTTAAGTTATGAAGTGCAGGTAAAACTTCTTAGGGCCTTGCAAGAAAAAGTTATACAGCCCTTGGGTGGTTCTAAAACATTCGCCGTTGACGTGAGAATTATAACAGCCACCAATGACGATTTGCAGAACAGTATTAATAACGGAGATTTTCGTGACGACCTTTATCACCGTTTAAACCAGTTTAAAATTCAACTACCGCCTTTACGAGAGCGTGGTGATGATTTGAAGCTTTTTGTAAATTATTTTATACAACAATCTAATAACGAGTTGGATAGAAATGTAATTGGTTTATCAAAAGAGGTTAAAGACATATTGTACCATTACGAGTGGCCAGGAAACTTAAGAGAGTTATCAAACGTGATTAAACGAATGGTATTGCTGAGTGCCGGAAGTGTTGTGGAAGTTGATGCATTGCCAGACGAAATGGTTTCTGCATTAAATGAACCCAAAGCACCAGCTTCTACAACCGACCTTAAATCCATCAATGAGATTAACGAAAAAGTATTGATTGAACAAACCCTTAAAAAAACAAAGTACAATAAATCTAAGGCAGCTAAAATTTTAAATATCGACAGAAAAACGCTTTACGCTAAAATGGAGCGCTATCAGATAGAGTAATTTTTGTTTTTTATAAAGGAAATAAATTGTTGCAAGCCCTCCACCTCAATGCCTATTTCATGCACTAAATCATCTGTAAGGCTGTTTTGCAAGTTTAGCTTTTGTTCTAGCTTCCTAAATTTAAATGCGAGGTCTTTAAAACCAATTTGGCCTATCCTGCCAGCTAACCGATGTGTAATTAAACCGCAATCGGCTAAATTATACGTTTTTAACACTTGGTTCAGCAATTCAATATCCGTAAGGGAATCGCTTACAAATCGTTTTAATATTTTTGACATTTGCGCAGTATCGCCAAAGGTCATTTTTCGTAGGTTAGCCGCGTCAATGTTATCAAAAATAGGCGTCTCCTCACTCAAAACGTTTAGCAAATCTACTTCGGTAAACGGTTTGTTAATTATACCATCAAAACCGGCATCTAAAATATTTTTTTGTTCTGCTGGTAAAACCTGCGCTGTAATCGCGTAAAATTTAACATTAGCTGTTACTTTTGGCTTAATCTGCTTAAACAAACTTATTCCATCAAGTTCTGGCATTCGCATATCCATAAATACAAAAGCTAAATCAGTGGGAATTGTTGATTCAAGCATTAATTTTGGCCGACTAAATGTTTGGTAGGCTATGCTTTTTTGGGATAAAATGATGCCGCACATATCCAAAATCAACGCGTCATCATCAATAATCCACACCATTTTTTTAGTGAAGCTTCTATTCTTTTTTATAGGTTTTGCTGTTGCGCCAATCTCATTCTCTGAAATAAAATTATAGTTAAGCGAAACAAAAAAAGTGCTACCCAACCCCTCGGTACTAGTTAAACTTATGCTTCCGTTATGTAGCTTAACAAGTTGTTTTACAATACTTAAGCCTAATCCCGTACTTTTAAAATCAAATGTTTCTTGCTGGTCGCCGTTATCAAACTCGTCAAAAATGCTGTTTATCTTGTGCTCACTAATCCCAACTCCTGTATCAGAAACCTGTATTTCTAACTTTAAGTTATTGCCAATCTCACTGCTGTTAACACTCAATTTTACACTGCCTTTTTCTGAGAACTTGATGGCATTTCCTAAAAGGTTATATAAAATTTGTTTTAGCCTAAAAGCATCGCCTTTTAACCATAAAATATCCGGAATGTTTTTATCTGCACTTAATAACAGGTTTTTACTTTGCGCAAGTGGTTGCATAACAAGCAGTACTTCATTTATGGCACCTGCAGCTTCAAATGCTTCATTCTTTAGGTTAAATTTGCCAGATGCAATCCGGCTGTAATCCAAAATTTCATTGATAATATAAAGCAGATGATTGGCCGATAAGTGTATTGCCTCCACCGCTTGCGGATTCGATTGCGTCGATTTACGGATGATATCGGAATACCCGATAATAGATTGCAACGGGGTACGAATTTCGTGACTCATGTTGGAAAGAAACCTTTGCTTAGCTTTTGCCTCATCATCAGACAGTTTCTTTGCTTTTTCTAATGCAAGCCGGTAACTATTGCTACGGCTTATATCATTAATAATCAAATAGGTAAGTAACAGTGTTAAGCAAAAGAACACCAGTAAGATATAGGTGATTTGATTAATTCCTCTGTTAACTACCAGGCGGGCAGTTTTACCTTTTTCTGCAACTTGTAGCAAAGCATCATTCCGAACTTCTTCCAAAACAGCGAGCATTTGCTGTGTAAGCTCATTTGAAGTGCTCGCCAAAACCGATTCTTTTGCAATAAACTTGCTGCTCTTTTGCTTTTGGCGGTTTTGTATGGTTTTCAACGAGCCTTCCATACTTTGGATAATACTGTCCTCCGCAAATGGATTTAGCGTATCGCGTTTAATTTTTAATTCTTCGCTAATGATTTTATAAGAATCAGGTTTCTTTTTACCAAAAATTTTCGCAAAAAAGCCTTTACTATCATCACTTTTTAAGGTAGTACTTGAAGTTTTACTTTCTGTAGTATAAACCGCACTATCCGATTCGAAGGCCCGCTTTTTAAACATCGAATTTAATTTATCTAATTCTTTAGAAAGAGCTTTGGTGTTTAACAGGCTATCCCGAACGGCAAGATAAAGCTTAAATTGCTCATCTCTTTGGCTTAGCAATCCTCTAATCGAATTAATTCGAATTTTCTGTAAACTATCCGTATCATATAGTCGGCTTAGGGTATCTAAGCGAAGTTTTATCAAGTTGGATTCTTCCGAAAAAGACCTGTCGTTTTCTTGCAAGGCCAGGTATTTTTGTTCCTGATCAAGTCGCGAGACGGATGTAAAAATCTGATTTACTAGGTTTAATTTATCATCTGGTTTCGAAACTTGGTCAACAGTGCTAATCATTTCGCTAAAAACCAACTTACTTATACTCCAGGCGGCTGTTAGTGCTACAATGGCCATTACAAAACCAAAAATTATTTTCCCCTTAGTGGCTTTTAGTAGATTATTTTTAAAATTAAACAAGGCAGATATTTTAAAATGTGTTCAAAAATAACAGAATTTATTTACCTCAAATTTAATTGCGCTTAATCTTTTGAATTTTTGGACAAAGTAGCATGAAATACAGTGTTTTAGCCATTCACATTGTACCGTAAACACAGAATGTTGATTTTTTTAGCTTAAACAATGTGGCCTGATGAACAAAAATAGATTAATTTAAGCGATTGTTTGTAAAATAACAAAGGTTAACATAGCGTATGAAAGTAATTATTGCCGAAAAGCCATCGGTAGCCAGAGAGTTAGCTAAAGTATTTGGAGCAACTGATAAAAAAGCTGGTTATATTGAAGGAAAAGGATATTCATTCACATGGGCGTTTGGCCATTTACTACAGTTAGCTCCGCCGCAGGATTACGGATTTTACGGTTGGAAACAGCAACACTTGCCCATGTTACCACAAAAATTTAAGTTGGCCGTAAGAAAGGTAAAGACTAAAGATGGCGTAGTAGAAGACCCCGCAGTTAGAAAGCAACTCGACGTTATAAAAAAGCTTTTTGACGATTGTACGGAAATTATTGTGGCTACAGATGCTGGGAGGGAAGGAGAGCTTATTTTTAGGTATATCTATTACTACTTAAAATGCAAAAAGCCTTTCCGTAGGTTGTGGATTTCATCGCAAACAGACCAGGCAATTAAAGAAGGTTTTAGAAATTTGAAGCCTGGAACTGATTACGATACGCTTTTTAACTCTGCGCATTGCAGGTCAGAGTCTGACTGGCTGGTAGGGATGAACGCCACACAAGCTTTAAGCATTTCTGCAGGTAACCGATCTGTTTTGTCATTAGGGCGGGTGCAAACGCCTACTTTAGCAATGATTTGTAGCAGATACATCGAAACAAAAAACTTTGTGCCCGAAATATATTTTCAGGTTGCCATTCAGTTAAATAAAGATGACACCTTGTTTAGGGCAATATCCGTAAAAAACTTTAAAACAAAAGAAGCTGCCGAAGCTACCCTTGCTGCCGTTTTGGATTTAGCTAGTGGGCATTCAAAAGGAGGTTTAGTAGCCAACGTAGAGGCAAAAGCGAAAAAAGAACCCCCGCCTTTACTACATGATTTAAGTAGTTTGCAGCAAGAAGCAAACCGAAAAAAGGGCTACACGGCAGATCAAACGCTGGGTATATTACAAAATCTTTACGAAAACAAACTGGTAACCTATCCTAGAACCGGTAGTCGATACATTGGAGATGATGTTTTTGCTACTGTTCCGGGTTTAATAGCTAAATACACTACGCACCCTTTATTTGGAAAAGATGCTTCTTTTTTGCTGGAAAACAAATTGAACAAAAGAAGTGTAAATGCAAAAAAAGTTACCGACCACCACGCTGTTTTACCTACCGGAGAAAACGCCGGACAATTATCATCTGACAGGCAAGCAGTTTATGACATGGTGGTTGGCAGAATGTTAGAAGCGTTTCATCAGGATTGCCTAAAAGAAACCACAAAAATCACCGTCAGCTCCGGATCAGAATTTATTGCTAACGGTACTGTAATCCAATCTGCTGGCTGGCGTTCGGTATTTAATGATAACGAAGATGATAAAAAAGACGAAGACAACGCAAGTTTGCCAAAAGTGATTAAAGGCGAGAGCTTGGATATTACAAACAAAGCGGTTTTGGAAAAACAAACCAAACCGAAGCCTTTGTTTACCGAAGCAACCTTATTAAAAGCTTTAGAAACATGCGGTAAAGATATTGAAGACGAGGAATTAAGATATGCAATGAAAGAAAGTGGCTTAGGCACTCCAGCTACCAGAGCTTCCATTATAGAAACGCTCATCAAAAGAGAATATATCGTAAGAGAAAAGAAAAATTTGATTCCTTCTAAAAAAGGATTGGCAGTTTACGGAGTGGTAAAAGACAAAAAGATTGCCCAAGCCGAACTCACTGGGCAGTGGGAAAAAAGATTAGAAGAAATACGCTCGGGGGCCTCTGTTAAAGATTTTAAGGCCGAAATAACCGAATACACCAAAAACATAACTCAAGAATTATTACTTGCCGGAAACGCGTTGCAGACAATGTTAAATGAAAATTAAAACCTTTGGCTCAAAATATCGTAAAAAGCACAGTAATTTATTGCTTTGGTTAAAGCGTTTTTAATGATTATGAAACAGAAGACTTCAAGGTCGAAATTTTCTTTGAACAGTATATTTAAAGTGCAATCAGACTCCTTTATAAAATCTAAACACAAAATTCTTTTTATCGTATTTATTTTAACGTTTATTAAAGGAATTATCGCTTTATGCACAGCTGCGTACTTTAACCAAGAAGTGCAAATGCTGCGGGCGTTGGTATATTTAACAGCTTATCAAATCTTGTTCTACTGCTTTCTTAGAGACATTTTATCGTTCAAGTTTGTAGCGCATACCATTATAATTGCGGGTTTAATTTTGGTTTACAGCAATTTATTTCTGATAGCCGGAACCTTAAATATCGTAACCATGCAGTTTGTTTTTTCCATTATATTATCCAGTTTTTACATTCTAAATTCACGCTATGGTATTTTATATTCTGTTTTAGCGATAATTCCAGCTATTGTGTTTTTGCTAATGGGCTCAAAATTTAATACCTATGCTGCTACGGCAGAATTAGCATCGCCAGGCTACGAAATTATTGTAATCGTAAATTTTATTACGATAATTTACATCCCATATTTATTTTACGAATCATTTGTAAACACCGTTGTTGAAAAAGAAGACCTAAATACGCAGTTGCAGAAAGCCGTGAAAATGGCAAATGATGCTGTTCAAGCCAAATCGAACTTTCTTTCAACAATGTCTCATGAGCTGCGAACTCCGCTTAACACCGTAATTGGAACTACCGATTTGTTACTTGCAGATAAGTTTGAGGCGCACCAGGAAGAAAATTTGAAGGATTTGAAATTTTCTGCAAATACTTTACTACTCATTATCAATGATATTCTCGACTACAATAAACTAGAATCTTCAAAACTTAGCTTAGAAAACATAAAAGTTGATCTGGCTAAACTACTACACACCGTTTGTTCTGGCTTAAATAAACAAGCCTATGATAAGAACATTGGTTTAAAGCTGCATATTGACCCAAAGATTGATGAGTTTGATGTGGTTACAGACCCAACGCGTATTGCACAGATTTTATACAATTTAATTGGAAACGCAATCAAATTTACTGCTGTTGGAGAAGTTTCTGTGAGTTTAAATGTAACCCATCAAACAGAAGAACAACTTAGTGTAAGGTTTAGTGTTGCAGATACTGGTATTGGGATAGAGACTGTACAGCAACAGTCCATTTTTGAGCCTTTTAGTCAGGCATCAAACAGTATCACCAGGCAATTTGGCGGCACCGGCCTAGGTTTATCTATTGTTAAGCGTTTGGTTACCCTTTTTAACAGCAAAATTGTTTTAGAAAGCAGCCCTCAAAAAGGTTCTGATTTCAGTTTTGAGATACAATTTGAATACCATCCAAAAACTGAAAAATTAGTAACCAGACAAAGTTTAGAAGTTATTGCTCCAAAAAACTTAAGCGATTTAAAAATTTTAGTTGCAGAAGACAACTTGATGAATAGGGTGCTCATCCAAAAGGTTTTAGCCAAATGGGAGAACCAACCAGTTTTCGCTGAGAACGGAGAGGAGGCAATTAATATCGCATTAAAACAAAAGTTTGATGTGATTTTAATGGATTTACACATGCCCTTGGTTGATGGATACCTTGCTGCCAAAACTATCAAAGAAAACAGGCATGGCTTAAATTACGAAACACCAATTATTGCATTTACGGCATCAATTTCTGAAGAAATTTTAAGCGAAGTTAACGCTTGCGGTATGATTGATTTTATTTACAAACCGTTTGATGCTAATGACATGTACAGTAAACTCAGGAATTTGTACCCAATCGCAAAAAAATAGGATCTGCTATGCGAAAAGCCAAACAAAGCTCATATTTTCTCGCTTATTTTTGATATTTCGGTCGAAAGGTTATTGATCAACTCTAACTGTTCGGTAATTTGAGGATCTGCCTTTGAATCAGATAAATGGATGTGCAATTTAGTTTGGGTGCTTCCTTGCAATTGGTTATCTATTTTTTCTATTGCCTCTTCTAACCGAAAGCGGCTTTTACGTATCAGTTTAAGTTGCTCGGCATTAATAGCTGCCCCTGTGCTGCTAAAACTTTCAGATAAATTTGCAAGATAAGAGGACAGAATATGGTTGAGTACCACAAATTTGTGTGTATCTTTTATATGGTGTTGCTTGCTTTTAGGTTCCTGCAACATTCGCTGAAAAGCCCCCGCTAAATTTGCTGTGTTTACATAAACGTTTTTTCGGGCAAGTTTATATTCTGTTACGCTTGTTGGCATAAGAGATTGCCTTAAAATAATGTGTTCAAGATAGTTAAGGTTCGCTTTTATTATCTGTGGAAGATATTGCCTTAACTGCTCAGACTCCCATCCCGGAAACAAAATATAGCTCGAAACAAAGGCCAAAAACGAGCCGATGAGCGTATCTATAATTCTTTCGCTTGCAATTACCGTAATATTGTTGCCTGCGCTTAAAAAGCTAAAAAGTATTAAGATAAAAGGCGTCATAAATATCACACCTAAAATATATCTTATTCTAATAATACTATAAGTGATGAGCATAAATAACAAAAGGAGGAAAAATTTTGCAGTTTCGTCTTTCACAAACATCAAAATAACTGCCCCTAACACGCCGCCAATCAAAGTTCCAACTACTCGTTCATAATTTCTTTGTTTGGTACTGCTAAATCCAGGCTTCATAATCACCAGAATGGTTAAAATAATCCAGTAACTATGGTGCCCTAAAGAAAATAACTTCCCAACAAAAAAACCAACTAAACACACAATAGCTATCCTTAATGAGTATTTAAATACACTTGATTTTAAGTTTAAATTGTTCTTAAAGATTTTCCAATCAAAGCTTTGGTGACTTACAAAACGAGATAGGTCAGTTGCGGCAGCGTTCCCCTTAGCTTCAATGGTTTCTTTATTAAAATAGTTAGCAATATCTGTGGTTTTGTTAAAAATATTGCGCAAATTAATTAGAATCTTTTTTAGGATTAATGTTGGCGTTCCATGCTGCTCTAGTTTATCTATTTTTGATTTTAGCGCATCCAAATCTTTGATTGAAAGCACCCTGTTTGTGGGTTTCTGTTGATGAATTAAGCAAAAACCTATGTAGGCAATCTCATCAGCAACTTTTTCTATAATATCAGCAAAAGCGGGTAAAACATCCAGTCCCGCATATCGTTCTCTAATGGTTTCATAATCGTTATGGGTAGCCATGGTTTGCTCAAAAATATCAACAGTATCTACAAAAATTTGTACCATCAAACGGCCTGCATTGGTAGATTCGTTCATTAACTCTCTTGTTTTAAACAAGGCATCCCGCACTTCATCTTGTAACTCGCTCACCTTAACTTGTTGGGCTACTAAAGCTCTAAAATTTTCATCAACAGACACTTTGTTGCCGTAAAATCTTGCCCTTAAACGCATGTATTTTGCAACCTCGTTAATACTTTCGCCTAAGGTATGTTGAGCATAACGATAGGGCCGAAGTGTAGAAAAAAGTGTGCTTAACAAAAAGTACCACGTACCGCCTCCAAGTACCAAAAATGAATGCTCAAAGGGTTTAAGTGATGTTTTTCCAGGAATGATATCCAAAACCATGATCAGCAGAGCTGCCGTACCTACAGAGGCTGCTCTGCTTCCGTAGAGATAAAACATCGAAAACAAAAAACATAACAAAAATATTTCGGTGGCTACAAAAAACGGATTGGTGTTTATAGAAACCGTTAAAAGCGCAGTCAGGAAAATAAATAAGTTGGTAAAAAGCATCCCCATTTTACGGTGAATCCAGGGGCCAGGCGTATCTGCAATGCTAACACAAAGCGCACCTAATGATAAGGTGATTCCAACTTCGAGTTTATCAAACTGAAAAAAAATTAAAGAGGGGAGAAGCACACCCAAAGTAATTTTAACCCCATCAGAAAAGTATTGGGTAAACATAAAGTTCTTAAAATCATAGATAGGGTTGCTTTTCATAATTTATCAGTAAAAATAAGCCATTTTTACGATAAAGAGCTTCCAAGAAATAATTAAAAAACATGACAATTTTTATTTCCCTACATTTGCGGGTAAAAACATATAGCATTGAATAATTTCCAGGAATTAGGCGTTGATGAACAATTTATCAAAGCTTTAACAGAAAACAACATACAAAGTCCAACAGAAATACAACAAAAAGCAATTCCTTACTTACTGCAAGCAAAAGAAGGAACAGATTTTATTGGGCAAGCACAAACTGGTACAGGTAAAACAGCAGCTTACGGACTACCAATTTTGCAGCAAATTAACCCTGATTTGAAACAAATTCAGGCAGTGGTAATAAGCCCCACCAGAGAGCTGGCTCAACAAATTGCCAAACAGCTTTTTAGGTTTACCAAATACGCCGATAAAAAAATTTTTACCGAAGCAGTTTACGGCGGCGAAAAAATTGAATTACAAATTAGTCGGTTACGAAGACCAACACACGTAGTAGTATCAACCCCAGGCAGATTGATTGATTTGTTAGAGCGCAACGCTATAAATTTAGAAAACGTTAAAACAGTTGTTTTAGACGAAGCCGACGAAATGTTGAGTATGGGCTTTAAAGCCGATGTTGATAAAATTTTAAGCTATACCAACAACAAAAAAAGCAATACATGGCTTTTTTCTGCAACCATACCTACCGCTTTAAAAGAAATTATAGATGAGTTTATGGCGAAAGACGTTTTTACGGTAACCGTACCTAAAGAAAACGTAGTAAACCAAAGTATTGCTCACCAGTATATTATTACGGATATTAAAGATAAAGTTGATGTGCTGTCCAGATTTTTAAAGGTGCAGGGGGAGAAGCGGGGCATCATTTTTTGTAGAACAAAAGCAGGCACACAAACGCTTGAAAAACAGTTAAAAGCAAAAAACATTCAGGCCGAAGCGATACATGGAGATTTAGGGCAACGAGACAGAGACCGAGTGATGCGCTTATTTAAATCAAGACGATTACAAATATTAATTGCTACGGATATTTCTGCCAGAGGTATTGATGTAGCTAACTTGGCCTACGTGTTACATTACCAATTGCCGGACCAATTGGAATATTATACCCACAGAAGCGGAAGAACCGCAAGAGCGGGTAAGGAAGGTTTTTCGTTAGCGTTTGTAGCACCGTCTGAACTTGATAAGATAGCCGAGTTGGAAGCTGCTTTGAAAATTTCGTTTAAAAAAATAGAGTCACTGTAAAACGCCAGTTGGTTTGAAAAGACTGCCATCACTTTTTAAACAGTACATTAATGATTATAAATTAGTGCCCGAGTTTAGCACAATTATAATCGCATTAGTAGTTTTAATTGTGGCGATTGCAGCATTTTATGGCTTAACCGAGCTGTTATCAAAAGATAAGTTAAAGGTTTTTGATGATGACGTGATTAAAGCTGTGGTGGCTTTAAGGAGCCAAGATGCCACGGTTTTTATGAAAAGCATGACGACGATAGGTAATTTAATTGGCTACTTACTTATTATCCCCATACTTACTATCTTTTTTATCATTAGAAAAAACTGGCGTTTATCCATCCAAATTACGCTTGTTCTTTTATTATCATCGGGTTTAAACATTGTATTAAAAAACAGTATTGCAAGGCAAAGACCACCCGAAGTTGGCAGGTTGGTTTTTGCAGAATTTTATAGTTTTCCAAGCGGCCATGCCATGAGCGCCATTACATTTTATGGTTTTATTATCTATTTGTGCATTATCTTAATAAAAAAAGCGTGGCTACGCTTTTCCGTTATATTGGTGTGTGTTGTAATTATCTGTTTAATTGGTTTAAGTAGGGTATATTTGGGCGTTCATTATCCTTCGGATATTTTAGCGGGGTACATTGCAGGCTTAGCATGGCTAATGTTTTGCATAATTGTATTGAATTTAATTACGCTCAGCAAGTTAAAGCTATCAGACACAAATAATTTAGATCAACAATAAACCCACAATGTCACGCTAAATTGTTACCTTTGTAAAATTCAAAAGCATTTCAAATCTTTCAGCGATTACTTAAAAACGGTTTTATTACCGACAGCGCTTTTAAACGTGTTTTAACATTCGCTAGTTTGCAATTAACCTCTCAATTCACTATTGATATTCTCAATACCAAATTGAAGCTCATTAGTTTGATGTTTATGCTTTGATGTAGAACAGATTTAAAAAAGAAAAAATAATCAATGGGTAGATCACAGGAAACTTTTAGTAAAAAAGAGAATGAAAAAAAGCGTTTAAAAAAGAGACAAGAGAAACAGCAAAAGAAAGAAGAACGTAGAGAAAACTCATCGGGCGGAAGCTTGGAGAGCATGATGGCTTACGTGGATGAGTACGGGAACATCACGGATACGCCACCAGATCCAATCCGTAAGAAAAAAGAAATTGACGCCAGCACAATTGAGATTGGCGTACCTAAGCAAGAAGCCGAAGATTTAACGCTGCCAAAAAAGGGAAAGATAGATTTCTTTAATGATCAGAAAGGTTTTGGGTTTATTCGCGAAGACGGAACGCAAGAAAAATATTTTGTACATGTTAACGGTTTAGTTGAGGAAGTACGTGAGGGCGATAAAGTGAGTTTTGAACTTGAAAAAGGTCTTAAAGGCATGAACGCTATTAACGTTAAGCGGATATAAATTTTAAAATTAGTTAGCTTAAAATTTTAAAATTTCCCAACTTAAATTTTGTCTGGGTTAAAACGAATTAATGAAGAACAATAAAAATCTGTGAATTAAAACTTCACAGATTTTTTCGTTTTTAGGCTAAGCTTTTAGTGTAAAATGTGTAGAATCAGAGCTGGTCTATTTGTCTTATAATTAATATTATGTTAAGTAAGAATTGCCAGAGTTTATCATTCAGACGGAAACGGCCTCATATTTTAACCAGTCCCCCTTTTATTTGATTAGCGTTAGAACGTTCTTTTTTTAATCTAACTTACAAGTAAAAATCGCTAACAGTTATAATTTGCAGGTAAACGGTCTTGCACCAATTGGTAAGCTGCGTAGATTGTTAGTTTTAGGAAGTTCCGTTTTTTAATCTTCCTAACAAAATCGCTAGTCCAACATTTTTTGGCCATAAAAAAAGCTGATTTTTTTGAATCAGCTTTTTTAAAACATTTTAAATAAGATTTTTATCTTTTATCCATTTCCACGTATGGCCTATCATTTTCGCCAACATAAATCTGCCGTGGCCTACCAATTGGATCTCCATTTTCTCTCATCTCTTTCCATTGTGCAATCCAACCAGGTAAACGGCCTAAAGCAAATAATACTGTAAACATCTCTGTCGGAAATCCTAAAGCTCTATAAATAATTCCGGAGTAAAAATCAACGTTTGGATAAAGTTTGCGTTCAACAAAGTACGGATCGCTCAGTGCAACTTCTTCTAACTTTTTAGCGATATCCAGCACCGGGTCATTAATTCCCAACTTTTCTAAAATATCATCACAAGCTTTTTTGATAATTTTAGCTCTCGGATCAAAGTTTTTATAAACCCTGTGTCCAAAACCCATCAATCTAAACGAGTCGTTTTTATCTTTTGCCTTATTAACCCATTTATCTACATCTCCCCCATCGTTTTTAATTTTTTCGAGCATTTCAATTACCGCCTGGTTGGCGCCTCCATGCAAAGGCCCCCATAGTGCTGAACAGCCTGCAGATATTGATGCGTATAAATTACAGTCAGACGATCCTACAATCCTAACGGTAGAGGTTGAACAATTTTGCTCATGGTCGGCGTGTAAAATCAATAACTTATTCATTGCGTCAACCACAACATCATCTATTACCACCTCTTCTGTGCGTTGGCCAAAAGTCATGTGTAAAAAGTTAGTCACATAGTCTAACTTGTTTTTTGGATAAATTACCGGATGACCTAAAGATTTTTTGTAAATCCACGATACAATTGTGGCCATTTTTGCCAATAGCTTGATGATGGTAAGGTCAAACTCCTCCTGTGTAGCATGAGGATCCAAAGACTCTGGATAAAAGGCCGAGAGGGAACAAACTAAAGATGACAGCTGCCCCATTGGATGAGACTTCGACGGAAAACCATCAAAAAATTTCTTCATATCCTCATGAACAAGGGTATGGCGGCTTATTTGGTGCTGAAAATCTTGAATCTGGGTTTGGTTGGGTAGCGAACCATAAATTAATAAATAGGCTACTTCTAAAAAAGTAGATTTTTCTGCCAACTGCTCAATAGCATAACCTCTGTACTTTAAAACACCCTTTTCACCATCTAAAAAAGTAATTGAGCTTTTTGTGGCGCCGGTATTTTTAAACCCGCTATCTAAAGTTACATATCCAGTTTGGTCTCTGAGTTTAGCAATATCAATAGCTTTCTCTTTTTCAGTTCCTTCAACAACTGGTAAATTATAAGTGTTTCCGTTTATTTTAAGTTCCGCAATTTCTGACATATATGATTTTTTCGCTTTCTTACAAATTTAAATATTTATGTGAATTATTAACCATCCGGACATAAATAAACGAGTTTATTTTTGCTTTTAAATAGCTTTTTAACATTTTTCTAACAAAAAACTAG